>JAKAFK010000009.1 GCA_021817985.1 Pseudomonadota bacterium | reverse complement strand
GCTGGATTTATCAGTGCGGGGAAGATCGGGTCGCCGCCGAGTTTCCCACGCGCCCAGCGGTAATTGACGTAGCCGGTGGCGCGGTAGGGTTCGGTCGACAGATCGAGCAGCATCCGCTTCAGGTATGGCTGCATGGTCAATCCAAGGTCACGGCAGGACCGCCGGCGTCGGGGTGCTCTGCAATCGGCCGCCCGACAGAATGGCGGAGAATACCAGCGAGAGGAAGGCGCCCAGGCTTACGGTGATGCCGACCGCGGAAAGCACGGGGATGCTGGAGAAGCCCAGGATGCCGAAGCTGCCGACGGTGGTGAGGTTGGCCACCACGAGCGAGACCTGGGTCTGGCGATATTCGGCGGGACTGCCGGCGCGATTGAGGCGTTCGAAGAACAAGGCATAGTTGGAACCGATCGCCACCACCAGCAGCAGACCGACCAGATGGAGAATGGTCAACTCGGTACCGCTCAGAAGAATCAGTGCGACATCGCAGGCGACGGCCGCGATGAGCGGAGCGACGACGCGCGCCGTGCGCGCCACCGATTTTAGCGAGATGAACAGCAGACCGACGATCACCAGAGTGCCGATCTCAGACATGGCGAGCACTTCGTTCCGGTAGTTCTCGAAGAGGCTGGTCGTTTCCTTGAGCAGATCGATGGTCATGATGTCCCGAAGGTGTGTTGTCTGCAGCGCCTTCTGGATGCGCGCGATGTCCAACGGCGCGTCGGCGTCGCGGGCGGGTGCGCGTATCGGCATCAGGACGAGGTAGTCATGGCTTCGCTTGACCAGCAGGGAATCAAACAACATCGAGGCCGAGGTGCCGTCGAGATCGGCGCGCGTGAGCAGCGCACGCGTGCGTGCCGAGCCTGCGTCGCTCAGGAAGCCCTGGAGCTTGTCGATGTCGACGGGCAGGCCCACCAGCGCCTGTTTCAAGTTCCGCCGGAGCGTGGCCGGGTCTGGGATCGCCTCCTGCCGGGCCCGCTGCAGGGCCAGGCTGGGCAGTATGGCTGCCGGTGTGGTGAAACCGGCGATCAACTTGTCCCGCATCAGGGTGTGAAGAACGGCGCCGGCCTTTTCGGCGCCCTGGAGCGCCAGCTCTTGGTTGGGGGCGGTGAAGGCGGCCATGTAGCGCAGGTCGGGTGCCCCGAGGTCGCGGCGCAAGGTGAGATCGACTCGCCGATCGGCCTTGGAAATCGGGCTTAGGCTGGACAGATCGGGGTTCCAGACCTTGCCTGCGTGCAGGTAGACCACGCTTGCGCCTGCCAGGGCGAGCAACAAGGGCAGCCAGCGCAGGGCCTGGGCGCGATCGATGACGGCCTCAAGCGCAAGGCCCAGCCTGTCGAGACTGCGTACCCTGAGGTTGGCGGGAACCAGCGCGGGCAGCACATAGCGCGTGACTAGAGCGGCGGCGATCAGGCCGCTGATGGTGTAGACGCCCAGTTGAGCCAGGCCTGGAAACCCTGAAAAGAGCAGGGCCGCGAAACCGGCGATGGAGGTGGCGACGCCGAGCCAGATGGTGCGCCAGAAATGGGCCAGACGGGCCTGCCCCAAACGCTGTACGAAGAAATAGATCGAATAATCGACGGCCTCGCCGATCAGCGTCGTTCCGAAGCCCATGGTCAGGCCTTGAACCTTGCCGAAGGCGAGGCTGACCGCGGTGATGCCAACGAGTGCGCCGGAGAGGACGGGCAACAGGCCGAAGGCGAGCAGACGCGGCGAACGATAGACGAGCAGGAGCAGGCAGACCACCAGGAGCAGGCTGGCACTGGCGAGGCGTGCCACCTGGCCTTCGATGGTGTTCCGCGACTTGACGGCAAATACGCTGGTGCCGCTCATCAGAATGCGGTTGTCGGGCTCGAGGCCCGGGAGTTTGCCGAAGACCTGGCGGATGGTGGCGATGGCCCGAGCCTGCGCCGTGGTATCGGTGCCCGGCGCGCGGGTATAGGCCAGCATCACGGCACGCGTACCGTCTCTTGAGGCCCAGACGCCGTCCAGGTGGCGGGGTTGGCTGCCGCCGTCGAACTGGCCGAGAAGTTGCAGCATTTCGCCGGTCGGATCGCGTGGGAAAATGTGCTTCAAGAGCATGCCGGATTCGTCCGAAAGCGCAGCGACGGAATCGGCGATGGCCGCATGCAGCCCGCCCGCAGTGAAGCGTTCAGGCGTGATGTCTGGGCTGAGCAGGTAACGGTTCTGGAAGAAATAGGCGCGGTCGCGCGCCTGTGTGGCCTCGTCGCCATTTTGCACCCCCATGAACAAGCCGCTTCGACGCAGCCCGCCGGCGAGCTCATGGGACAGTCTGGCCCGCTGCGCGGCATCGCCGCCTTCGATGCCGATCATGATCAGGCGGCCGATGATGCCGTCGCGGACCTGGGATATCAACACCTGCTCGCGCTCGTTCGGCGCGTGGGGCATGAAGGCGGACAGGTCTGAAACGAATCGGGTCGACGCGATGACCAGGACGCAGGCCACCAAGCCCGCCAGCCAGACGAGGAGGGCAAAATGTTTTCCCAGCACCTTCATCGCCTGATGTCGCTCTGGGTAATGGCCATCTCGGAATGGTCGCCGTCGCGTTCGTCGAGATCGATGAAGCGGATGTCCGCCTGTGTGCCGCGGATGACGATGCGATCGAAGATGCGGGCCAGTCTTTCCGATTTCGGTTTCAGCGTGAGCCGCCACCGCTCGGGTGTACCGCCGAGCTTGAGCGTGTAGAAGGCCTGCAGTGCGTTCAGGTCGCCGGCGAGCGTGCCGCGGATGCTTTCGACGAAGGCGGCGATTTCGGGATGCTGCCTGAGGCTGACCGTCATCGGGCGCTTGCCGGGCAGCGCGATGGTCAGGATGTTTCCGTCCAGCGTCAGCGTCTCGGGCCGAGGGGTGAGCGTGCGCTTTTCCAGCTTGTCCGGTGCAACGAACGACAGGTCGCCTGAGGAAATGACGGGCTTGTTGAGCACCGAGAGGTAATTTTTTTCCACGAATGTGGCTGTGCCGGACTTGTTCTGCGCCAACAACTGCATCAGTTGCGGCACGCGCCAGTCGCCGGCTCGGGCGGTGGGTACGGCGAGGGTCAGGAAACAGAGGATGGCGGCGGCAAGACGGAGCGAGGCTGTGATTTTCATGGGTCGCTATATGGTATTCCAGAAATCATAGAAATTGAACCAGTTGTATGGGGCCGAGCGGCAGTGCCGCTCGAGGGCCGCGACGTATTTTTCGAGGAGCGCGCGGGCAATGTCCTCCCGCCGGCCTGCGGGCGGCTCGGCAAAGTCTTCCAGCAGTTCGAACCTTATGTCATACCGGTTGCCCCCCCGGTAGAGGCCGGACATGAAAAAAACGGGCTGGCGCAGCATCGCCGCCATGCGGAACGGGCCCGACGGAAACCCCGCGGTCGCGCCCAGGAACGGCATGGCGATATATTTGTCCTGGCCACTGGCCCGGTCGGCCAGGACGCCCACCATCGCCCCCTCCTCCAATCGCTGGTGGATCGCCAGCATGGCGTCGAACTGCCCGAGCGCGATGACGTCCAGTATCACGTCGGGATTGATGGCGGCCAGGGTGTCGTTGAGTCGGCGTGCGTTTTCGGGATACATCGCGGCAGCGACATTGAGACCGCCATGATCGCGGGCAATCCCCCGCAGTATTTCGAAACTGCCCAGATGGGCGCCGAACAGCAAGCAGCCTTTGCCCGTGGCATGGACGGCGTGCAGGGTCTCCGCCCCCGCCGTGCGGATGTCGAACAGATCGGAACGGTCGTTGAGGAGGTACGTGCGATCGTGGATCGTGCTGGCGAAAGCGAACACGTTCCGGTACAGGTCAGGCCAGCGCGCCCGCCGTCCGAGGATGCGCGTCAGGTTGGCTCGAGCGGCCTTGCGCGCTTCGCTGGCGGCCAGCACGAAATAGAGGACGATGCCATAGAGGAGGGGGCGCGACAGCCGGCGCCCGAACAACAGCGATAGACGACTCATCAGGCGGAGCCAGAAGAGGCTGCCGCGTTCCTCTTGGCGCTGCCATTCCGGGGGTGGGGTCTTTCCGTCGTCTGGCGTGGATGTCATGGCGCGGTATGGGCGTCACCCGGTGAACGTGCCGCTGGCGATGCGGCGGTTGCCGCAGCGGATTTCGAAGCTGACGTTGTCCCCGATCAGGCGGTATTCCAGGTCCAGCGCGTCGCCCGGTCCGGCTGGGCTGAAAAATTTGGCCATCTGCAATCCGCCGAGCGTGCGCTCGTGCCGGCTCTCGATGAGCCGTTTGGCGCGGTCGAGCAATTGAACGCCGGGAATGATCGGATACCCCGGAAAATGACCGGCGAAGGCCGGGTGGTCGGGCTCGAAGGGGAGCCTCAGGCGAAAGGTCGACTCGGTCATGGAATATGCCTGGCAATCAGGTCTGCCATCGCAGAGGCGGAAATCTTGCCGTTCCCATCGCGGGGCAGGGCATCGAGGAAAACGATGGGCCGGGGCAGAAACACCGGGTCCAGCTTCTGCAACAGCGCTGCCTGGATGTCCTGCGAACGCAGGCCCGGCGCGACGATGAAGGCCGCCAGGCGGCTAATGTCGCGTTCGGGATGGGTTTCCGGAATGCAGAATGCCCCGTCGCGCAGTCCCGGGATGCCGGCGAGGACGTGGTTCAGGTAGGCCAACGAGCTGCGTTTGCCCGCGACGTTGACCATGTCCGAGTGACGGCCGAGCAGCCGGAACCGGGTCGGGCTGTCCAGCTCGATGACATCGCCAAGCATTTCCGGCGCCAACAGATGGCCTCCTCTCACCATCGCGGCGCCATTCTCCAGTGACAGTTCGATGCCCTCGTACGCATCCCACACTTCGCTCCGGGTCGGCCGACGGGTGGCCACCTGGCCGGTTTCGGTCGAGCCGTAGATTTCGAGGACCGAGGCACCCAGGCCGGCTTCTGCCTCGGCCGCGAGCCGAATCGACAACGGCGCCGTCGCCGACAGGATGACCGCGATGGGCGGGTAGCTGATGTCGGCCTCGAGCAATTTGCGCAGGTGGAACGGCGTGGTGACCAGCAGGCGCGGTTCCGGAATTTCGGCCAAGGCGCAGGCCACGTCGGCCGGAAAGAACGGCAGTTGCGAGCTGAGGAGGCCGTCGCCGAGCAGGGGCAGGAAGATGGTCGATTCGAGGCCGTACATGTGCTGGAAGGGCACGGTCCCCAGCACGGCGCATGGGCCACCCGCGGCTTCCCATAGCCGTTTCGCCTCCGCGCCGATGCACCGGTACATTTGCCCAAAGGTCTTGGCTTTTTCCTTCGGATCGCCGGTGGAGCCGGAGGTGTAGACCAGCATGACCGTCTGCTCGGCTGGAATTTGCGGCATCGCCCTATCGGCCGACGCGCGCTCGCCGGTGCAGGACTGAACCGCGACGTAGGGCAGCTCGTAATCCGTCGCCGCTTGGTCGCCGAGGCAGACCAGGTCAGGAAAGGTCTGCCGAAAATCGGCGACGATTTCAGGGGTGATGGTACTGGGCAGCACGCTCAGCCGGTCCCCGACGATGCAGGCGAATAATGTGGCGGCAAACCAGTAGCGGTCCTTGCACAGGTTGAGGACGTGGCGGCCAGGGGGGAGGCGTTCGGCCAACGCTAGGACGTCGCGCAGGAACTCGCGTTTGGTCACCGACGTCTTGTTCCTGCGTGCGACGATCCTGCTCATTCCGACTTCAGGCAGCAGCGGGAGCGTTGCTTTCATGGCTTAGCGTGTGTTGGACTGCTGAGAAAACGCCCGGTAGGCCTTGATCGTGGCGGCTATGCTCAGGCGCGGCCCGCCGGGGATCACGCGCCGGCGAACCAGGTATTCGCCGGCAAACATGGCGGCGAGGGAAACGGGGGTCACGATGTTTGCGAAGACCGACCAGGCCGTGATGGGGGCGAGGAAGAAAAGCACAATCGACGTGAAGGCGCTGATCGCGAAATAGGTCGTCCAGGCGAGGGTGACTTTCCACGTGTAGCGAAAGTAGTCGGCATCAAGCGGGGCGGGGATTATGAAATCGGCGATGCGCGAGCACAGCGCCTGGTCCGGGTTGCCGCTGAGGGTGATGCCAAAGGTCAGCGCGAGGAGCGTCATGGCCCCCGCGTGCTGGATGAAGTAAAGCCAGGCGATGTGATCGCGCAGGGTGTCGAAGTAGAGTCCGAGCAGCAGCGCACCGACGCAATAGAGCGGAATGAGCACAAGGCGCACCCGGGATTTCCAGGCGCTCGCGAGTGCGGCCGCGCCGAGCGGCACGAGGCTGATCAAGACGGCGCCCACGGGCGGGTGGGGCCGCGTTGTCGCCACGTAGCCCATGCCGAGGTAAGCGGCGCCGGCGACAAGAATCAGGATGTTACGGATCGGGGGCATGTATGCGCGCATTCATCTAATCCTGTTCAGCCCATCCGCGCCCGATCCAGAAGAGGTGGCTGGCGTGTCCGGCGCGCGATTGCACCGCCCGACTGCAAGTCCATGCAAAGGCCAAGGCCAAGCTGATTCCGCCGATGACGTCGATGGCCATGTGCTGTTTCGTGGCCATGGTCGAGTAAACGATGCCGGTGCACCAGAGCAGGTTGAGGTTTCTTGTGTATGCGCCGCATCGGTACAAGCGGAGCTGCTGATTCAGCCAGAAACAGGCGAACACGGCAGTCGCGACGTGCAGCGAAGGGAAGGCATTGCCGGCCGCATCGACCCCTTTGAGAAAAGCCATGCCCGGGTAGCGCGACCAGTCGATGTGAGTGCGGGGCACCGCGGTGGGCCAAAAGTAAAAGATGGTCAGCCCAAACAGACACAATCCCCCCATCCAGTAGCCAAACTCGATGATGGCGGTTCGCGTCGTCATGAGCATGACGGGGAGCGACACATAAAGCCAGAGGGATAAATACAGGGGGAGCGCGATGGGAGAGAAACCGATGAGACGGTCCAACGCCATCGTCGGCACGACGGTCACGGGGAACGCCGGGTGCCTGAGCAAGAAGACGTAGGCCACAAAGAACAATGAAGTGAACGCTGTCGTGCCAAAGAACTTGAACCAGAAATGCTGCCCGATGATGGTCGAGAGATGGCGTAGCCTGAGGGGCGATTGTTGATATCCCGGCCCAGGGCCCCCCTTTTGCATATGAAATCCCGATCGATTAAATGAAATCCGAGCCCGCATGACACAGCGAGGGTCCGTGGAGACGGGGGCCACGGCTTGAGTCTTGTTTCGCTTGTTCCTCATGCGAACCCGCGCGGTTGCGCCCTTGGTCGTCCCCCGCCCTCAGTGCAGGCGGGAAGGCCAGGACGCGACCCGGGTCGGTCCGATGCATGGGGTGGCTTCGCTGTCGGGCAGCGCCAGAGGTTCGAACGTCTCCAGCCCGGTATTCTTCTTTATGGCGGGCCCAGTTGTCAACAACGAAAAGCCGCCTTTGCAGAGCGTCAATGGGTCGCCCGCGCGGCCATCCGCATTGGGGCCTGGGGGCGTCTTTTGGGAGCGCTTATGATAAGATCCGGTCGTATCGATCCGAATCTCCAGTCTCACACACGCAGGGGGCAGCATGTCCAAGCCGAACGGCGGCACAGGCGAAATCGTCTGCGCCCCGCATCCTCCGCTCACCGAATACTATGAGTCGGAAGGCGCGCGCCGAGGGTGGGTGCGCGGCATGTTCGACAAGACCGCTTGCGATTACGACTGGATGGAAAAGGTCCTGGGCTTCGGCACCGGTGGCTGGTATCGCCATGAAGCCTTGCTCCGGGCGGGCCTGAAGCCGGGCATGCGCGCCCTCGATGTGGGGGTCGGGACAGGGCTGGTGGCGAGCCAGGCCGCGCGAATCGTGGGCGATCCGGCCCGGGTGACCGGCGTCGATCCGAGTCCGGGCATGCTGGAGAACGCGAAAGTTCCGGCTGGCGTGCAATTGCTTGAGGGCAGTGCCGAGCAGATCCCGTTCCCCGATGCGACCTTCGACTTCCTCAGCATGGGCTATGCGCTTCGGCACATCTCCGACTTGTCCCTGGCGTTTGCCGAGTTTTTCCGCGTCCTCAAACCCGGCGGACGAATCTGCATTCTCGAGATCACGCGTCCGGAAGGTCGTCTGCACACGTTTTGTCTCAAGCTGTACGTTCGCCGAATCGTGCCCGCCTTCGCCAAGGTGTTCGCGCGCAACCGGCAGACTTCCACGCTATGGCGGTATTACTGGGACACGATCGAAGCCTGCGCCGCACCGGAGGACGTGCTCCATACGCTCGCCCAGGCCGGCTTCGGGCAGGTGCGTCGCGAGGTGGAACTCGGCATGTTTTCGGAATATCAGGCGTATAAGCCGGAATGAGCCGGGGCTTTGCACGGTGTTCGGCTCCGCACTGCCGACTGCGCGCAAATCCGATGGCGGGCGTGTGTTGCCGGGGGCTTGTCCTGTTCTCAACCCACCTCGTGCGCGAGGCCCCCTGGTCGCGTGTGGGCCGCATTCTGTGCTAGAATCGCGCGGTGTTGGCGTGGCTTGGCCGGTGCGCCAGCCTAGCGAAGGGCGCCTGGGGATCCTCCCGGCGATCCAGCACCCATAATAACGACGAGCGCGAGGCGCCAGACTGTGCCGGCAAAGGATTCTCCGCCCAGATTTGCCCGGCGCCTTGGCGGCGGCGTATCGACACTGAGGCCGATGTGGCCTTTGGCCGCTGTGATTGACGTGAGCAGCGATGCGTGAGCCAAGTTGCGGTATATCCAGAATGATGCAAGCCACCCGCCGTTGGATGAGCAGTCAACGCCCGCATGGAAGGATCGGCCAGCCTGGTTGGGTCCGGGGTTGCGGCGCGCGGGGCGACAGGCGTTGAGGCGGGAATCGCGCAGATGACCCGTGCCGCACTCCCTATCGTCCCCTCCGTCGCACGAGAAGCCGGAGAGCGCATGCTCGACGTCGAAGGCGCAGCATACTCGTCCCCCATTTCTTCGGAATTCGTGCTTTCGCGCGATCTGCCGCACTATCTTGCCGAACACGAGGGGCATGTTGCCGCGGTCATCGCCTTCGGCCAGGAGCCGCCTTCTCGCGTGTCTGCGGTCCGGCTCGCGGTCGCGGTGCCTCAGTTGGGCCCCGAGGAATTCGTCGAGGTATGGCACACGGCAACGCCCGTGACGTACGGGTGCCAGGAAGGGATCTCGTTCTGCCGCAACGACGAGGTGATGATCGGCGGATTGTCCATCCCCGACGTCGGGGATGGAGCCATCGCCCAACTGGCGTGCGATGCCTATCGGCACCTGCTTGACGTCGCGATGGCACAAGGCTTCCCCCACCTCAGCCGTATTTGGAACTATTTCCCGGCGATCAATTGTGAAACGGGCGGGTTGGAGCGCTATCGGCAATTTTGCATCGGACGGTATCAGGCCTTCGCGGCGCACGACTATCCGCTCGCCGGCGAGTTGCCCGCGGCCACGGCGGTGGGGACGCTGGCGGCGGGCTTTTGCGTCTATTTTATTGCCGGCAAGCATCCAGGCCGGCAGATCGAGAATCCCAGACAGGTCAGCGCTTTTCTCTACCCGCCGCAATACGGGCCGAAGAGCCCTTCCTTCTCGCGGGCGACGCTTACGTCCTGGAACGCTCACGCACGCCATCTGTTCATATCGGGCACGGCCAGCATCGTCGGGCACGAAACCTTGCACAGCGGTGACGTCCAGGCGCAGGTCAAGGAAATGTTGACCAATATCGATGTGGTCATGGAACAGGCCCTGGGTGACGTGCCCGCCCCGGGGACGTTGGAGCAGGCGGCGCTCTTCAAGGTGTATCTGCGCCACCCCGGGGATCTGGACGTCGTGCTGCCCGCCCTGCGGGCGCACCTGGGAAAAAGGCCGCGGATCATGTGCCTGCAGGGGGACCTTTGCCGGTCCGACCTTCTGGTGGAGATGGAGGGCGTCGTTCCCCTTCTGGGCGAATCGTGAGCTTTCCGTGCGGCACCGGTTTGGCCGATGGGCGGATCAACGGCGACGGGATCCCTGGGGGGATTCGCGCCAGACATGTTCGGAGAATGTGATTATGTCCCAGGTTGTGTCATTGGAATTGGAAGTCGCCCAGATCATCGTAGAGGCGCTGAATCTCGACGTTGACCCATCGGCGATCGAGGCCGACGCACCGCTGTACGGCGAGGGTCTGGGACTTGACTCTATCGACATGCTCGAGCTGTCGCTCGCAATCTCGAAGAAATACGGTTTTCAGCTGCGCTCGGACGATAAGGACAACGTCCGGATTTTTTCCTCCCTGCGGGCACTGACCGAGGCGGTTGGCGCCCGTCGCACGAAATGAAGGGCATACCGACGCAAGACGGCGCTGCCCCGTGGCGATGCTTGACTCATGGGCATTGCGACCGTGCCTGCGTCGCGGGCCGTCGGGCCGGTGTCTAACGGGGGCGGTGCGTTCTTGTGCCTCACGTCGATGAGGCTTGCGCGGCAACGACTGTCCAGCCGAGTGTCGCTTTTCCACGGTCTTTTCATGCCATCATGGAACCGCTGGTACTGACCCACTATACGTTGACGAACTGTCTCGGTCCCGGCATTGCGGCGACCCGGCAGGCGTTGCACCAAGGGACGTCCGGACTGCGTCCGTGCGACTTCATGGACATCGCGCTCGACACCTTCATCGGGCGCGTCGACGCTCTTGAAGCGGTTGAGATCGCCCAGCCTCTCGTCGCGTTCGACTGCCGCAACAACCGGCTGGCGCAGTGGGCCCTCAGCCAGGACGGTTTCGAGCTCGCGGTGCGCGACGCCCGAGCCCGCTATGGGGCCGATCGGATCGCCGTGGTCGTCGGCACGAGCACTTCGGGCATCCTCGAAACGGAACTCGCCTATCGGATACGCGACGTCGATTCGGGACAACTGCCCTCGAGCTTTCGCTACCGATACACGCATGATACCTATTCGAGCGCCGCGTTCGTGCGCGCCTATCTGGGGCTGCAAGGGCCCGCGCTTGCCATCTCCACGGCGTGCTCGTCGAGCGCCAAGGCCTTTGCCAGCGCTTACCGGATGATGGCGGCGGGGATCTGCGACTGCGCCGTAGTGGGCGGTGTCGACAGCCTGTGCGGCACGACCTTGCATGGATTCGCCTCCCTGGAACTCGTGTCCCGGCGGCCTTGCCGACCCGCGGACGCCACGCGCGACGGGATTTCAGTCGGGGAAGGCGCGGGCTTCGCGCTCCTGGAACGCCTCCCTGTGGGCGGCGGGCAGGCGCCGGTGGCCTTGCTGGGCTATGGCGAGAGCTCCGATGCGTACCACATGTCCTCGCCCCAGCCGGAAGGGCGGGGCGCCGAAGCCGCCATACGGGCTGCGCTCGAGCGCGCAGGCGCTGCGCCCGGGGATATCGATTACGTCAACCTGCACGGCACCGCGACCCCGGCCAACGACAGCGCGGAAGATTGCGCCATGACACGAGTCTTCGGCAATGCGACGCCCTGCAGTTCCACCAAGGGATGGACCGGGCACACCCTGGGGGCGGCAGGCATTACCGAAGCGATCATCGGCTGCCTGTGCGTCGTTGACGGCTTTCTCCCGCAAAGCCTGAATACCGAGGAACTGGACCCGGACATTCGGGGACAGGTGCTGCTCGAGTCGCGTTTTGTGCCGGTTTCGCGTGTCGTCAGCAACTCCTTCGGTTTCGGCGGGAACAACTGCGCTCTTGTGCTGGGCAGGGCTTCGTGATGCGCGTGTTCGTCGATGGCGTGGCTGTGAACGGTCCGGGACTGCCGGATTGGGAACACGCATGCCGGGTTCTCTCCGGCTGCGCGCCCTATACAGCCGCTCCGGCGGTGATGCCTGCCGCCCCTCAGCTTCCCGCAGGAGAGCGGCGCCGCGCGAGTCTCCCTATCAAGTTCGCGGTCGACTTGGCCGCCCAGGCGGCTGCCCACGCGCAAGCCGATCCAGAGGAGTTGGGCGTCGTGTTCGGTTCGGCCAACGGCGACCTGCACACGGTGCACCAGATTTGTGAGGCCTTGGCGCAGCCCGAGCGCGAGGTTTCCCCCACGCGATTCCACAACTCCGTCCATAATGCGTCCGCCGGTTACTGGAGCATTGCCGTGAAAGCGGCCTTGGCCTCCACCAGCGTGGCGGCACAGGACGACACGTTCGCCGCCGCGTTGCTGGAGGGGGTCATGCAGGTGCGGGCGGAGGGGCTGTCCATAATGCTGGCGGCCTATGACGTGCCGGGTCCGCCCCCGCTCGCCTGCGCCTGCCCGACGCTCGCGGCTTTCGGAGTCGCCTTGGTGCTGCGTCCGGCGCAAACGCGCATGAGCCGTTGGTGGCTCGAGGCCTCGGTGCGCGAGGGTCCGCCCGTGGCCACGCCGATGACGGTGCCCGAACTCGAAGGGTTGCGCGCGGGCGTCGCCGCCGCGCGGGCGCTGCCGCTTTTGAGCGCCATGGCCGGGCAGAAGCCTTCGAACGTCGATCTGGCCTATGCGGAGGATCGCCGATTGCATGTCGAGTTGAGCCCGTGCGCTTAGGCAAGGCCGCCGGCCGTGGCGGCGCGGAGCGGGGCGCCGATCGCGATGCCAAGTGGGACGGCGGCCGTCACCGGGTTTCCGGCAGATGCGATGCGGTACGGCAAAAGGCCATCTGGCGAGCACTATGCCGCCGTGATTCCCGCCTATAATAGGGCAGGCACGATCCGCCGGATGAATGCCTGACGGCAGCGCAGCATGGACCGTGCCTGGGAAGCGCGGCTGCGCCCGGCTTGCCTCTCCCAGCCGCCGCGCTTTATCATGCAGGGCGTCGCGCCCGCCACCGGCCCGTCGACGGCCGGGGCCCGCATCATGCGGCTGATGAGGTGGGCGCTGCCTTTGCGGCCACTGTACCCGCAAAGGGGCAGATCTGGCCTGCTCGGGGCGCGAGGCGACAGGCCGCAATATTTGTGTCTTATCAACAAATCAGGTGGTGGCGCTGGAGGGGGGGGTCGGTGATACTGGTGACGGGCGGCGCGGGCTTCATTGGGTCCAATTTCGTCCTGCAATGGCTGGCCACGGAAGGGACCCCCGTCGTCAACCTGGACAAGCTTACTTACGCCGGAAACCTGCGCAATCTGGCGAGCCTCGAGGGGGATCCGCGGCACTGCTTCGTGCGTGGCGATATCGGCGACCGTGCCTTGGTTGCCCACCTGCTGGAGGCGCATCAGCCCCGGGCCATCGTAAACTTTGCCGCGGAAAGCCATGTCGACCGCTCCATCCGTGGCCCGGAAGATTTCATCCAGACCAATGTCGTGGGGACTTTTCATCTGCTGGAGGAGGCGCGCGCCTACCATGCGGGCCTGAGCGGCCCGGCGCACGCCGGCTTCCGCTTTCTCCATGTTTCCACCGACGAGGTTTACGGCTCGCTTGGAGCGCACGATCCTGCTTTCACGGAGGCGACCGCCTATGCGCCGAACAGCCCTTATTCGGCCTCCAAGGCGGCTTCCGACCACTTGGTGCGGGCCTACCATCACACCTATGGGCTTCCCGTGCTGACGACCAACTGCTCCAACAATTACGGCCCATTCCAGTTCCCGGAAAAGCTCATCCCGCTGATGATCCTCAACGCGCTGCGCGGCCAGGCGTTGCCGGTCTATGGCGACGGCCTGAACGTGCGCGACTGGCTTTACGTCGATGACCACTGCAGCGCAATCCGGCGGGTGCTTGCGCACGGGCGCGTCGGGGAAACGTACAACATCGGCGGCGGCAACGAAATGACCAACCTCGAAGTCGTCAAGACCGTGTGTGCCCTGCTCGACGAGGCGCGCCCTCTTCCCGCTGGCCGTTCCTACGCGTCGCTCATCCAATTCGTGGAAGACCGGGCCGGGCATGACCGGCGTTATGCCATCGATGCCGGAAAGATCGAACGAGAACTGGGCTTCCGGCCCGCTGAGAGTTTTGAAAGCGGCATCCGCAAGACCGTGGCGTGGTATCTCGACCATCCGGCCTGGGTCGAAAGCGTGACCAGCGGCGAATATGTGAAATGGGTGGCGGCGCATTATGGGACGTGAGCGACTTCTCCTCCTTCAGGAACCCTGTTCATGGATCCCTTGATTGCTCCTTACGGAGGCTCGCTCGTCGATCGGATGGCCGATGCCGCCCATCTGGATGCCTTGAAACGCGAGGCGGTCCGATTCCCCGTCGTTGACCTGAACGCGCGCCAGCTGTGCGATCTTGAGCTCCTGCTCAACGGCGGCTACTCCCCCCTGCAGGGCTTCATGGGCCGTGCCGATTATGAGGAGGTTCTGGCCCACGCGTGCCTGTCCGACGGCCAATTCTGGCCGCTGCCGGTGGTGCTGGACGTCTCCGCCGCCCTGGGGAGCCGGCTTCACGTCGGCGATCACCTGGCGCTGCGCGATCCTGAGGGGCTGATGGTGGCGGTGCTTCAGGTGGAAGAGCTGTGGCAGCCGGACTTGGCCCGCGAGGCGCGCCTCGTATTCGGATCGGGCGAAAAAGGACGCGCGCGCACGCAGGCTTTTCTGGAGGAACAAGGGTCCTGGTATATCGGGGGCCGGGTGACGGGAACCTCGCTGGACGGACACCACGATTACACCGCGCTTCGGCTGTCGCCTTCGGAAATGCGGGCCCGCTTTGCGCGTGCCGGATGGCGCCGCGTGATCGCTTTCCAGCCGGATCGGCCCATGCATCGCGCCCATGTCGAGTTCACCCTGAGTGCGGCCCTGGCGCGCGATGCCCATTTGCTGATCCATGCGGCCTCGGAGGACGCCTCGGGCGATCGCGCCGCCTACTTCGCGCTGATCAGGACGCTCCAGGCCGTCGAGGCGCGCTATCCGGCCGCCACGACGCTGCTCGCCGTCGCGCCGTTGCATGCGCGCGGGGCAGGGCTGCGGGAAGTCTGGGCGCGGGCCATCGTGAGCCGCAACTACGGCTGCAGCCAGCTGATCGTGGGGGAAATGCCCGACGAGGCCTCCGAGGCTGCGCAGACGCGCGAGTGGGCCGGGCGCGCGCAGGCAGCGCTCGGGGTTGAGCTCATCGCCTTCCCACCCATGGTCTACGTCGAAGACCGTGCCCAGCACATGCCGGCGGCCCAGGTGCCGAGCGGCACGCGCACCTTGACGCTGTCGCAGGAGGAGCTGTCCCGGCGGCTGTCCGATGGGTTGAACATTCCGGACTGGTTTTCCTATCCGGAAGTGGTCGAGCTTCTGCAACAGGCGCATCCGCCTCGCCACCGGCAGGGATTCACCCTTTTCTTCACAGGACTGTCCGGGGCCGGGAAGTCGACGCTGGCGCGGGTCCTGACGACGCGCCTCCTGCAGCTGGGGGGGCGTTCCGTCACTCTCCTCGATGGGGACGTGGTGCGCAAACATCTGTCGAGCGAACTGGGCTTCTCCAAGGAGCACC
Organism: Pseudomonadota bacterium; assembly: GCA_021817985.1. Classification (GTDB taxonomy): domain Bacteria; phylum Pseudomonadota; class Gammaproteobacteria; order Burkholderiales; family JAKAFK01; genus JAKAFK01. Next base: position 68,637 of record JAKAFK010000009.1, on the reverse strand, counting down.
GGAACCTCAATGTGCGCCGCATCGGCTTCGTCGCCGCCGAAATCACCAAGAACCGCGGGGTCGCGATCTGCGCGCCGATTGCGCCCTATGCCAGCGTGCGGCGTGCCGTCCGTGAAATGGTGGAAGCCCACGGCGGCTTCGTCGAGATCCACGTGTGCACGCCTCTCGAAGTGTGCGAGACGCGTGACCGCAAAGGGCTCTATGCCAAGGCGCGGCAGGGGCTCCTCAAAGAGTTCACTGGTGTGAGCGATCCTTATGAAGTGCCCGAGACGCCGGAATTGGCGCTCGACACGAGCGTCTTGGGGGTCGAAGAGGCGGTGGCGCGCATCTTGCTGAAACTCGAGCAACTCGGCTACCTGAGATAGCGCCCAAGGGAGACAACAGTCAATGCGCAAGGGCATCATCCTCGCGGGAGGGGCAGGCACGCGCCTGTATCCGGTGACGCAGGCGGTTTCCAAGCAGCTCCTGCCGGTCTACGACAAGCCGATGATCTATTATCCGCTGTCGACGCTTTTGCTGGCGGGCATCCGCGACATCCTGATCATTTCAACGCCGGAGGATACCCCGCGTTTCGAACGGTTGCTGGGCGATGGCTCCCGCTGGGGCGTCAGCCTGTCCTATGCCGTCCAGCCCAAGCCCGAGGGGCTCGCGCAGGCTTTCATCATCGGCCGTCAGTTCGTCGGGACCCGGCCCTGTGCCCTGGTGCTCGGCGACAACATTTTCTATGGGCACGAGCTGTCCCATGATCTGGCCGCTGCCGGCGCGAAGGAGACCGGGGCGACGGTGTTCGCATACCCCGTCCACGATCCGGAGCGCTATGGCGTGGTCGAGTTCGATGGTTCGGGCCGGGCCGTCAGCCTGGAGGAAAAGCCGGCCAGCCCCAAGTCGCGCTATGCCGTGACAGGGCTCTATTTTTATGACAACAAGGTGCTGGATATTGCCGCCGGGCTCGCGCCCTCGCGGCGCGGCGAACTCGAGATCACCGACGTCAATCTGACCTATCTGCGCGCAGGCGCCCTCGATGTTCAAGTCATGGGGCGCGGCATGGCATGGCTCGATACCGGCACCCACGAATCGCTCCTGGAAGCCTCGCTCTTCATTGAAACCCTGGAGAAGCGGCAAGGCCTTAAAGTGGCGTGTCCTGAAGAAATCGCCTTCCACATGGGGTATATCTCCGCCGACGATCTTGCCCGCCTGGCGGCGGCGCTGGGCGAGCAGAACAGCTATGGGCGTTACCTGCGCGGACTCCTGACGGAGCGGATATTTTGAGCATGGGGGAGGGCTATGCGGCTCGTGCATACTGATCTTCCGGATGTCCTCGTTTTCGAGCCGCAGGTGTTCGGCGATGCGCGAGGTTTCTTTTTCGAGAGCTACAACCGGCGCGTGATGGCGGAGTATGGGATCGAGGATGCCTTCGTGCAGGACAACCACTCGCGTTCGGCGAAGGGCGTGCTGCGGGGGCTCCATTACCAGGTCGGGCTGCCGCAAGGCAAGCTCGTGCGCTGCGTGGCAGGGGAAGTCTTTGACGTGGCCGTCGACCTTCGCCGCCGTTCGCCCACCTTCGGGCAGCATACGGCGTTCCGGCTGTCGGCCGAGAACAAGCGCATGGCCTGGATTCCGAAGGGTTTCGCCCATGGTTTCCTGGTGCTCTCGCCGCATGCGGAATTCCTGTACAAGACGACCGATTTCTATGCGCCGGAACAGGAGCGCTCGATCCGCTTCGACGATCCGCAGCTTGCCATTGCCTGGCCGCTCGAGGGCGAGCCCGTTCTGTCGGCCAAGGATCAGGCCGGCAAATGGCTGCGCGAGGCGGAGGTGTTCGAGTGAGCCGGATTCTTCTGCTCGGGGCGGGCGGGCAAGTGGGCTTCGAGTTGCGGCGCACACTCAGCCCGCTCGGCTCGCTCACCGCCCTGGGCCGGCAGCACGTCGATCTGGCGGACGCCGATGCCCTGCGCGTGTGCGTGTGCGCCGACCGTTACGATCTCATCGTCAATGCGGCCGCCTTTACCGCGGTCGATCGGGCCGAGCAGGAGCCCGAGACGGCACGCGCGATCAACGCGCAAGCGCCTGCCATCCTGGCGGAGGCGGCCGTGCGCCAGAAGGCGGTGCTCGTGCACTTCTCCACCGACTACGTCTTCGATGGCCGGGCGAGGCGCCCATATGTCGAGGAGGACGTGCCGACCCCGCTCGGCGTCTATGGGCACACGAAGCGCGAAGGAGATCGCGCCATCGAGGCGTCGGGCGCGCGCCATTTGATTTTCAGGACGAGTTGGGTCTATGGCAATCGGGGCCGCAACTTTTTGCTCACGATCCTGCGCCTCGCGCGCGAGCGCCCGGAACTCAAGGTCGTCGATGACCAGATCGGGGCGCCGACCTGGAGCCGGATGATCGCCGAGGCCACGGCGGCGGTCCTCGCGCAATGCCGCTTCGGCTCGCGAGGAGTCGGCCGGGACATGGAGGAGGTCGGCGGCCTGTACAATGTCGCTGCCGGAGGTCAGACCTCGTGGGCGGGTTTCGCCGCATCGATCGTGGAACACGCTGGAACCTCGCCCGGCGCGCCCCGCCCGCGCGTGACGCCCATTCCGACCTCCGAATATCCCTTGCCTGCGGCGCGGCCTGCCTATTCGGTGCTCTCGCAGGAGAAGCTCGATCGGGTGTTCGGCGTGCGGCTGCCCGGGTGGGCGCAATCCCTGGAGGACTGTTTCGCTGAACGGAGCCAGGGGTTTGCCTGACCCGGAACGTGCTGTGAACGGCTGGTGTTGTCAATGAAAGGAACTTTATCTATGCGATGGCTGAACCCTTTGGGCAGGCTTTTTCTGGCGGCCGCCTGTCTCCTCGCGTCATTCACGGCTTGGGGCGAAACGCTTCCGCCGCAGCTGCAAGCCGCCCAAAAAGCGGGCGTCAAGGTGGTGACGCACTTCCCGGCCGCCTCCGGCCTCACGGGCTGGGTCACCGAGCATGCCGGGCATTACCAGCTCGTCTTTTCCACGAGCGACGGCAAGACCCTGATTGTCGACGGCGTGCTCGTCGACGCGAGCGGGCGCAACCTGACGGCGACGTATGCCGAAAAATACATCCCCAAACCGGACTATGCGCCGTTGTTTGCGCGCCTTGCGCGCAGCCGTTACGTCGTGGCGGGCCAAGTGCATAATCCGCGGGCCATCGTCTATGTCTTCTTCGACCCCAATTGCATTTTCTGCCATTACACCTGGCAGGCGCTCAAGCCTTACGAGAAGGTGGGCCTGCAGGTCCGCTGGGTGCCGGTCGCCTTCCTCAAGCCCACGTCGCTGGGGCGCGCGGCCGCTATCCTGGAAGCCAAGAACGGGGAAGCGGCCTTGGATCAGGACGAAACCCGCTTCAACATGAGCGCCGAAGAAGGCGGGCTCACGCCCGCTGCGAAGCCGGCACCCGCCAGCGTGGCCGCGATCCAGGCCAACGGCCAGTTGATGGCGGCATTCGGCTCCCAAGGCACGCCGACGCTGGTATGGCGCGACCGGAAGAGCGGCAAGGTGAAGGTGCTGGGCGGCATGCCGCGGCTGTCGCAAATTCCCGAAATCACCGGATTGCCGGAACAGCCCATGACGGACCCCGATCTGGCCCGCTTCAAATAGCCGAGAACGTGCGCCGGGAACGCGGCGGGCTGGCCCCGGGCGCGCACCCCCGGATGGCGCGGTCAGCCCGGAATTTCGCGCAGCACGGGGAAGGCGAACGAAAGATTGAAACGCCAGAAGAGAACCTCTAAAATGAAATTTCGGGTATCGGCACCAAAATAGTGCCTTGCAGGCACCAAGAGTGCGCTTCATGGTTCTCCGGGATCATGAGTACCCTGACTAGCCGGCCCTTCGGGGCAGGCGAACATCATAAGTGAGGGCTCGTTTGATGATTATCCGTGACATCCTGACCGTCAAGGGCGGCGATGACGTTTTCAGCATTTCCCCCGACCGCCCCGTGACGGAGGCTGTGAAGCGTATGGTGCTGCATGACGTCGGCTCGCTTGTCGTCAAGTTGAACGGCGAGATGGTGGGCCTCGTGACGGAACGCGACATCATGCGGGCGATGCATGATCGCGGCTGCGACCTCAAGGACGTCCCGGTCAGCGAACTCATGAGCACCGAGCCCATCATCGGCAGTCCGGAAGATACCGTGGACTACGTGCGCGGCGTGATGACCCAGCATCGGATCAAGCATCTTCCGGTGATGGACGGCGAGAATCTTCTGGGCATCATTTCGTTTCACGACGTGGCCCGCGCATGCCTGCACGAGGCCAGCTTTGAGAACCAGCTTCTCAAGCGGTACATCAAGCATTGGCCCGAGTAACGGACATGCGTCGTCGAACAGGCGCGGCTGTCGCCGCCGTCCTCGCACCGATCCTTCTTCTGGTCGCGTGCACCGCCGCCGTGCCCATCAAGAGCATACTCGATAACCCGCGCGAGTATGCCGACCATACCGTGACGGTGCAAGGCAAAGTCACGGATGTCTTCTCCTTGGTCTTTGTCAAATGGTTCACCCTCAATGACGGCACGGCGTCGATCAACGTCGTGACCACCCGGCCATTGCCCGCGAAAGGCGAGCAGATCCGGGTCACGGGGACGGTCAAGCAGGCGTTTTCCATCGGCGACGAAGTCCTGACCGTCATCGTCGAGAAAACTCCGCCCCCTTCGTCGCCGCCCGGTTCCTCTCCCGCTTCTTGACGGCCTCCTGCGCCGGCGCGTCTCGGCGGACCTATAAGCCGAGTCGGTGTTTCAGCCAGTCGCCGATATCCGTTATTTCTTGCGCCGTCACGGTGTGCGCCATGGGGTACTCGCGCCAGGTGATGGCGCACCCCAGTGCAACGAGCTGATCGCGAGAAGCGAGGGCGTGGGGCAGAGGAATGATGGGGTCGAATGATCCGTGTGCCATGAACACGGGGATGTGGCCGTTGGCCGGGCTCGCCTCGGCCGCCGCGCTGGAGGCGAGGGGCAGATAGGTCGACAAGGCCAGGATGCCGGCCAGGGATTCCGGGTGGCGCAAACCCGTGTGCAAGGCGATGGCGCCTCCTTGCGAGAATCCGGCCAGCACGATGCGGGCTTCCGGAATGCCCCGTCCTTTCTCTCGTTCGATCAGCGCTTCCACTTGATCTTGCGAAACCCGGATGCCGAGCGCGTCTTCCCCTAGCCGCAAATCGGGATCCGTGATGTCATACCATGCCGGCATGACATAGCCGCCGTTGAGGGTGACCGCGCGCTCGGGTGCGTGCGGCAGGACGAAGCGCACGGTGGAAAGGCTCAGCGCCTGCACCACCGGTTGGAAGTCGTAGCCATTCGCGCCCAGGCCATGCAGCCAGATGACGCAGGCGTCGGCCGGTGCCGGGGGCTCGATCTCCAGGGCGGGTAGGACACGATCCATGGGATGCTCGCAGCAAGGGCAGAAGACCGCACGGGGCGGCCGGCCGGGGTTAACGTTTCGAGGTGGGCGGCGGGCGGTTGCAGCAGGCGCCACCGGTCGAGGCGGCGTTGGAGCGGGCGTTGCCGTCGACGAAGGCGTACCAGGCCGATTTGAGCCGCCATCCCAACGTGGCGTTGCACGCAATGCCTGCCTCTTGCAGACGGGTCTCGATCTCGCGGATGCCAATGGCGGAGGCATCATAGCGAAGCACGAGCGATACGGGACGGGCCAAGCGGGCCTCGATGATCCCCGTGGCCGCCCGAAGCTTGTCGAGGGCGCGATCGAGGGTTTCCGCGGCATGCGGCGCCAAAGGCAGGGTTCGGGTGACTGCGAATTGTCTGTTATGGAGTGCCATGTCGATCGCCGCCCGGCCTTGGCCCTCAGCGCAACGCCGTTGACGGGGCGGCGTGCAGGAGTTCGATCACCCACTGGGCCACCATTCCGGACGCGCGGGCGCACTGGTCGCCCCGCGCCGTAGAAAACGCGCTGTATTCCGCCGGGTTCCAGAAATCCCAGGTGCGCCCGGAGAAGCGCTGCTGGAGTTCCTCGCACGAGGTGCCGCCGAATTCTTGCCGGAAACGCTCGCTCAGTTGGCGTCCAACCTGGAAATTCGCCATCCCCCGCCCCTTGTCCAGCTTGTCCGCATCCCGGCCGCGCCGCGTGCCCAGGGCCAGCAGGCCACCGGTCAGCGCCCCGCAGGTCCCGCTGCCGACCAGACAGCTGCCGCCGGACAGGCCGTGGCTTGCCTTGATGAGGTCGTCGGTGATGCCCCCGATCGTTTCCTTGACTGCGGTGAGCACGCACTGGGGACAACAGCCGTATTTGAGGTCCAACTCATAGGCTCGTTCGAAGGCCTGGGCCGTCAATGCTTCACGCTCCACGGCAAGACTCCTGGTATCGGTTGGTGAGAAAACGCCAGGCCCGCGCGGGCGGGCGCAACATCAGTAAAATTGAATATACACCGAAGGCGCGGGATAGACCAGATAAGCACATGAGGGTGGCCGCCGGTCAATTCAATGCCCTTGCGGGTATCGTCCTCGACGCAAGGGCCGGGGGGCCGCCCATGAGGCAGCCGGAAAGACCAGCGCATGGGCCGGTCCTGAGCCGGCCGTTCCGATTTTTGCCATGGTCTATACTTGTGCTTATGGGAGGACACGGACCTGATGCGCCTATTTCCTCTAATGAGCGGCGGTTCTCCTCCACGTGGTGCCATCCAATCATTCGTTCGAGAAGACTCGACACGCGAGATTACAGGGAGTCTTACCATGTTTCAGCAGCAATCTACGGCGAGTGGTCTTTACGAAAGCCTTCTTCTTTTCCGCGCGGGCAAGATCACCCAGCGAGAGATCATGAAGCGCCTCAACATCGACAGCGAGAAGGCCCTGTTCCTCATGATGCGCGAGGCGGGATTGCTCGCGCCGTCGCGGGCCAACGCGCCGGTCGCGGCGTGATGGTTCCTGCAGGCCCGAAAGGTCGGCGCTCGGGACCGGCGGGCAGTGGCGACGGTCATTGCGGGCCCGTCGATGGGCAAGGCGTGTCCGCGTGCGATGCCCCGGCGCCGGGCGCTGAGTGCGCCGGTGGGTCGGCTGGTCGGCGAAGGGATTGGTCTGGCTGGCGGTGATGTCGCGGACTGATGCGGATGCCGCGTCCGACAGAGGCGTCGATCTGGCGCTTGTTCAGCAGGCATTGCGTCAGGGCCGCAAGACGCCTTTCCTCCTCCTCGATCTCGAACGCGTTCGCGCCCAGGCACGCCGCTTCAAGGCCGCCATCCCGCGGCTCGAGCCGCATTACGCGGTCAAGGCCAATCCGCATCCCGCGGTCCTGGCGGTCCTTATCGAGGAAGGTGTGGGCTTCGAAATAGCCTCGGTGGCCGAACTCGATCTGCTGCTCGGCTTGGGCGTTGCCCCCGAGGGGGTTTTCTACAGCAATCCCATCAAGTCTCGCGAATCCCTGCAATACGCGGCACGCGCCGGGGTTCAGTGGTATGTTCTGGACAGCCTGGATGAGCTTCGGAAGATCGTGGCCGTCGTGCCGAAGGCGAAGCTCTATCTGCGCATCGAAACGCCGAACACGGGCGCGGAATGGCCCTTGACCGGGAAGTTCGGCGCGACCCCGGACGAGTGTCGGGACATCGTCGAGGAGGCCGCGCGGCTTCACGCCGATCTGGCGGGCGTCACCTTCCACGTGGGCTCGCAGTGCCGCAATCTGGAGAACTGGGCGATCGGCATCGCCAATGCCAAACGGATCTTCGGCATGATGGACGAGGCCCGCTTCGTGCCGCGTCTCCTCGACCTCGGGGGCGGCTACCCCGTGCACCACCTAAAGCCTGTTCCCGAGATCGAAGCCATCGGCGAATCCGTCACTGCGGCCCTTGCGGGCTTGCCGGAGGACCTCCGGGTGATCGCCGAGCCCGGGCGCTTTCTCGTGAGCGATGCGGGTGTCCTCGTGAGCCGCGTGGTGGGCACGGCGATGCGTCGAGGCCGGCGTTGGGTCTATCTTGACGCCGGGGTGTTCCATGGCCTGATGGAAACGGTGGAGGGATTTCGATACGCGCTGCATACCGAACGCAGTGGGCGAGGGGTCCCCTCGACCCTTGCCGGCCCGACCTGCGACTCGCTGGATGTCATGATGCAAGAGGCAATGCTGCCTGAGGATCTGCAAGAAGGGGATTACGTATTCATTGCGAGCGCGGGGGCCTACTCCACCGCGTATGCGACCCGCTTCAACGGGTTTCCCATGCCGGAAGTGGTGTTGGCAGCGCGCTGAGGAGGGCCCGAGGTGGCCGGCGCATCCGCCGGAGTCCTCTGATCTCATCGACGGGCTGATTGCTAAGACGCCGGATCCGACAGGCCGCTTCAACGCCGCCCTCGAACGAAGGCGTCTCGCAAGAAACAGGCGTCGATCCGGAGGCACGGCGCGCTGTCGTCCTCGCACCCGCAGCCTTGCGTCAGGCGCGCATCTCGTCCCATAGTTTTCCCAGTCGCTTGGCGGAAACCGGGTAGGGCGTGCGCAGCTCCTGGGCGAAGGAGGACACGCGAAGCTCCTCCAGCATCCAGCGGAATGCCGGCAACCTCGGGTCGGTGATGCCCGCCTTGCGATGCTGCTCCACGCGTGCCGCATACTGCTGCCAGAGCCCCCGCACCGTGGCCGCCTGACGCGCATCGCGCTCGGCATGCCCGGGGTACCTCTCGATGCGCCGCACAATCGCCTTGAGATAGCGGGGGAACTGCTCCAGGTGCGTCCAGGGCGTCTGCCGGAGAAAGCCCGGATACAGGAGGTGGCGCAACTGTTCTCTGATATCGCTCGAAAGGGGTGCCGGCACTCGCCCCAGCTTTCCGGCAATGTCCTGGTATTCGGCGAGCATCTGCGCGACCAGACGGGCGGAAGCCTGCGTGACGGCCGGCAGCCGGGTGCGGGCGCGGTCCTTGAGGACGGCGAAGGCGGCCGCCGTGCGCGGTAGATCGTCGTCCCCGATGAAGGCGCGGTCTGCGATCATCGCCAGGAGGTCCTCTCGAAACGCTTCCGCGTCCTCGATGGGGCGCGCCTGCAGCGCGAGCTTGGCCAGATCGGGGAAGTGCCTTTCGACCTGCTTCATCTGCTCCTTGAGCGTGAGTCCCATCAGCCGGCGCACGCCCCCGCGCATCGCCTGCGCGGCCGCTTCCCGGGTATCGAAGAGACGGATGGCGATCGCGCCCTTTTCATCGGCCAGGGCGGGAAATCCGGTCAGGCGCGCACCGCCCCGCTCGAAGGCGATTTCCTGCGGAAGGTCGCCGAAGTCCCAGGTCTTGACGTCCTCGCGCTCGATGGAAAGCACCGGCTCGCGCGCGAAGGTGAGACGTGCCGCGGCGCCAAGCTTGTCCTTGAGGTCCGCGATATCCCGCCCCTGGGCGAGTTCTTGCCCGGCCTCGTCGACGACCCGTACATTCATCCGCAGGTGCGCCGGCAGTGCGGCATCGTTCCAGTCCGCGGCGGCGACGGATGTTCCGGTGCGGGCCCGTACGAAGGACGCCAACGCCTCCTTGAGGGAGTCCGCGCCCGACGGCAGGTGGGTCAGGGCGGCGGTGACGAACTCGGGCACAGGCACGCATAGCCTTCGCACGGGTTTGGGCAGCATCCGAATCAGTTCGCTGATTTTCTCGCGGATGAGCCCTGGGACAAGCCACTCGCAGCGGGCGGCGTCGACCTGATTGAGGAGGGCGAGCGGCACCGTCAGCGTCACCCCGTCCAACGGATGACCGGGTTCGAAGCGGTACCGTAAGGCGCAAGGTGCGCCGCCCACGACCAGGCTCGGCGGAAACAGATCGGGGGTGACCGATTCGGCCTCATGGCGCATCACGTCGGCCTTGCTCAGGAAGAGCAGCCTGGGCTCCCGTCCCTCGGCCTCGCGGCGCCATGCCTCGAAGGCGGCACCGTTGTGGATGCCGGCCGGCACGCGGGCGTCGAAGAAGGCAAACATGCGCTCATCATCCACCAGCACGTCTTGCCGCCGCGACTTGTGCTCGAGTTCACGAACCTCCTCCAGCAGGCATCGGTTGTGCTCGAGAAACGGCGCGCGCGTGTCGAAATCGCCTGCGACCAGCGCGGAACGAATGAAGATCTCGCGCGCCTTGACCGGGTCGATGGGGCCGAAGTGCACGCGTCGCCTGGGGGCAAGCGTCAGCCCGTACAGCGTCACCCGTTCGAATGCGGCGACTTGGGCGGGTCGACGTTCCCAATGGGGATCGAAGTGGGTGCGGCGAACAAGGTGGGCGCCGGCTTCCTCGGCCCATTCGGGCTCGATTGGGGCGACGAGCCGCCCATAGAGCTTGCCGGTGTCCACCAGTTCCGCGGCCATGATCCATTTGGGCCGTTTCTTGTGGAGCACCGAACCGGGGAAGATCTGGAACTTGATGTCGCGCGCGCCGGCATAGGCGCCTTCCTCGGTCTTCACGCCCAGATTGCCGAGGAGCCCCGTGAGGAGCGCGCGGTGGATCGATTCAGAGGGGGCGGGGGCCGTATTGAGACGCAGCCCCATCTCGGCGAGGACCGCGTGCAACTGTCCATGGATCTCCCGCCATTCCCGCATGCGCAGGTACGACAGGAAATGTTCGCGACAGGTTTCCGCAAGCTTGCGGCGGGACTTCTGATGCTTCACGGCTTCGTCGAAAAAAGCCCAGAGCCCGACGTAGGTCATGAAGTCCGATGGCGCCTGCTCGAAGCGCCGGTGGCGCTCGTCCGCGCTGCCCGCCGACTCGGCGGGGCGTACGCGCGGATCTTGCACGGAGAGCGCGGCGGTGATGATCAGCACCTCGGTCAACGCCCCCCAGCGTTGGGCCGCGAGCAGCATGCGCCCGAGTTTCGGGTCGACTGGAAGGCGGGCGAGGCTGCGGCCGATGTCGGTGAGCCGCTGCTGGGCATCGATGGCGCCAAGCTCCTGCAACAGCTGATAGCCGTCGGCGATCATGCGCGGGAGCGGGGGCTCGACGAAGGGAAACCGCGTGATGTCGCCCAGCTTCAAGGCGTGCATGTGCAGAATCGTGCCGGCGAGCGACGTGCGCAGGATCTCCGCATCGGTGAACGGGGCGCGTTGGTTGAAATCCGCTTCGCTGTATAGGCGGATGCATACGCCGGGCGCCGTACGTCCGCATCGGCCGGCGCGCTGGTTGGCGGAGGCCTGCGAGATGGGCTCCACCAGCAATTGGTCCACCTTGTTGCGATAGCTGTATCGCTTGATGCGCGCCACCCCGGTGTCGATGACGTGGCGGATGCCCGGCACCGTGAGCGAGGTTTCCGCCACATTGGTCGCGAGGATGATGCGGCGCGCGGAAGGGCCTGGACGGAAGACGCGCTCTTGCTCTTCGAACGACTGGCGGGCATAGAGCGGTAAAATTTCGGTGCCGGGGTGGGCATGCCGGCGCAAGCCTTCCGCGGCCTCGCGGATCTCCCGCTCGCCGGGCAGGAAGACGAGAATGTCGCCCGTGGGGCCGAGCCGCAGGAGCTCGTCCGTCGCATCCCAGAGCGCGTCTTCCGCCGCCCGCTCGACTCCCGCGTCGTCATCCGTGCTTACCGGCCGGTAGCGAATCTCGACCGGAAAGCTTCGCCCCGAGACTTCGATGACCGGGGCGTCGCCGAAGTGGCGAGAAAACCGCAAGGGATCGATGGTGGCGGAGGTGATGATGATCTTGAGGTCGGGACGTTTGGGCAGCAGCGCCTTGAGATAGCCGAGCAGGAAGTCGATGTTGAGGCTGCGCTCGTGCGCCTCGTCGACGATGAGGGTGTCGTAGGCGTTCAAGAAGCGATCACCCTGCGTCTCGGCGAGCAGGATGCCGTCGGTCATGACCTTGACCAGGGTATCGGGGCCCGTCCGGTCGCCGAAGCGCACCTTGTAGCCGACCGTGGTTCCGAGCGGCGTGCCGAGCTCCTGCGCAAGCCGTGCCGCCACGCTTCTCGCCGCGATCCGGCGCGGCTGCGTGCAGCCGATCAGGCCGCCGGCGCCGCGCCCCAGCGCAAGGCAGATCTTCGGCAGCTGCGTGGTCTTGCCTGAGCCCGTCTCTCCGCACAGAATGACCACTTGATGGTCGGCAATCGCCTGGGCGATCGCTTCCCGCCGGGCCGAGATGGGCAGCTGCTCGGGAAACGTCGGCGTCGGCGCCGCTTTTGCGCGTTGTTCGCGCCGGCTTACCGAGCGCTGGATCGACGCCCGCAGGCGGGCCGTTGCCTGATCGATGGGGTGTCCGGCACGGTGCCGGGCCTTCAGCCGCGCGAGCTCCGCCTCGAGCTTCGGCCGATCGGCAGCCATCGCGCCCGCCGCCAGGCCCGCGAGCTCGGCGAGATGCGCGCCGACGGACGCCGGTCCGTCGCCGTCCAGGGGGGCGGCCGTCTCGTCTTTCCGGCGCCCGGGCGTCACGTCCTGCGAGCGGGCCATCTACTTGTGGTGAATGTAGCGCGCATCGTCGAAGGTCGACACCCATTGCGGGCGATAGACCACCATCAAGGTCATCGCCATGCCGGTGGTCAGGGCTTCCGACCATGCGAGCAGGATGTAGTAGGGCAGATACTGGGACAGGAGATAGTGCAGGGAATAGGCGCCGGTGAGGGCGAGAAACGAGGAACCGGCGAACCCGCTTGCCGCAATCGCAAGGCCCGCCACGAAAAACGCGTTGACGAACACGTAGACGAAGAAGTGGTTCGGCAGACGACGGTCGACCCAGCGATAGATGGCGTAGCTCATCCAAACCGGCAGCACGATCATGAAAAGGCCGTTCTCCGGGAAGCTCCACCATCCCCCGGCGCCATAATAGGTCGCCACCGCAAGGACCATGCTCAGCCCCACGATGGCGAGTTCCGGCCCGCACAGGAGGGTAAAGGCGGTCGCCCCGAGCAGGTGCAAGTCGAGGCCGGGGCGCACGCCGGCCCGGAGGCTCCAGATCGCCCCCAAGGTGACGGCGGTGCCCAGGAACAGATTGAGCTGCGTCGACTCTTTGAGCCGGCCCCACGGCGCGGTGTAGAGGGCCCGTGCCAACAGGCCGGCAAACAAGGCGAGCCCAAGCAGGCCGGGCGTTTGGGGAATGAGTGCATCAGGAAGATTCATGAAAAAATTTTACGCTATACTTGAACCTTTTTGAAGGCGACGGGCGGGGTATGGGAGTGCGTTTGGCATTGTTCGACTTGGATAACACCCTGCTGGCGGGGGACAGCGATTTCGAGTGGGCGCAGTTTCTGATCGCGCAGGGCGTTCTCGACCGAGAGGTCTACGAGGCGCGCAACCACGCGTTCTATGCGCAGTACAAGGCGGGCACGCTGGATATCCACGAATTCCTGGATTTTCAGCTCAAGCCCTTGTCACGCCATCCGCGCAGCCAGCTTGACGCGTGGCATGCGCAGTTCATGCAAAGCCGGATCCGGCCCATCATGCTGCCCAAGGCGCGCGAGCTGATCGCCGCCCATCGGGCGGCGGGCGACGAACTCCTCATCGTGACCGCGACCAACCGCTTCGTGACCGCCCCGATCGCGGAGGCCTTCGGCGTGTCGCACCTGATCGCCACCGAGCCGGAAGAAAAGGATGGCGCATTCACCGGGGCGGTGAGCGGGACCCCCAGCTTCCGCGAAGGCAAGGTGGCGCGCCTGGACGGTTGGCTTGCCGCCCGGTCGCTGGATTGGGCCTCGGTCGAGGCGAGCTGGTTTTACAGCGATTCCCTGAACGATCTGCCTTTGCTGGAACGGGTGAGCCAGCCGGTGGCCGTGGATCCCGACGAGACTCTGCGGGCGGCGGCGCTTGCGCGTGGATGGCCGGTCATCAGCCTGCGCTAAGGATCCGTGCGGCATGGGCATTGGTGTATAATGGGCGATGGCCGTGGGTGACGGCCGCCGTGCGACCCCCTCGCCCGTTGCCGCCCACTGCGAGCCGGCGGCTCGCGTGGGTCTTCGCCAGTACGCTGGCGCCTTTCGGGACTGCGCGCTGCCCCGGCAGTGAATCAGCGGTGAATTTCCCTTCAACCTGTCGTGGCCGAGAGATGAAGCGGATGGCGCTCGCCTTTCGGGGCCGGAGCAGATTGACAAAGCGATCATGATTGGAAAGTTCATCAACCGGGTTTTCGGAAAAACGCCTGCGGCCGCGGCGCCTGCGGCCACGCCCTGCCTGATCCCGCGCGCCGATCATGGCATCGGGCGCGAGCTGCTGAGCCCGTGTGCCCTCAAGGTCATCCGCGAACTGCAGCAAGCCGGCTTCAAGGCGTTCATCGTGGGCGGTGCCGTGCGTGACCTGCTGATGGGGGCACGTCCCAAGGACTTCGATGTGGCCACCGACGCCACCCCGGAGGAGGTGCGTGCGCTCTTCCGCCGCTCGCGCATCATCGGCCGGCGTTTCACCCTGGTGCATGTGCTGTGCGGGCAGGAGACCATCGAGGTGTCGACCTTCCGCGGCCACCGTGTGGGTGGGGAGGACGACGCCCAGGGGGGCGAGCACCGCGCGGACGAAAACGGGCGCCTCCTGCGCGACAATGTCTTCGGGACTCAGGAAGAGGATGCCGCACGCCGTGATTTCACGGTGAATGCGCTGTATTACGATCCGGCCAGCGAGACCATCTGGGATTGCCATGGGGGCTACCGCGATGCGCGGGCACGCGTCCTGCGCATGATCGGCGAGCCCGAGATCCGCTATCGCGAGGATCCGGTGCGGATGTTGCGTGGGGTCCGGCTGGCGGCCAAGCTCGATTTTCACATCGAGGAGAAGACGCGCTCGCCCGTTGCCGAGCTTGCGCCCTTGCTGCGCAATGTCCCGAACGCGCGGCTGTTTGACGAGATGGTGAAGCTCCTGCTGTCGGGCCATGCCTTGCGCAGCGTCCATCAATTGCGGGCCGAGGGGTTGCACCACGGCTTGCTGCCGTTGCTGGATGTGATTCTCGAGCAGCCGGAGGGCGAGCGTTTCGTGACCTTTGCGCTCAAGAATACCGACGAGCGCGTGCGTGCGGACAAGCCGGTGTCGCCCGCCTTCCTGTTCGCGACCCTCCTGTGGCACCAAGTGCTGCTCACCTGGCGCGCCCTGGAGCGCCAAGGGGCGAAACCGATGCCTGCGCTCTTCGAGGCCATGGAGACGGTCTTGCATGCGCAGCAGGAGCAATTGCTCATTCCGCGGCGCTTCGACGCGATCATGAAGGAAATCTGGGGCTTGCAGCCGCGTTTCGACCACCGGTCCGGGGCGCGCCCCTACCGGCTCCTCGCCCATCCGCGTTTTCGTGCGGCCTTCGATTTCCTGGTGCTGCGGGCGCAAAGCGGCGAGATCGATCCGAGCCTCGCCGCCTGGTGGGAGCAATTTCAGGGCGAAGGAGAAGCCGAGCGCGCGTCGATGCTGCTGCCTGAAGCGCGTCCCAAGCGGCGCCGCCGCCCCCGCAGGAAGGACGCGGCGGCGACCGACGCCGTGCCCCCGCAGCTGTAAGTCGCCCCATGGCGTCCGGAAAGCCGCGCGAGGCGGCGCTCGCGTATATCGGATTGGGGGCCAATCTGGGCCATCCTGCGCGGCAGGTGCGAGAGGCGCTCGATCTGCTGGGAGCCCTGCCCGGCACGCGCCTTCTGAGCCGCTCGTCGCTGTATCGCACCGAGCCGATAGGCTTTGTTGATCAGCCCCCCTTCATCAACGCAGTGGCCAGAATCGAGACGACGCTTTCCCCGCAGGGCCTGCTCGCGCGCTTGCTGGAGCTCGAGCAGCGCCACGGGCGGGTGCGCGGCCAGGTCAACGGGCCGCGTGTCCTCGACCTCGACTTGCTGATGTATGATGACCGGGTCTGCGCGGAACCGGAATTGATTTTGCCTCATCCGCGCATGCACCAGCGCGCGTTTGTCCTGTTGCCGTTGGTCGAGATTGCCCCCCTGTGCGTGATTCCGCTGCACGGGCCGGCCCGCATGCTGTTGGGCGCGTGCGCCGGGCAGGGTGTCGAGCGACTGGAGGGCGTCTTCGCCGCATAGAGTGCGGCGCTTAAAGGGGGAATCGCGGTGATCACACTGGCCACGCTTAAGGCCATGCCGGCCAACGGCGAAAAGATCGCGGTCATGACATGCTACGACGCAAGTTTTGCGAGCCTCCTCGAAGGCGCCGGCGTCGAGGTCTTGCTGGTGGGCGACTCGCTCGGCATGGTGATTCAAGGCGCGCCGAGCACGCTGGCCGTGAGCATGGAGGATATGGTCTACCATACGCGCTGCGTCGCGCGCGGGGCGGGCCGTGCGTTCGTGGTGGCCGATCTTCCCTTCGGGTCCTATCAGGAAGGCCCACGGCAGGCGCTGCGCTCGGCGTGCCGCCTGCTGGCGGCGGGCGCTCACATGGTCAAGCTGGAGGGCGGCGCGCCCATGGTGGAGACCGTCCGCTTCCTGGCCGAGCGCGGGATCCCGGTGTTCGGGCATCTGGGACTGACGCCGCAGTCGGTCCATCAGTTCGGCGGCTACAAGGTGCAGGGCAAGACGCCGGAGGCGGCGAGCCGCCTGAAGGACGATGCGATGGCCCTGCAGGAAGCCGGTGCGGGACTCCTGCTGCTCGAAGCCATCCCGAGCGACTTGGGCGAGGCCGTCACGCGGGGCGTCGCGATTCCCACCATCGGCATCGGCGCCGGTCCCGCCTGTTCCGGACAGGTCTTGGTGCTGCATGACGCGATCGGCGTTTATCCGGGCAAGATCCCGCGATTTGCGCGCAATTTCATGGCGGGCGCCGAAAGCCTGGAAGCGGCGGTGAGGCGCTACGTGCAGGCGGTGAAAGAGGGCAGCTTCCCTGCCCCCGAGCACTGCTTTGCTTGACCCGTGCCCATGCTGATCGTCGCCGACCGTCCTGACCTCAAGCGCGCTCTGGCGTCGCGCGAGGCGGTGGCCCTGGTGCCGACCATGGGCAATCTGCATGATGGGCACCTGAGGCTTGTGGAGCTTGCGCGCCGCCGCGGCGCTTGCGTTGTCGTCAGCATCTTCGTCAACCCCCTGCAGTTCGGGCCGTCGGAGGACCTCGCGACCTATCCGCGCACTCTGGCCGAAGACTGCGCGAAGCTTGAGCGCGCGGGGGCCGAGGTGGTGTTTGCCCCGTCGGAGGCTGTGCTCTACCCGCGGCCGCAGAGCGTGTTTGTCGAACCGCCGCCGATTGCGGGCGACCTGTGCGGCGCGGTTCGCCCGGGACATTTTCGCGGCGTCGCGACGGTGGTGCTGAAGCTGCTGCATATGGTCGGCCCGCGCTTCGCCGTGTTCGGCAAGAAGGATTACCAGCAGCTTTTCATCGTCCGCACGATGGTGGAGCAACTCGATGTGCCCGTTGAAATCGTGGCGGGCGAGACGGTGCGTGCCGCCGATGGGCTCGCGTTGAGCTCGCGCAACGGCTATCTGGGCCCGGAAGAGCGCCGCCGGGCGCCGCGCCTTTACCGGGTGTTGCGCGAATGCGCGCAGGCGTTGGCCGCGGGGGGGCGCTGCGCCGACGTGGAGCAGGCAGGGCGCGCGCAGCTGGAATCGGATGGCTGGCGGGTGGACTATGTTGCGGTGCGTTCCCAGGCGACCTTGTTGCCGCCCGCGCGGGACGATACCGCGCTGGTGGTGCTGGGCGCGGCTTGGCTGGGACGAACCCGCCTCATCGACAATGTCGAGGTGTTGATCGGGGAGGATTCCAGGCTATAATTGCAAGTTTGCTTTTTCCCGCTCGGTGGGATGAAGCGAAGAGCCGTGGCGTTCCCGTCCGAGGTGATCTCATGCAAAGAACCATGTTGCAGTCGAAACTTCATCGCGTTCGTGTCACGCACGCGGAGTTGGATTATGAAGGCTCGTGCGCGATCGACGAGACGCTGATGGAGGCGGCCGATATCCGCGAATACCAGCGGATCGACATCTATAACGTTGCGAACGGCGAGCGTTTCACGACCTATGCCATCCGCGCCGCGCGCGATTCCGGCATCATCTCGATCAACGGCGCCGCGGCGCACAAGGCCCGCCCCGGTGATCTCGTGATCATTGCGGCCTATGCCGTCTACAATGAACTGGAATTGCAGCGCTACCGCCCCGCCCTGGTCTATGTCGACGAGCACAACCGAATTCGGCGGACAAGCGCGGAGATTCCCGTTCAGTTCGGCTGAGCGGGGTGCCCGCCAGCATGCGCCCCGCATGCCAGAAACACATCCCGGCGCCTCCCTGATCGTCGTGATGCCAGAACTTCCCCGATCCGGACCGTTTGCGCTGCTTGAGAACACGCGAGCAGGGGCGCGCCGGGCGGTATCGTTCCTCTTTGTCGATCCGGTCGAGGCGTTTTGCGCCTGGCGGCCGGAAGCCGTGCCCGACGTCCTGGCCGCGCTGGAAGCCGAGCGCTGCCGCGGACGGTACGTCTGCGGCTACGTCTCGTTCGAGGCGGGCTATCTTTTGGCGGGCCGTCGGCATTTCAGCCTGCAGAAGGTGGCTGCCGCCACGGCCCCGCTGCTCAGCTTTTTCTCCTTCCGACGCCGTGCCGCCCTTGAGGCTCGCGACGTGAAACGCCTGGTCGCCGCCGCGGAGGCGATGTCCCCTTGTGCCGTCTACGATATCCGGATGAGCGAGGATCGGGCCCGCTACGGCGCGAATTTGGACCGCATTCGGCGCCTCATCCACGACGGTGAGGTCTATCAGGTCAACCATACGCTGAAATACCATTTCCGGTATGAAGGTTCCCCCTGGTCGCTCTACTGCCGGCTCAGGCAAAAGCAGTCGGTCGAGTACGCGGCGTTTCTGGATTTTCCCGAGGTGCGCGTGCTGTCGTTGTCGCCCGAACTCTTCGTGCGCCAGCAAGGCGCCGAGCTCGTCTGCCGGCCGATGAAGGGGACGGCCGCGCGCGGCGCGAACCGCGTGGAGGATGATGCGATCCGCGCGCGCCTCAAGGCTGACGGCAAGACGCGCGCCGAGAATGTCATGATCGTCGATCTGCTGCGCAACGATCTCGGACGCCTGGCGCGCCCAGGCAGCGTTCGTGTGGACCGGCTCTTCGAGGTCCAAACATTCGAGACGCTCCATCAGATGGTTTCCACGATCCGGGCGCAGCCGGCAGGCCACGTGCCGTTGGACGTGCTTTTGTCCCGCTTGTTTCCCTGCGGGTCGGTCACCGGCGCCCCCAAGATCAGAGCGCTTCAGGTGCTCGAGGCGCTCGAGGCCGAACCGCGCGGCATCTATACCGGCGCACTGGGCTATGCGGCGCCGGGGCAGGATCTGTGTTTCAACGTGCCGATCCGGACGGTGGTCTCGACCCGGCCCGGCTACGCGGAACTGGGGATCGGCAGCGGCATTGTCCACGAATCGAATGAGGACGATGAGTTCCGCGAATGCGGCCTCAAGGCGCAATTCCTTTGGACGGTCAACGATGGGTTCGGGCTGATCGAGACCATGCGCCTGGAAGGGGGGCGTGCGCGGCATCTGGAGCGGCATCTGGAGCGTCTGGAACGTTCGGCGCAGGTTTTCGGATTCGCTTGGCGGCGGGCAGAGGTGCTGGAGGCCGTGGGCGAGGTCAGCCGTACGGTGGGCTTCGGCCCTTGGCGCCTGCGGGTACAGCTTGCGCGCGATGGCACCGTCGAGTGCTCGACGAGCCCCCTGGCCCCGCCACCGAGCGAGCCGCCGCTCGTCACCTTGAGCGCGGAGCCCATTCGGGCCGACTCGATATTCCAGCATCACAAGACGACCCATCGCGACCACTATGAACGCGCTTACGCGCGCGCCGCGGCGCAGGGGGCGTACGACGTCCTCTTTCTGAACGAGCAGGGGCGGCTCGCCGAGGCGAGTCGCCACAATGTCTTCGTCGAGCGCGAAGGCAGGCTTCTGACGCCGGTGCTCGAGAGCGGTGCCTTGCCTGGCATCGGCCGGGCCCTGATGCTGGCGCGCGAACCGCGGGCCGGCGAGCGGCGGCTCGACCTCGGGGATCTTTTTGAGGCCGAGCGGATTTTCCTGTGCAATTCGGCGCGAGGCCTCGTGGAGGTGCGGTTGCACCCCGACGTGTATGAACAGGCCCGCCGGGCGCCCTCGGCGGGCACCCGGTGAAGCGCCTTCCGGACGTGGCGCGCGCATGACGACGACCCTGCGGCCCATCGAATGGCGCAATCGGATTCGCGAGATGCAAGTTGTGCTATGGTGGGACATCAGGCCGCGCCCCCGGCACCGATGCCTGACCCATAGTTACGCCTGAGGGGAGGCATCCTTGCCCGATCGCAGAGAAATCGACTGGAGCGCCCTCGAGGCGTCCCGCACGGCACAGTTTGTGCTGCGCGCGGGCCGATTGGTGTTCGTGAACGCGACCATGGCCACGCTCTTCGGCTATGATCGCGACAATCTGCTGGGCAAGCCGCTGGTGGAACTCGCGCGTGCCGACGACCGGCCCCGGCTGGAGGAGGCGCTCTCGCGCGCGGGCCGCGGTCTGCTCTGCGAACCTGTCGAAGTGACGGGCGAGCGCGCGGATCGTACGGCGCTCACGATCGTCATCGGCTGCGAGGCGATGGGTGGGCTGGGCGGGGTCCTGCTGGTGGGGTTTGTTATCGATGTGGGCGCCCGCAGCGCGCGGGAAGACGAACTGGCCCGCTCGCAGGACATGCTGCGCGTGTTGGCGGCGCATCATGAGCGGGTGCGTGAAGCGGAGCGCAAGCGCATCGCGCGCGAGATTCATGATGAGCTTGGACAGCGGCTGTCCTCGCTAAAAATCGGGGTGGCGGCGCTCGTCTCCCCAGTCCCCGAGTCGCCCGGCCTTTTGCCGGGGATGGTCCAGCCGATCCTGGCCGCCATCGACGGCATCATCGACACCGTGCGCAACATCGCGGCCGAATTGCGGCCGGCGGTGCTCGACCTAGGCCTTGTTGCGGCGTGCGAGTGGCAGATCCAGGCGCTCGCGCAAAGCACCGGGATCCGCGTCCATGCCGCGCTCCCGCCACGCGAGCCGGCGCTGGACGAGGCCTGCGCCACCGCGGTGTTCCGCATCCTGCAGGAATCGTTGACCAACGTGGCGCGTCATTCGCACGCCACCGAGGTCGGGGTTGTCTTGCGGGTGGACGGCGAAGGCACCTTGCTGTTGCAGGTCGATGACAACGGCGTGGGCCTCAACCCCGATGCCGTTGATCGCGAAGCCTCTTTAGGCCTGCTCGGGATGCGGGAGCGCGCGCTCATGTTCGGGGGTACGTTGGCGATGGGCCCCTCGCGCCTGGGGGGGGCCTGCGTCCGGCTCTTGATTCCCCTGGGCCGAGCGGAGAAGGCTGGCTTGCAGCCCGATAGCGATTCTGCTAAACCTTAGGCTAGCGGCGCGCAAGCCGAGGCACGCACCGGGCGCAACGGAAAGAACGACCCCTGGCGGCCGTTTCGGTGGGCAGCAGGCGCCGCACGAACGGTGCGGCAAACGATTGTTATCAACCCTGCGGGTGATGAAAAGCGCTCACCCGAAACCAGGCGACAAGGAGCCGAGGGATGCAAGACGTACTCACGCGCTCGCTGACGGAGCGAGAAATCCGCAAGCAGATGGAAGCTGCCGGTCAAGTGGAAGGCACCGTTGCCGTCGACTTGGAAGAAATCATCGACGCAGACCGTGATACTTTTCTCACGCTGCTGTCCGAGTTGCTGACCGATTCGCCTGACCTCGACGACATCGAATACGAAGTGCTCGGTGTGGACGATGGGATGCTCCAGATCCATGTGACGGCCGACGCGAGCGCGTTGCTCGAGGAACTGGCCGACGAAGGCGAGGACGAAGAGGACGAATAGGCGTTTCTTCAGGCCGGCAGGCGTGGGCCTCAAGGCAGCTGTGTCCTTTTGACCGCTTGCCTCGCGTGGGCTATCCCTAGATTAAGGCGAAGCCGCGCGAGCGGGCGGCAAGCGATCGAAGCCGAATTCTCTTCCCTCAGGAGCGAACGGTGGACGGATCGAAGGATGCGCGGGGCTTTTATCCCTTGTGGATCGTGTTGCCGGTTGTTGCGACCGTGGTTGTCGCGCTTGTCGGCGTGATGATCGTGGTTTTCGTGGTCGAATTCACTCCGCCTGCACAAGTGCCCCAATTCTCGCCGTCGCAGGCGATTCCGCGGACCTTGAGGGGGCACCCGGCGCCGGCTCCCAGTCGGCCGGCGGCGCACTGACCGCATGCGTCGTGCAATGCCCCGCGGATCGCTGGAGCCGAATGGCCCGCGATGCGCGCCCGACGATGCCGGTCGCTGTGGCAGCCCTGACGGCGTCCATTTCCCCTCGAATGCGCATGCGTGGCAATTGCCGGGGCGCTCGACCGTCTCGCCTCTCGGCGGCTTGCCAGGGCGAGAATCCAACGCTTAGAATGCACCTTGCGCCGTTTCGAGCCCTTGGCGGAACGCCGCGGGCCCGATGGCCGTTCCATCGGTGAAGGCGGGGGCTGGGCGGTGGCGAGCGCCCAGGCATGTTTGTCAAGGTGCCGATTTTCGGAGAGGGCGGGGAAGGTCACGGCACAAGCCAAGGGAATGCCGCGCATTCCGGACGCTACCTCCCTGGCCGTGCGGCCGGGGCTTCCCGCTGGACAGGACTCATGCGCATTTTCCGCACCAAGGTGACATCCGGCGATGATTTTTGCGATACGGGGCTGAAGCGCTGCTTGAGCGCTTTCGATCTGACCATTCTCGGGGTCGGTGCCATCATCGGTACCGGGATTTTCGTGTTGACCGGCATCGCGGCGGCTACCCAAGCGGGACCGGCAGTCATTCTCTCCTTCGTGGTCGCGGGACTTGCCTGCGCATTCGCGGCGCTCGCCTATGCCGAGTTGTCCTCCGCGGTCGGCGGCTGCGGCAGCGCCTACGGCTACAGCTATGCCGCGTTCGGCGAGTTCGTGGCGTGGATCATCGGCTGGGACCTGATTCTCGAGTATGCGCTTTCGACGGCGGCGGTGGCCAACGGCTGGGCGGGCTACTTCGAAAACGCGCTCACTGCGATGGGCATCGGCTTGCCGGCCAGCTTGACGATGGGGCCGTCGCTGGGCGGCATCATCAATTTGCCGGCTGCGGCCATCGTGCTTGTGCTGATGGCGCTCCTCGCCATCGGGGTGAAGGAAAGCGCGCAATCGAACGCCGTCATGGTGTTCGTGAAGCTCGTGACCATTGCGGTGTTCATCGGCGTGGCGGCCTTCAACGTCCACCCCGCGAACTGGCACCCTTTCATGCCCTTCGGCTGGTCCGGGACCGGACCGCAGGGCAAGCCGGTGGGTGTGTTCGCCGGCGCGGCCATGGTGTTCTTCGCGTATGTTGGCTTCGATGCGGTGTCGACGGCCACCGAAGAAGCCAAAGATCCGCGCCGTGACGTGCCCATTGGGATCATCGCTTCACTCGTCTTCTGCACCGTCATCTACATCGTGGTGTCGGGCTTGCTCACCGGCATCGTGTCCTATCGGGTGCTCAACGTGTCGTCGCCGGTGGCCTATGCGCTGCAGATCTTGGGGTACCGGTGGGCTTCCGCGCTGGTGGCGACCGGCGTCATTGCAGGCTTGACGACGGTCATGCTGGTGCTCTATTACGGACTGACCCGCGTCTTCTTCGCCATGTCGCGAGACGGGCTGCTGTCGCCGTTCTTCGCCAGGGTGCACCCGAAGACGCAGACGCCGGTCCGGGTCATCGTCCTGTGCGGGGTGCTGATTGCGGTGACGGCCGGGCTCATTCCGCTGGGCGATCTGGCTGAGCTGGTCAACATCGGGACGCTGGCCGCGTTCGTGCTGGTCTGTCTGGGCGTCGTCATGCTGCGCATCACGCGTCCGGACATGGAGCGGCCGTTCAAGATGCCTCTCAGCCCGCTTTTCCCGGTGTTGGGTGCCCTTTCGTGCGGGGCCCTGATGGCGTTCCTACCCGCCCTGACCTGGATCCGCTTCGTGGTGTGGCTCGCGCTGGGGGCGATCATCTACTTCACCTATTCCTACCACCACAGCAAGCTCGCCCAAGGCGGCGAGTGACGGCCTGCTGTCCTTCGCCGGCCGGGCACGGTGCGTCCGGCGGGCAGGCAGACGCCGGGTTCGTGGCCCATCGGGCTTCGAACCGGCTTGAATCGCATCACGAGGTTTCTGCCGCGCGGGAGGCCGTAGGCTACGCCCGGCTCGGCGCGCTGCACAGGCTTGGCGCTGTTCTGCGCACCATGGGCATATCCCGCCTCAGGCCTGCCGGACCCGATGCGTGTGCACCAGCGAGCAGCCTGCCAATCCCTGAACGAGGGGCTTGAAGACCAACCGGAAACGCGACCGGAAAGGCGGATAACCTCCGTGGCCGAATCGTTCTGGCTCGGCCACCAGCCCTATGGCGGGCGCGCTGGCGGTTTCCTCCACCGTCTCCGTGGGCGCGCATCGGGCGGCAGGCAAACCAGCATCCGGCTTCGCCGAGTCCGCCCCCACGCCGCGGGCCGCGTCAATCGTCATGCGCCCCAAAAGGCGCTCGACCTTGGCCGCTTCCGGGGTCTTGAGCCGCAGTTGCCGCTCCATCAGGGCAGAAAAGATGATCTTGTCGCGCTCGGGCATGCATTGCAGGCCCGACAGCAATGAACCGAAATCGACGGACTGTTCCATATCCCCCTCCGCATG
Source organism: Pseudomonadota bacterium (assembly GCA_021817985.1). GTDB lineage: Bacteria > Pseudomonadota > Gammaproteobacteria > Burkholderiales > JAKAFK01 > JAKAFK01. The sequence continues at coordinate 44,219 of JAKAFK010000009.1, read as the reverse complement.
GATCCCAATCCACTTGCCTTGGCGGTCGCATCGGCAAGCGAGACATTCGGCCCGGATCACGGGTCGCACAGGGTGACGAGGAGGCCGCATAGGCCCTCGCCGTGGTCTCGGCAAAGGGCCCTATGGGTCACGGGTTGTTGTTTTTACCCGCATGCGGACCAAATGACCGGCCTCGCGAAATCTTTCGAGGCATGGTCTTGAATCTAGCAGAAATCCCTTGGCTTGCAAGGACGATGCCCTGCGCCCCGCGGGGCGGGCGCATCGCTATGGAAGTCGCCTCGAGCGGGGCATCAGAATCCGGAACACAGGAATGCCTGATCGTGGCAGGCCCACGGCGGGGCGACGCGGCCTTGCCGGGGGGCATGCGCAGCCCCGGCCCGAAGGGCCAAGGGCGCGCTCGACCAGAAGCCGGGACACGCGTTCGCGGCGACGCAGGCGCGGCGAGCCCTCAGTCTGGGTGGAGCTTTCCCCAATTGCCATGCCACCACCGTGGGGGTGTTTTCGCGGAACGGCGGCCGGGTGCGCCGGGTGTTCACGTAACGTGCGTGCAGCGACTGAGCCCGCTGGGCGCGGGCGAGTGCGCGCGCGCGCGCGGACATGAGAGGGCCCGGGACATTCCCCGAGCGTGCGAGGATGGCGGTGAGCCAGACGGTGACGAGGCGCCGCGCCGCCTGGGGTGCGAGGGCGGCCCGCGAGGGCCCTGGCGCCGGGCGAGGGCCTGCCTGCTGTGCCAGGGTTGAGAACGGCGTGACCGCCAGCAGGGCGGCAAGCCACATGCCTACGGTGGATGCACGCATCCGTTCCATGATTTTCCTCCGGACTCGCTTCGAAGGGACGCCATCCCCGAAGAAGAGGCCGCTTGCGCAACCTATATCCTTCACCGTAGACCGGTTGGAGCCCGGTCGCAAGGCGTCATCGACACGAAGGTCTTGAGATCCTGATATCACGCCGCTCAAAAGGCAAATGAAAAAAAATTTATTGCAATTTGCGCGACATTGACCTATCAAAAAAACAGAACGTTAAGGAATAAAGGCTATGCTCCGGCGCGTGCTGGGATGTCCGGCGGCGAGGTGCCTACTTTGGGATGGCCATCAGGGGGACGAACTTTATGTTTCGGTTTGCGGTTCATGTCCGCGATGCCACCTATGCCCGTTACTATTCGGAGCTCGGCATCGTGGAGGACGAAGCGGTATCACGCCAGCGATTCGAAGCGTTCTTTCATAAATATCCGGATTTCCGGCCTTACGCCAACGAACAATGGACGCAGGCCGACCGCGAATACGAGGAAATTGCCGACGGCGTCGTCTTTCTATGGGACGGCAAGACCCCGCAAAACCTTGGCGAAGCGGTTGATCTTGTCACCTCGACGCTGTTCCTTCCTCCCACCCACGTCTGGCTGGCGGGCGAAGAGTACCCTGTCCTGCCCGGCGTGTCGGCTTAGCGACGCATTCCGGTTGCGCGCGAGCGCGCCGCCCGCCGTCCTATACTGAGAAAAATCTTTGTCGCCCCCTCCCGGGGTGTTGCGCGTGCTCTCCTTGAATTCTCTCGAGGCAACGAGCGTGAATGTCCATGCGGATTCATTAGAGGCTCTCTGGCCGCTTGTCGTCTATGGCGGAGCGGCGTTGCTGCTCGTGGCGGGGTTGCTGGCGCTATCGGCGCTCCTCGGGCCGCGCACGCATGGCCGTGCCACCCATGAAATCTTCGAATCGGGCATCGTGCCTCTTGGCGAGGCGCGCTTCCGCTTTCCCGCCAAGTTCTATCTCATCGCCACGTTCTTCGTGATCTTCGACCTCGAAACCGTCTTCCTGCTGGCCTACGCCGTGGCGGCACGCGCAAGCGGTTGGTCGGGGTATTGGGAAGCGCTGGTCTTCATCGTGCTGCTGGCACTCGCCCTGGGCTATCTTTGGCGGGCGGGTGCGCTGGAGTGGGGGCCGAGGGGCACGCGCGCGCGTTAGGAGGGTGACATGCGGTGGTGGAAGCGCTCGATCACGATAGAGCCGGCAGGCACCGGGCGTGCGGCAATGGACGACGAGCTTTCGCGCAACGTCCTGCTCGCGCGGCTTGACGATCTGGTCGCCTGGGGACGGAAGAATTCCATCTGGCCCTTCAATTTCGGCCTGTCCTGCTGCTACGTCGAGATGGCGACAGCATTTACCAGCCGGTACGACATTGCCCGGTTCGGGGCCGAAGTGATCCGCGCCAGCCCGCGCCAAGCGGATCTCATCGTCATATCCGGCACCGTGTTCATCAAAATGGCGCCGGTCTTGCAGCGCCTGTACGAGCAGATGATGGAACCGCGCTGGGTGATTTCGATGGGCTCATGCGCCAACTCGGGGGGCATGTACGACATCTACAGCGTGGTCCAGGGCGTGGACAGGTTGTTGCCGGTGGACGTCTACGTCCCGGGATGCCCGCCCCGACCCGATGCGTTCCTGGAAGGGCTCACCCTTCTGCAGCAGGCGATTGGGCGGGAGAAGCGACCCTTAAGCTGGGTCGTCGGCCCACAGGGGATCGCGCGCGCGCCCCTGCCGAGCATGCGCGATCTCAAGAGCGAGGCGCGTCGGGGCGTCAGCGAGCTGGCGCCGGTCGATCAGGTCGAAGGGTATGCGCGCCCCGGAGAGCCCGGTGGATCGTGACGACGGGATCCAGGCCCAATTCGAGGCCGAGTTCGGACCCGGCGTCGCACGGCCGCAGGCCACGCGCGACGAGGTGCCCACCTTCCGGGTCGACGCGAATCGGGTGAAGCCTGTGCTGCGCTTCGCCAAGTGCGGCATGGCACGCCCCTACCCGATGCTCTACGACCTCACCGCCATCGACGAGCGTGAGCGCGTCCATCCGGACGCCGACCCGCCGGCCGACTTCACGCTTGTCTACCATCTGCTTTCCTTCGAGCGCAACGCCGATTTGCGCATCAAGGTGCCTCTGCAGGGCGATCGTCCGAGCCTCGAGACCGTGACCGACCTGTGGCCTGCCGCCAACTGGTATGAGCGAGAGGTCTGGGACATGTTCGGCATCGGGTTTCCGGGGCACCCGCACCTCGTCCGCCTCCTGATGCCCCCGACCTGGGTCGGGCATCCGCTGCGCAAGGAGCATCCTGCACGCGCCACGGAGATGGCCGAATACCGCCTCCCGCCTGAGCGAGAAGACGCCGAGCAGGCCGCGCTCAAGTTCCGGCCCGAGGACTGGGGCATGCGGCCTGCCTCGGGGCGCAGCGAGTTCATGTTCCTCAACCTGGGCCCCAACCATCCGAGCGTGCACGGCGTCTTCCGCATCGTGCTCGAACTCGACGGCGAGGAGATCGTCGACTGCGTGCCGGACATCGGGTACCACCATCGCGGCGCCGAGAAGATGGCCGAACGCCAATCCTGGCACTCGTTCATCCCCTACACCGACCGCGTCGATTACCTCGGCGGCGTGATGAACAACCTGCCCTATGTGCTGGCTGTCGAGAAACTCGCCGGCATCCAGCTGCCGGCGCGCGTGCAGGTGATCCGCGTGATGATGGCGGAGTTCTTCCGCATCGCGAGCCATCTCGTGTTTTATGGCACCTTCGCGCAGGATGTCGGCGCCCTGTCGCCGGTGTTCTTCATGTTCTCGGATCGCGAGCGCGTGTTCGACATCGTCGAGGCGATCTGCGGCGGACGCATGCATCCCGGGTGGTTTCGCATCGGCGGCGTCGCGCAGGATCTCCCCCAGGGCTGGGATCGGCTGGTGGCGGAGTTCGTCCGCTACTTCAAGCCGCGCCTCGATCACTACGATCGCATGGTGATGCGCAACGCGATCCTCAAGAAGCGCACACAAGGCGTGGGCCGCTACAGCCTGGAGGAGGCTATCGAATGGGGCGTGACCGGCCCGGGGTTGCGCGCCTGCGGCTTTGCCTGGGATTTCCGGAAGGCGCGCCCTTACAGCGGCTACGAGCAGTTCGAGTTCGATGTTCCGGTGGCCACCCACGGCGATGCCTACGACCGCTGCCTCGTCCGGGTGCAGGAAATGCGCGAGAGCCTGCGCATCATCGAGCAGTGCCTGGCCCACATGCCCGCGGGCGATTACAAGGCGCGCCACCCGCTGACGACGCCTCCCCCGAGAGAACGGATGCTGCACGACATCGAAACCTTGATCGACCATTTTCTTGGCGTGAGCTGGGGGCCGGTGATCCCGCCGGGGGAGGCCTTCGCCAACGTGGAAGCGACCAAGGGCGCCAACGGCTATTATTTGATTAGCGACGGCGGCACCATGGCCTATCGAGCGCGCATTCGCACGCCCACTTTCGCGCACCTGCAGATGATTCCCCTCATCAGCCGAGGACTCATGATCGCCGATCTGATCGCCATCCTGGGCAGCATCGATTTTGTCATGGCCGATGTGGACCGATAGGGAGCCGCCATGCTGAGCGAGGAAGAACGCCGAGACATCGAGCGGGAGGCCCCCAACTATGCGACGCGCAAGGCCCTGTGCATCGACGCCCTGCGGATCGTGCAGGGCCATCGGGGCTATGTGTCGGATCAGGCGCTCCAGGAGGTTGCAGACTATCTTGGACTCCCGCTCTCGCATGTGGAGGGCGTCGCAACCTTCTACAACCTGATTTTCCGGCACCCGGTCGGCGCGCGGGTGATCCTCGTGTGCGACAGCGTGAGCTGCTGGATCATGGGATGCGAGAGGCTTCTCGACCGGCTGCGCGCCCACTTGGAGACCGACGTGGGGGGCACCAGCCCGGACGGCCGCTATACCCTGCTCACCGCCCCTTGCCTGGGGGCCTGCGACTTCGCGCCCGTGCTCATGATCGGCGAGACACTGCACCGGGATGTGACGGCGGAGACCCTCCCGGATCTGCTGGGAAAAGGGGGATAAGCGATGGAACGGCCGCTCACGCGCAACATCCGCCCCGACGAGCCGCCCCTGGCGCTCGAAGCCTACCGGCGCGTCGGCGGCTATGAGGCCGTGCGCAAGGCCCTGGCCCAGTCGCCGGAAGCGATCACGCAGGCGGTCAAGGAGGCTGGCCTGCGAGGCTGCGGGGGGGCGGGATTCCCGACCGGGGTCAAGTGGAGTGCGGTGCCCATGGGGGCTGATGCGCCGCATCCCAAATATCTCGTCGTCAATGCCGACGAAATGGAGCCGGGGAGCTTCAAGGATCGGCTCCTGCTGGAGGGCGACCCGCATCAGATGGTGGAAGCCGTCATCGTGAGCGGCTTTGCGATTCAGGCGGATCATGCCTACATCTTCCTGCGGGGCGAGTACACGCTGGCGCGGCAGCGCCTCGGCGCGGCGATCCGCGAAGCCTATGCGGCGGGCTTGCTCGGGCCCGGCATCCTGGGGTCGGGCTATGGGCTGGAGCTGCATGTGCATTCGAGCGCGGGCCGCTATATGTGCGGCGAGGCGAGCGCGCTGCTCAATGCCCTGGAAGGGGGCCGGGCCATTCCCCGGGCGAAGGCGGTGCGCACGGCGGTGAGCGGCCTGTGGGGAAAGCCGACCGTCGTGAACAACGTCGAGACGTTGTGCAACGTCCCGCACATCGTGAACAACGGCGCGGCGTGGTACAAGAGCCTGGGGCTTGGGGACGCCGTCGGCACCAAGATCTATGGCGCGAGCGGGAAGGTGAAACGCCCCGGGGCGTGGGAGCTGCCGCTGGGGACGACGCTTCGCGCGATCATCGAGGAACACGCGGGCGGCATGCGGGACGGGGTGGCCTTCCGCGCCTGCCTGCCGGGCGGTGCATCCACCGCCTTCGTGGGCGAGGCGGGGCTCGATGTCGCCATGGACTGGCATGGCGTGCAGTCGGTCGGCAGCCGCCTCGGCACGGGCACCGTGATCGTGCTCGACGACCAGACCTGTCCGGTGGGCATGCTTTTGAGCCTGCAACGGTTCTTCGCGCAGGAATCCTGCGGATGGTGCACCCCGTGCTGGTCGGGGCTGCATTGGGTGGCATCGCTGCTGCACCGGTTCGAGGCGGGCCAAGCCACCGAGGACGATTTCGATCTCCTGCGCACGCAGGCGGACCACCTCACCAAGGGCTACACGTTCTGCGGGCTTGCGCCAGGGGCGATGGAATCGCTGGCCTCCGGGCTCGACCTTTTTCGGGACGACTTCATGCGCCACGTGTCCTTGCGCCGCTGCCCGTGGAGGGCATGACATGGCGACCCTTTACGTCGATGGCCAGGCCTTCAGCGTCGATCCCACGCAAAACCTGCTCCACGAATGCCTGTCCTTGGGGCTCGACCTGCCCTATTTCTGCTGGCATCCGGCCCTGGGCTCGGTGGGCGCCTGCCGACAGTGTGCGGTGAAGCTTTTCCGCGACGAAGGCGACCACCAGGGCGTCATCGTCATGGCGTGCATGACGCCGGCCGACGACGGGACACGCATCTCCCTCGTCGATGAGCAGGCGCGGGACTTCCGGGCGCGCGTCATCGAGTGGATGATGGCGCACCATCCGCATGACTGTCCGGTATGCGACGAGGGGGGGGAATGCCATCTCCAGGACATGACGGTCATGACCGGACACGTTCATCGGCGCTACCGTTTCCCCAAGCGCACCTTCGACAATCAGCATCTCGGGCCCTTCGTCAACCATGAGATGAACCGCTGCATCCAGTGCTACCGATGCGTGCGATTCTACAACGACTACGCCGGCGGGACCGATTTCGGTGTTTTCGGCTCGCGCGACCACGTCTACTTCGGGCGCGCGGCAGACGGCGTGCTCGAGAACGAGTTCAGCGGCAATTTGGTGGAGGTCTGCCCCACGGGCGTCTTTACGGATAAGACGCTGAAGGCGCACTACACACGAAAATGGGACCTGCAAAGCGCGCCTTCGGTGTGTCCCCATTGCGGCCTCGGCTGCCACACCACCGTGGCCGAGCATGACGGAGTCCTGCGGCGCGTGCAGAACCGGTTCTCCGCCGACATCAACGGCTATTTCCTGTGCGATCGGGGCCGCTACGGGTATGCGTTCGTCAATGCGCCGGAGCGCCTGCGCAGGACCTCGCTCAGGAATGCGGCCGGCCGGCTGAATCTCGCACCCGCTGACGCCCTCTTGCAGGAACTGTGCACCCGCCTCGGCGGAAACATGCCGCTCATCGGCATCGCGAGCCCCCGCGCTTCGCTCGAAGCGAATTTCGCCTTGCGCACGCTGGTCAAGCCGGAAAACTTCTTCCTGGGATGGTCGGCGGTCGAGGACGCCTGTGCGCGCACGATGCTGGCGGTGGCCAGGGGCATCGCCCCCTTGGCTTCCCTCGCTGAAGTCGAGTCATCGGACGCGATACTGGTGCTCGGCGAGGATATCACCCAGACCGCGCCACGCATGGCCCTCGCGGCTCGCCAAGCGGTGCGCCATGCCGCCTTTGCGAAAGCCAAGGCGCTCGGGATCCCGGTCTGGCAGGATCTGGCGGTGAGGCAGGCCGCCGCGGGCCTCAAGAGCCCGCTGTTCATCGCGTCCGTAGACGCCACAAGGCTCGATGACGCGGCGACCGAATGCTGGCGGGGCGCGCCCGACGATATGGCGCGCCTGGGATTCGCCATCGGCCGGCGCCTCAGTCGCGAAGAGGCTGGCGGCGAGACATTCCCCTCTGCGATGGAAGGTTTTTCACAGCGGGTGGCGCGCGCGCTCGCCGGTGCGGCGCGCCCGCTGGTCGTCACCGGAAGCAGCCTCGGATGCCCGGCACTCCTGGATGCGGCCGCACACCTGGTGGGTGCGCTCAGGACGCTTGGGCTGCCCGCCAAGCTCGCGCTCGGCATGCCGGAGCGCAACACCATGGGTCTCGCGCTCATGGGCGGCGAGTCTTTGCACACGCTGGAGCAAGCGACGCAGAAGCTTCCGGCCTGCGCCCTCATCGTGCTGGAGAATGACCTTTCTCGGCGAATCGGGGAGGCGGCAGCCGATCGCGTGTTCGCTCAAGCTGGGCTGACGGTGCTGATCGACCATAAGCGCCATGCGGGTGTCGAGCGGGCCGACTATGTCTTGCCGGCGGCCACTTTTGCGGAAGAGTCGGGGACCACGGTCAATCACGAAGGGCGTGCACAGCGGTTTTTTCAGGTCTTCAGCCCACCGGACGACATTCAGGCCAGCTGGCGGTGGCTGCGGGATATCGGGCGCGGACTCGGGCGCGAGCCATGCGACAGGTGGACGGCGCTCGACGATGTCTTGCACACGCTCGAAGAGACGCTGCCGGTTTTTCATGGGCTCGCGCAAGCGGCGCCCGAGGCGACCTACCGCCGGCACGGCCTCAAGCTTGCCCGCAAGCCCCACCGCGCGAGCGGGCGTACGGCGGTGCATGCGCACCTCGATATCCATGAGCATCAACCGCCCACCGATTGTGACTCGCCGCTCACCTTCTCGATGGAAGGACATCAGGGATCGCCGCCCGGCCCGGCGATCCCGGTGTTCTGGGCGCCCGGCTGGAACTCCGTGCAAGCGCTCTCGCACTTCCAGCGGGAGGTCGGCGGGACGTTGTGCGGGGAAGGCCCGGGGCTCCTCCTGATCGCACCGGCGCAGCAGGTCCCCGAATTCTTTCAGGAGATCCCGCCTGCCTTCGTCCCGAGGGACGACGCGCTCTACTTCGTCCCCGCCTGGCATATCTTCGGCAGCGAGGAACAAAGCGCGGGCTCGCCCGCCGTACGGGAACGCATTCCCGCTCCCTATGTTGCGCTTCGCCCGGAGGACGCTGCGCGGGCAGGGCTCGCGGCCGGGGACACGGCGGCGCTCGAGGTCGGCGCGGTGCGGCTTCGTTTGCCCTGGATCGCGCACCCTGAGCTGCCACAGGGCGTGGGAAGTCTCCCCGTGGGCTTGCCGGCCATGCCCTGGCTGATGCTGCCGGCATGGGGCGCCGTGGCGAAGGCAAGCCGGTGAGCAGCCTTGCGCAGGGGCTCGCCAACGCGTTCGGGATCCTCGTGGGCCTGCTGGGACTCGCGGCAGGCCTCATCTGGGTCGAGCGGCGGCTGCTCGCACTCTGGCAGGATCGCTACGGGCCGAACCGGGTCGGCCCTTTCGGCCTGCTGCAGGTCGTGGCCGACATGATCAAGATTTTCTTCAAGGACGACTGGGTGCCCCCCTTCGCCGACGCACCTGTGTTCGTTCTTGCGCCCATGGTGATCGTGCTGTCCACGCTTGGCGCGTTTGCCGTGGTGCCGCTCGCGCCCGGCATCGGGGTGAGCGATCTCAACATCGGGCTGCTCTTTTTCCTCGCCATGTCCTCGCTCGGGGTCTACAGCGTCATCCTGGCGGGGTGGGCTTCGAACAACAAGTACGCGCTGCTCGGAGCCCTGCGCGGCGCCGCCCAGATGCTAAGCTATGAAGTGTTCATGGGGCTCGCGCTGATGGGCGTCGTGCTGGAGGCGGGCACCTTCGATCTGCGGAGCATCGTGATCGCGCAGCGGCACCTGTGGTACTGCGTGCCGCAGTTCTTCGGGCTGGTCGTGTTTGTCGTGGCGGGCATCGCCGAGGCGAGACGGCTGCCCTTCGACTTGCCGGAGGCCGAAGCCGAACTCGTCGCAGGATTCCATACCGAGTATTCCGGCCTCAAGTTCGGGCTTTTCTTCGTCGGCGAGTACATCGGGATCATCGTGATCTCGGCGATGATTGCCACGTTGTTCTTCGGCGGGTGGCTCGGCCCGGGCCTGCCGCCGATCGCCTGGTTCCTGGTCAAGGTGGCGGTGGGCATCGCCTTTTTCATCCTGTTGCGGGCATCGCTCCCGCGCCCGCGCTACGACCAGCTCATGGCGTATGGGTGGAAGGTCATGCTGCCCGTCGCCCTCGCGAACCTCGCCGTCACCGGGGCCGTGGTGGTGGCCCGTGCGGGCGGCGGGTAGAGCCGGCACAAGGAGGATCCGGTGCAATTGCCCATTTTGACCGCGCTGGGCAGCATGTGGGAAATCCTGAGGCACACCTTCAGGCCGCGCGAAACGATCCAGTATCCGGAGGAGAAGCCCCGTCTCCCCCCGCGCTGGCGCGGACGCATCATCCTCTCGCGCGACCCGGATGGGCAGGAGCGTTGCGTGGCCTGTTACCTGTGCGCGGTGGCCTGTCCGCCCGACTGCATCTCATTGCAGGCGACCGAAGATGCATATGGGCGCCGCTACCCGGCGTATTTTCGCATCAATTTCTCCCGCTGCATCTTTTGCGGGTTCTGCGAAGAGGCCTGCCCCACCGATGCCATCCAGCTCACGCCGGATTTCGAGATGTGCGAGTACGATCGGCGCAATCTCGTGTACGAAAAGGAGCAGTTGACGATCAGCGGCACCGGCAAGTATCCGGGCTACAACTTTTATCGGGTGGCGGGGCTCGCGATTCACGGCAAGGGCAAAGGACAGGCGGAAAACGAGGCGCCCCCAACCGATTTGAAAGATTTGCGGCCGTAACAACTCTGGAGAAGGCTGTGGTCGTTATCTTCTATCTCTCGTCGGCGGTGGCCGTAGCGGCCACGATTCTGGCGGTCACGCGCGTCGGCGTCGTGCATGCGCTGCTGTATCTGATCGCCTCGCTGCTCGCCGTGGCGATCCTCTTCTTCACGCTCGGCGCGCCTTTCGCGGCCGCCCTCGAAGTCATCATTTATGCCGGCGCGATCATGGTGCTCTTCGTGTTCGTGGTGATGATGCTCAACCTGGGCGAGAGGGCGCTCGCCCAGGAAAAAGCGTGGCTGCGTCCGCGGGTTTGGATCGGGCCTGGGCTCTTGGCGCTGGTCCTCCTGGGCGAATCGCTCTATGTGATCGGGCAGGGCGCCCACACACCCTACCGGGTGGCCGTGACCGGGCCCGAGGCGGTGGGCGCGACGCTGTATGGGCCGTACGCCTTGGCCGTCGAGCTCGCCTCCCTGGTGCTCCTGGCCGGACTCGTCGGGGCCTTTCACCTGGGGCGGCATGCGCTGCACGGAGGGCCACGCGATGGCGAGCGTCCTCAGTGAAGGGCTCGCCGTGAGCGCGCTCCTGTTCGCGATCGGCCTTGTCGGGCTGCTCGCGCGGCGCAACGTGATTATGGTCCTGGTGGCCATCGAAATCATGCTCAACGCGGCGGGGCTTGCCTTCATCGTGGCGGGTGCGCGCTGGGGGCAGGCCGATGGGCAAATCATGTTCATCCTGATCCTGGCGCTCGCGGCCGCCGAGGTCTCGGTGGGTCTCGCGCTGGTGCTGCAGATGGATCGCCGGCATGCCACGCTGGACGTCGACGCGCTCAGCGACTTGAAGGGATAGCATGCGTGACGCTCTTGTTCTGGTCCCTGCACTGCCGCTTGCCGGATTCCTGATCCTTTTCCTCTCCATGGGAGCGCTCAAGCGCGGGGCCGTCGCGTGGATCGGGGTAGGGTCGGTGGGGCTGGCGCTGGTGGCCGCCGTCGTCGCCGCAACGGGGTTCTGGCGGCACGGCGCCGCTCCCTATACGCAGACGCTCTACACCTGGCTGTCGGTCGCGGCATTCGTGCCCCGGGTGCGTTTCTATCTGGACGGGCTGTCGCTGGTGGCGATGGGGGTCGTCACCGGCGTGGGGTTCCTGATTCACCTGTACTCCGCCGAATTCATGATCGACGATGAGGGATACAGCCGCTTTTTCGCCTACATGAACCTCTTCGTCGCGGCCATGCTGATCCTGGTCCTGGCGGACAACCTGCTGCTCCTGCTCTTGGGATGGGAAGGCGTGGGGCTCGCAAGCTACCTGCTGATCGGTTTCTGGTACGGCGAATCCCTCAATGGACTCGCCGCGCGCAAGGCGTTCATCATGACGCGCCTGGGGGACGTGGCCTTCGTGATCGGTCTTCTGGTGCTGTTCAATCGGTTGGGCACCCTGAACATTCAAGACCTCGTCCGCAACGCGCAGGCCGTCTGGGTTCCCGGCTCCTTTTGGCCGACGCTCGCGGGTGCCCTGCTGCTTGGGGGGGCGCTCGGCAAATCCGCTCAGTTGCCGCTGCAAACATGGCTTCCCGATGCCATGGCCGGCCCCACGCCGGTGAGCGCCCTCATCCACGCGGCGACCATGGTGACCGCCGGCGTGTATCTCGTGGCCCGGCTGCATGGTCTGTACGCCCTCGCCCCCGCGATCGAGAGACTCATTGCGGTGATCGGCGCCGTCACGCTGCTGTTGTCGGCGTTTGCAGCGCTCGTCCAGTCGGACATCAAGCGCGTGCTCGCCTATTCCACCATGAGCCAGATCGGGTACATGTTCCTTGCCAACGGGGTCGGCGCATGGTCCGCCGCCATTTTCCACTTCATGATCCATGCCTTCTTCAAGGCGTTGCTGTTCCTGGCCGCCGGGGCGGTCATTCAAGCGCTTCATGACGAACACGACATCGGCAGGATGGGGGGGCTGCGTCGCCAGATGCCGTTCACGTTCTGGTCATTCCTCATCGGCGGCGCCGCGCTGTCGGCTTTTCCGTTCATCACGGCGGGCTTCTACAGCAAGGACCTCATCTTGTGGGACGCTTTTGCCTCGCCGCTGGGTGGGCCTGCGTTCTGGGCGGCGGGGCTCTTAGGCGCGTTCCTCACCGGCCTCTATACGTTCCGGTTGATCATCCGGGTTTTCCTGGGGCCCGCGAAATCAAAGATCGGACGGCGCCCCGGATGGCTCATGGCGGTCCCCATCGGCGTCCTGGCTCTCCTGTCCGTGGTGGGCGGATTGCTGAACATCCCGAGCCTGTTCGGCGGAGGCGCACAGTTCACGCACTTCCTCGCCCAGGTCCTGCCGGCGCAAGCCTTGCGTCCCGGCGTCCGGGCGATCGAGCCCGATCTGGAGACGGCGGCGATCGGGGCTTCCTTGGGTGGCATTTTCCTCGCTTTCCTGCTGTTCCTGCACGCCCCGCAATGGGTGGAGAAAGTCAAATCCACCGTTGCGGGGGCCGCGCTGGCCCGCTGGTGGGGCGCGGGCTGGGGATTCGACCGGCTTTATGAGGGCGTCGTGGCGCGCGCTTATGCCGGGTGGGCGCGCGCCAATCGCGACGATTTTGTCGACGCGGGCGTGGATGGCGTGGTAGAGGGCAACCGCTTGCTCCATCAACTGCTGAGGTGGACGCAGACGGGTCACGTGCGCTGGTATGCCATGGCCATCGCCCTGGGCGCGATGGGCTGGTTCTGGCTTGCGGTGCTCTCATGATCGCGCTCTGGCTCATCGTCATCATGCTGGTTGGCGGAATCGCGGCCTGGCTGGTCGCACCGCTCCACCGCCACGCCTCCGCCTGGGTGGCGATTGCGGCGCTGGCGACCGACTTCGCGCTGGCGCTCGGGCTGGCCGTGGGGCCCGCGCGGACGGCGGCGGTGACCCGCATCGGCGCCTTCTTCGTCAACGTGGCCTTCCCCTGGATTCCCCGCTTCGGGATTTCCTTCCATCTGGCGATGGATGGCTTGAGCCTCGTCATGATCCTGCTCACCTTGTTTCTCGGCCTGGTGTCCGTGCTCGTCTCCTGGCGCGAGATCACCGAGCGGATCGGGTTCTTCCACTTCAACCTGCTATGGACGATGGCCGGCGTGCTCGGTGTGTTCCTGGCCGTGGATCTCTTCCTCTTTGCCTTCTTCTGGGAAGTCATGCTGGTGCCCATGTACTTCATCATTGCCCTCTGGGGACACGAGCACCGGATCGTCGCCGCGATCAAGTTCTTCATCTTTACCCAGGTGAGCGGGCTCATCATGATGGTCGCGATCGTGGGTCTCGTGCTCGCCCATTGGCGTGCCACAGGGACGCTCACCTTCGACTATTTTGCTCTCCTGGGCACGCCGCTTTCGCGAAGCGCCGCCACCTGGCTCATGCTCGGATTTCTTGCGGCGTTCCTGGTGAAGCTGCCGGCCGTGCCGTTCCATACGTGGCTGCCCGATGCCCACACGGAAGCGCCGACCGCCGGCAGCGTGATCCTGGCGGGCGTCTTGCTGAAGACGGGCGCCTATGGGCTCTTGCGTTTCGTCTTCCCGCTGTTTCCGGACGCCGCCTTCCGGTTCGCCCCGATCGCCATGGCGCTGGGTGTCGTCGGCATCCTTTACGGCGCGGTGCAGGCGTTCGGGCAAACGGACCTGAAGCGGCTCGTCGCCTACACCAGCGTGAGCCATCTGGGTTTCGTGCTTCTGGGCGTCTTCGCCTGGAACGAGCTCGCCCTCCAAGGGGCTGTGACCCAGATGATTGCGCACGGCCTGAGCACAGGCGCGCTCTTTGCCCTGGCCGGCCTATTGCAGGAGCGTATCCATACCCGCGAGATGCCGCGCATGGGTGGATTTTGGGCGATGGCCCCGCGCATGGGGGCGATGGGCCTGTTCTTCGCCATCGCATCGCTAGGCTTGCCCGGGCTGGGCAATTTCATCGGCGAGTTTCTCGTCCTGCTCGGCGCCTATCAGGCGAACGCATGGCTTGCCGCCATCGCCGCGTTCGGGCTCGTGGCCTCTGCCGCGTACGCCCTGTTGCTGGTGCAGCGGGTTTTTCACGGGCCGCGCCGGCCGGAGCTGGCTCTGCCTGATTTGGCGCCGCGGGAGCTTGCCGTCCTGGGGGCGATGCTGGTGTTTCTGGTCTGGATCGGGGTCTATCCGCAAAGCCTGGTGGACACGGTACGTCCGGCGATCCTCGGAATGCAGCACTTGGTCGTGAGCCCTCCGTTGCTCGGGAGGCGAGGGTGAGCCCGGCGGACTTTACGGCCTTGAGCCCCATCCTGTGCGTGGCCGGGACCGCGGTGGGGGTCATGCTGTCCATCGCCGTGCGTCGGCATCACGGCGTAGCCTGCGGGCTCACGGTCTTGGGTCTCCTGGCGGCGCTGGCGGCGCTGCGGTGGGCATTGCCCGAGGTTCCCGTGCAGGTGACCCCGCTCTTTACTGTCGACCGTTATGCGCTCTTTTACATCGGGCTGATCCTCGCGACGACCCTGGGGGTCGTGCTGTTCTCCCATGGCTACTTGGCGCAGCGGACCGATCGGCCGGAGGAATACTATCTGTTGCTCCTGCTGGCCACGGTGGGTGCATGTGCATTGGTCGCGGCGAGCCAGTTCGCATCCTTCTTTCTCGGGCTCGAGCTCTTGAGCATGGCCCTCTTTGCACTGATCGCCTATCCGGAAAGCGGGCGCGTGCCCGTGGAGGCGGCGCTCAAATACCTGATATTGGCCGGTGCCGCCTCAGCCTTCTTGTTGTTCGGCATGGCGCTCATCTATGCCCAGCTGGGCACCTTGGCGTTTGCCGCGATGCGGGCCGTGGCCCCGTCCGCAGGTTCGCCGTTGATGGACCTTGGCCTGAGCATGGTGCTGATCGGGGTCGGCTTCAAGCTCGCCATCGTCCCTTTCCATATGTGGACGCCCGATGTGTACCAGGGCGCACCGGCGCCCGTCACCGCCTACGTTGCGACGGTCTCCAAAGGGGCGTTGTTCGCCCTGTTGCTGCGCTATTTCCTGCAAACGGCGGCGGGGAGCGCGATTCCGGTCGTGACCGGCCTGGGTTGGATCGCGGTGGCTTCGATGCTTGCGGGCAACTGGCTCGCGCTCCTTCAGCCGGATGTGAAGCGCGTGCTCGCCTATTCGTCGATCGCGCACCTGGGCTACCTGCTCGTCGCCTTCCTGGCGCTGGGGGCGCTGGCAATTGAGGCGGTCACGTTCTACCTGGTGTTCTACCTGGCGACGATGCTTGCGGCGTTCGGCATCGTGACCGTCTTGTCGGGCACTGGAGCGGATGCCGGGAAGCAGGGGCTCGAAGCATATCATGGGCTTTTCTGGCGGCAGCCTTGGCTGGCCGCGAGCTTCACCGTCGTTCTCCTGGCGCTGGCAGGGATCCCGCTGACGCTGGGCTTCCTGGCCAAGTTTTACGTCATCGTCGCCGCTGCGGATCGGGCTTCGTGGGGTCTTATCGGCGCGCTGGTCGTGGGCAGCGCCATCGGCCTGTATTATTATCTGCGCATCGTCGTCGTCATGTACCGGGAGCCGGTGGGTGCGCAGACGGTGGTGGTGCCGCCATGGCCGGCGCGCCTTGCGCTCATTGCGCTGACCGTGTTTCTGGTGGGCTTCGGCATCTATCCGCGTCCCGTGATCGGCCTTGTGCAGGCGGCCATAGGACCCGAACAGGCCGTATGGCTCGTGCCGGGACGCTGAAATCGGGAGGCTCGCCGCATGTTGTTCATGTTTTTGCGCGCAATGGCGCCGCTGACGCCGGTTCCGGCGGTTTGCGCGCATGCCTGAGCGCCCCTCTTCCATTCCCGTCACGCTCCTGACGGGCTTCCTCGGCAGCGGCAAGACGACCGTCTTGAACCGCGTGATCGGCGCATATCCGCGGACCGCCGTCGTGATGAACGAATTCGGCGAGATGGCGCTCGATCATCAGCTGCTGCGGAAAACGGAGGGGCCGCTCGCCGTATTGGCCGGAGGATGCATCTGCTGCACGGTGCAAGGGGCGCTCGCGCCCACGCTCAAGAATCTTCATATGGCCGCGGCCGGAGGGCGCATCCCGCCTTTCGAGCGGGTGGTGATCGAAACGACGGGGGTGGCGGAACCCGGCCCGATCCTCAAGACGCTCGTGCGCGATCGCTGGCTGGCGTCGCGATTCCAGCTGCGCTGGGTGGCGACGACCGTCGACGCGGTGCTCGGGGCGCGGCAGCTCGACGCCTATGCCCAGGCGCGTGCTCAGGTGGCGGCGGCCGACAGGCTGATTCTGACCAAAACCGATCTGGCTTCGCCGGAAACCCTCGCCCGGCTGGCGGCGCGTGTCCAGGGCATCAATCCGGGGGCGCTCCTGCTGACGGCGAGCCAGGGCGACATCGAGCCGAGAAAAGTGCTGGACGCGGTTCATCCTCTCCGGGAAGGGGAGGGCGTCGAGCGCTGGCTGGGCGATGTGGCGCCCGGGCCCGCTCGACCCTGGGTGGCGATTCGCAGTGCACCCGCGCACAACGAAGGTCTGCTTGCCGCGAGCGTGCTGTGGGAGGCCCCCGTTGCATGGCGCGTTCTCGAGGCGGCGCTGGTGCGCCTCGTGGATCTGCATCCGCGGCACTTCCTGCGCATCAAAGGCATCGTTCGGCTGCGCGAGCACGAAGGGCCCGCCGCGGTGCATGCGGTGTCCGAGGTGATTTTTCCGCCAGAGGTGTTGCCCGCATGGCCGGACGACGAGCGGCGCAGCCGTATGGTCTTCATCGCGCACGATCTGGAGGCGCATGCGCTCCAGCATCTGTTGGACGGCTTCCTTGCGACAGTGCGAAACGGCGAAGAGCGGGCGCTCGCCCGCTGACGCCCTGGTCGCGTCCGCCCACCCTGGCCATCCGGGCGCCGGGGAGCGCGCGACGATGAATCGTGACCGTCCGCCTATACTTAGGGCAATGAGGGACTGGACGACTTCGCGCGCAGGCTGTCGCACGAAGCGGTGACGGCCCGACTGGAGCCCTCGGTCAGGCACGCCAGCGGCCACGTTCCGATGTTCGGAATGGTTCGCGTTCGCGCCCGGTCGCCCCGATATACGAGGCGGCGGGAAGCCCGCCGGGCGCACCACGGGCATTTTCCACGGACGTTCGTGAGAAGAGACAGTGCAGGAGGTGCTGTGGCATGTCTATCCCGCATCAAGCCATGAAGCTGAGCGTCAACGGCCGCCTTGAGGATCTTTCGGCGTGGAATTCCGCGTTTGCCGAGCAGCTTGCGGCGGCCGATGGTCTGACGCTGACGCCGGCGCATTGGGAAATAATCCACCTAATGCGCGGGTATTACGAACGCTACAACATTTCGCCCATCAAGAAGCTGCTCAAGAAGGAGATGGCATCGAAGCTGCCCGAGGGCGCGTCGAAGGCCACGGACGCATATCTGGACGCTCTGTTTCCCTATGGCGTTTTGATCCAGGGAACGAAGATCGCGGGATTGCCGATTCCGATGCTCGATGCGGAGATCGAGCAGATGCATGCCGTGACCATGAAGCCCGGGGCGCCCGAAGAGGTTCCGGAGATCGAATTTGAAGGCAGGACGTATCCGCTGACCGCCTCCGGCAATCTGGCCAACCCGTCGGACTGGAATGAACATCTGGCGGAATTTCTTGCAGAGAAGGACGGCATCCGCCTGACCCCGGAGCATTGGGAAGTGATCCGGTATCTTCGCACTTTCTACTTCAACTACGGGATCGCGCCGATGGTGCGTCTCTTGATGGAACACATGAGCCGGGAACTGGGCGACCAGAAGGGAAGCCGGGAATCGCTCTATCGATTGTTTCCCCGCGGGCCCTCGCGTCAAGGCTCCCGCATCGCGGGCCTGCCTGAACCGCAGGGCTGCATCGATTGACGGGGTCGCCGGCCTCGAGCCGTGCGTTCGAGGCCGGATGGGCTAGGGCGCTAACAGACGGATGTCTCCCGTTGACGGTTCACGCGCGCATCGCGACTGGGGATATCTGTATTTTAATCCAGTATCGAGGTGACCAGCCGCCATCGAACCCGCCGCTCATGCCTTCTGCCGTTCAGTGAACCGTTACCGGGCTAACGCCACGCGGGCAGCATGCCGCTGCCACCCGGGGCCGTGGATCAAACGCGGACGCCCATCGACAGCCCGAGTAATAGATGGATAAAATATGCATGTTACCGCGCAGGCGTCCCTGATGCCGGACGCGGCCAAGCGACGCGGGGTGAAATCCTTGACCCTGCCGCCGACCGAGGTGCAGACGAGGTGAAGGCATATGGATTACCCGCGCTTTTTTGACGACGTGCAAAAAATCCGCCTATACGATCCCCTGGCGCAGTTTTTGGGGGCGACGTCGGACGGAATCCTCGAGTATGGCTATTTCGATGCGGTCCGGATGGCCGGCCATTCGTGTCCCACCGTGGCGGGCGCGTATCTGGCAACGCTCAAGGCCCTTGCGTTTCTCTACCGCGAGGGCTTGCCGGAGCGCGGGGGCATTCGGGTGGAATTTCGCGATGAGCGTCAAAACGGGGTGACCGGGGTGATCGCCAGCGTCGTGACACTCATGACCGGCGCGACGCAGGACAATGGGTTCAAGGGCATTGGCGGGCGCTTCGATAGACGCGACCGGCTCTATTTTGGCTGCGGGTTCGAGGCGGACATGCGCTTCGCCAGGATCGACAACGGCGCGACAGTGGATGTCACCTATCACGCCGACCGGGTGGGTGCTGCACCCGGCATGGTGGCACTCTTGCCGAAGGTCCTCGCCGGAGGGGCCACTTCGGAAGAGCACCGCGTATTTCGCGATTTGTGGCAGGACCGGGTCAGGCGCATTTTGATCGACAATTTTGATGACGCCGAAATGCTCGTGTTGTCGGAATCGCCGGTTCCAACGGAAAGAGAATGAGTGAGTCGGCGAGTGCCCCGGGGGTGTACAGTCCGCGCCGGCGGATAGGGCTCGGAAGGCGTGCGCGAACGGCCGTCACCGGCGACGGACGAGGGAGCCCCGGTAAGGGCGACGGGGCACCCATGGGGTGCCGCAGCCGCATGGGCCACCCGGGGTCACAAGCGCCGAGGTCGTCGGTAATGTTATGAAAGCAAGACAATGGCTTGGCTACGAATGGGATGCGATCGCGGGCATCGCGGCTGCCGTGGTGGCCACGGTCCTTGATTTGCTGCACGTGGTGGACGAGCACGTCATTCTTCCCATCGTGCTCGCACTGATGGGACTGTTGTTCATCAATTTCCTGCGCCATACGCGCAGCAACGAGCTGACGGCGGAGGAGGTGCAACGCACCGGGCACGCCATTCAGCGTCTCCAGGCGGCCTTGAAGTACCCCGACGTGGCGCTTGTCGGGCCCAGGCAGATCCGCTCCGTCAGCGAGCAATTCGCGCGCCACATGAGCGGAGATGCGGTCTGGTTCAACGTCTGCCTATCGATGTATGTCCCGCAACCCCTGTTCGACGCGCTGCTTCGGCCGGCCATTGAGAATCCCATGGTCAAATCCATCCAGTTCGTGCTGGACGAGGGTCAGAAGGACCTGTGGGAGGGGGTTGTGCAAGCCAAAATTGCGAGCTGCGCCGGGCAGGCCAAGGTCCGAGAGCCGCGCTGGTGCAAGCTCGCGAAAAATCTCTCGTTCATCCTCGCCGACAGCCAGCACAGCGGCGGCGCCGAGGCGCTGCTCAGTTTCTGGGGCGAACCCTTCATGGCCCAGTCGACGAGCCAGGACGTGCCCCGCTATATTTTTCATGTGCTGAAGAACTCGGAACTGCTGCCCCATCTGGAAGAGCTTGAGCGCCGTTACATACACGGTTGACGAGGCTTGCGATGCCTTCGTCCCGACCCTGGCTGCACCTGGCGGCCGGCCGGACTCAAGGCTCGAGGCGGCGACCTGCCGGGGAGTACCGCGTCCCCGGGCCGATCCGGCCGATGTTGGGGTTTTGTTGGGTCTCCTCTGGTCCAGCTCTCTTCCACCAGGGTGAGTCATCGATCGCGGGTCGCGGCCTCGCCCCGGCCGCCTTGTGGCCGCGGCGAGGCTGCAACTTTCGAGAATGCCCGGACGTGGGGTCGTCAGGCGCAGCATGCCGCGATGCGGCCGATGCGAACGCGCCAGATCTCTGGACCGGTTTCGAGATACTCCCACGAGAACTTGCCGTGGTGCTCGGCCTCAAGCTGGTAGTAGAGCGGCTTTGGGTCGTGGTCGTTGACGAGCAGCATGGCCTCGTCCGAGGCGAGGCTTGCGAAGGTGTCGAAGATCAGCGGATGGCGTTCGCGGGGGGCAATGGAACGCACATCAACGGTTTTTATGGACGTCGTCATGAGGCTCTCCTGGGGGTGCAGCGGGGGCGCCAGGCAGTGGGGCGCCTAGCGCATGGCAGGGTTAGGACTTTACGAAATCGATCACGATCAGGCCGGGCTCCTTTTGCACGTAGCGGATCGCGACGCGTTCGCCGTAGCGTTGCCGCAGTTGATCCAGCAGCGGCAGAGGATCATGATCGTTGGCGAAGCGCATGGTCTCGCCGGCAGTCAGGGCGTCGAGGGCGCCAAAGATCGCCGCGTGTCGAAACCGCTTGGCGATGCCTCGGGCGTCGAAGGGATAGATGGCGTCGGGGGACAGGTGAAGATGGGGGGCGGTTGACATCATCGGGTTCCTTGTATGTGGGTGTTGCGTTGATGGGCAGGGTAATCACTTCGACCAATGCGGGACAAGGTCTCGGGTGCCAGGACCGACTGCGCCGCGGGGAAGAGTTCGCGTTCCTCGAAGCGGACATGGGCGTCCAACGCCTCGCCGAAAGGCGCTAAGCTGGCCGCGTCCCCGGCCGCGAGCCGATCGACCAGCGCGCGCAGCATCTGGTGTTCGGCCCATGTCCGTTCGGCCAATGGCCGTGTCCCCTCGGTTTGCAAAGACGGCAGCAAGCCTTTTTCTTCGGCCTGGAAATGGGGCTCGATGTCGCGCGCGAAGATCGCCAGCACCTCGGCGATCAACGGGGTCGTAAGCTGCCATTCTTCGGCAGCCATGCGCTGCACGCGTTTCGCCAGCACCAGCGCGGCATGGTGCTCGCGGGAAAATCGGCGTAATCCAGGATCGCGTTTCATATCAGCCGCTCGTGTGATCGGGGTGCGCGTGCCCGCCGTTGCCGCGCGCCGCCGCGTGCGACACTCGTCGCCATGGTCAGGATGAAGAGCAGCAGGGCGCCGGCGTTGGCGATTCCGGCGAAACGCGTGAGTGGGGCAAGCGCCGTGAGATCGCCGGCGACGCGCGCCAGGAGCGAGACGTGCAATGCGACCAAGGGCAAATAGAACGCCGGATGGTAGGCAATTCGGACCTTGGCCACGGCAGGAAAAATGATCGGCGCATGACCGAAGATCATCGACATGACGAAGCCCAGGAAGAGGGCATGCAAGGCGGCATCGCGTAACGCGCTCCCTGGTTCAAAGCCGCCGGCGATGCCGAGCAGGCCGCCCGCGGCCAGCCAGCCATAGCCGGCGAGCAGGCACAAGGCGATGTAGCGTGTCAGTTGCCGACGGCGCACCGTGCGGCGGGCGATGTCGTGGCGCAGGAGCCAGGCCGCCAGGCCAAGAAGGGCCGCCGCGAACCCCCGCAGCCCGAGACCGCTGTGCCAGAACGCGATCGTGAGCGCGATCGGCATCGCAGCGACAATTGTCGCGAAGAGCGCTCGTGCCGGCGGTGAGGTAGGGAGGACGCGCGTGAGTTCCAGGCGCTCGCCGGCGATGGTGAGCACGAGGAATGCGATCCACCAAGGGACCGCCGGCATGATGGCGCCGCCCACCCACCAGACCAGGTTGCCGATGAACCACGCAACGGCCCCGAGCGCGAGAGTCGCAAGATAGGCGGCGGGCTGGCTCCGGAGCATCCAGATGCTCGCGGCGCAGAAGATTGCCGCGGCGGCCGCAAACAGGGTCTGCGCGCCCGCGGTCGGCAAATCCGCCAGCAACGCGAGCGCGCCGAGGGCACTGCAAAAAGGCGCTGCAAAACCCCAGCGCGGGCCGGCGGCGGCCAGCGCGACGGCTCGCTCCAAGCCGATGACCGTGCCGAGGAAACCACCGACCATCAGGGCACCATGTGCCCATGCGTGCGCCGCAGCGTCGGCCGGAACCTCCACCCCAAGACGTGCCAGACCGGCGAGGACGCCGACGGCGAGGGAGATCATGCCCAGAAGCAGCAGGACCAAGGGGAGGATAGGGGGGCGGGTGTTCATGAAGGGCCTGTCTGCGCACGCCTATCCGTGAAAATGACGCTTCGCTGCGTCGCTCATCATCGAAGGCGCCCAGGGCGGCGACCAGACCAGATTCACGATCGCATGCAGAGAAGACGGGAGGGTTTCGCGGAGAACCGCATAGACATCTTCCACGATCATCTCACCCATCGGGCAGGCGGGCGAAGTCATGGTCAGATCAACGGTGACCGTGTCGTCGGCCACGTCGATCCGGTACACGAGGCCCAAGTCCACGATGTTCATCCCCAGCTCGGGGTCCATCACGCTGTGCAGCACCCGAAAGAGGCTCTCGGTATCCACTTCCGGGTCTGCGGAGGCACTCGTCGCCATAGGGCACCATAAAGATGTATGCACAATACAGCTTCATACTAACACGGCTCGGGAGCTAGAGCAATATTTAATGTACAGCTTTAAAGCCTGCGCTCTCCGCTGAGATTGCGCGAGCCGAGGGTGCGACGGCAAGCCCTTGTCATGGCGGCCCGCCATACACTGCAGGCCGGCGGATCAGGGACAGGAATTCCTGACGGGTGGCCGGGTTGTTGCGGAAGGTGCCGAGGAGCGAGGAGGTGGTGAGGAGGGAGTTCTGCTTTTCCACGCCCCGCATCATCATGCACAGGTGGCGAGCTTCGATGATGACGCCGACGCCGATGGCGTCAATGGAATCCATGATCGCGTGGGAAATCTGTTCCGTGAGCCGCTCCTGGATCTGCAGCCGACGAGCATACATGTCCACCAGCCGCGCCAGCTTGCTGATGCCGAACACCTTGTTCCGGGGCAGGTACGCAATGTGGGCCCGACCGAAGAACGGCAGCAGATGGTGCTCGCACAAGCTGTATACCTCGATGTCGCGGAGCACGACCATGCTGCTGATCTCCTGGCTGAACCGCGCACGGTTGATGACCGCTTCGACATCCTGTCGGTAGCCGGAGGTGAGAAACGCCAGGGCCGACGCCATGCGTTTCGGGGTGTCGACCAGTCCCTCCCGGGCGGGATCCTCACCGATCGCCGCCAGCAACTGTCGGACCAGATCCTCGATTCTCTCAAGATTCGGCACCATGGATGGCCTCCCTTCGCAAATGCGCCGTATACCCCTCCAGCGGTTTCATCATTTCCGCGCGAAGGCGCGCGGCGATCGCGGCAATGGCCATGTTCCTGCCCGGCAGGATCAGATCCGGCGCAAGCTCCCAAAGCGGGATGGCGAGAAACGGGCGATCCATGATGTCGGGGTCGGGCAGCCTAAGCCCGGCCGTCTCCATCGCCAGCTCGTCGTACACGATCAGGTCGAGGTCGATGGTGCGCGCGGCGAACTTGTCCGCCACCCGCTGCCGGCCCAGTGCGTCCTCAATCCGGTGCAACCCCTGCTTGAGCGCCAACGGTGGCTGGTCGGTCTCCAGTTCCGCCACGCAGTTGTAGTAGGGCGACTCGTGAAGCCGTCCGAGCGCGGCGGTGAGGTACACCGTGGAAATCGCCTTCAGGCGCGCCAGTCGTCGAAGACGCAGCACGGCGTGGCGCACGTTGGCGGCCGCGTCGATGTTTGACCCGACGGCGACGAAAGCGCGGACCATTCGGATCAAACCCCACGCGCGGCGACGCCGCCTGTGCGTGCCCAGACGAATCCGCGTCCGGGCCAACGGCGCGACCACGGCAAGGTGCGCCTTTCGTGACCCTTGGGAACTGAATGGCCGATTCGTGCCGTCGTGCCGGTCAATTTTCCTCCCTGCGACGGCTGATCTCCACCGCCACGCTGCGGGCGAAGCGCAGGGCATGGGGTTTGTCCACCCGCACATCCACCTGCTGCACCGCAGGATCCTCGAGGCAGAGGGCGGCGAGCGCCTCTGCGAGTGCCTCTTCCAGGTAGTACTGAGAGTTTTCCGCGAAGGCGAGCACACGCTTCTTCAAGGCGCGGTAATCGACGGCGTCCTCCAGCCGATCGCTTCTCCCCGCGTGCCTGAGATCCGCATGGATCGCCAGATTGATCAGCACGTCCTGCCGTTCGCGGCGCTCCTCGGGATTGGTGCCGAGAATGCAGCGGGCGCGCAGGTCATTGATGAGGATGCGGTCCATGGCTCCCTTCCGCCAGATGCATGCCCCCGTCCACGTAGATCACCTGGCCGGTGACGAACTCGCTCCTCAGCAGGTACATCGCGGCCTGCGCGACGTCGCGCGGCGCACCGTGGCGCTGCAGGGGAACGGTCCCGGCCAGGGCATCGAGGTAATCCCCGCCCTTGCCTGCGGGCGGCAGGATGAGCCCCGGCGCGATGGCATTCACCGCGACTGCGGGGGCGAACCGAAGGGCGCTCATGCGCGTGAGCAAGGCCAGGGCGTGCTTGCTCAGGATGTAGGCGGCGTGGGTCCAGTCATAGCCGCTGATCCGGGTGTCGAGGAGATTGATGATCTTTCCTTTGCCGGCCAGCCGCGCAAAGTCGCGGCTTAGCACGAACGGCACCCAGGCATTGACCTGCATGGCCCGATGGACGTCCGGCAGCGTGACATCCTCCAGGGCGCCGGCCGGGAAGATTGCCGCGCTGTTGATGAGCATGTCCAGACGGCCGGCTTGCGCCGCCGCACGTGCGATCAGGCTCTCGTACTCGTCGGGCTTCTCGAAATCGGCCTCCACCCGCCAAGCATCCACGCCCCGGCCCGTGAGCGCCGCGGCCAGTTCCGAGCCCTGGTCATCGCCCCGGCGCTGGTGAATCACCACATTGGCCCCATTCTCCGCCAAGGCAAGACACAGTTCTCGACCGATCCGCGTCGCACCCCCGGTGACCAGGGCCGTCTTGCCGCGCAGGGTGTCACGCATCCTGCCTCCTGTATCTTGCGGTGCCTGAACACGCCCCCAATCGCCCCGTGCCCAGACGTCGAGCCTGCCCGGCACACCCGAATGCACCTTATCCTTAGTCCGGGTGCGCTGCCGGTACCGCGAATCCCGCCGGAGGTCGATACCGCTGTCGACATTTCAGGCGGGTGTCTAATTTGAATATAGCGTGCGGCGGCCGCACCCTCGCCAACGAGGCCGACCGAATCCAGAAGCGAACCGTTTTCCTGCAGGCGCGCGCCATCTGCTAACCTTGCCTTAGGATCCGGAAGACGGTTCCACCCATCCTGCGCACGGTGCGTCTGCGTCGCGTTCTCGCGCTGAGGGAGTCATGAAAATACCGCCGGTACGTCGCTTTGCCGTGGGCGATCACGTGACTTGGAATTCGGAGGCCGGTTGGGTGACCGGGCGAATCGTGGCCATCCACGAACGGGATTTTCCGGTCCACGGCTATACCCACCGGGCAAGCCCCGATGACCCGCAATACGCCATCCAGAGCGACAAAAGCCGCCACGTTGCCTATCACAGGGGCGCTGCCCTCCGATTCGCGGACGAAAAATCCCGGGATTGACGAACACCTGGATTCGCCAGGAGAAGACGGCATGATCGGGCGGGGAATGGGCAAAAGGTTCGCGGACCGGATGAACCATGCCGCACGGGACCTGGCTCCCGCCTACTTCGCCCTGGTGATGGCCACCGGCGCCGTCTCCCTGGCGGCGCAGGAGATGGGCCTGCCCATGCTGGCCCGCGTGCTCTTCGACCTCAACAGCGGCTTCTACGGCATCCTGTGGCTTTTATTCCTGTGGCGCTGCCGTCGATTTGGCCGGCGCCTGCGGGCCGACTTCGCGGACGACCTGCGCGGCCCCGGTTTCTTTTCGGGGGTGGCCGGATCGGCCATTCTGGGCAGCCAGTTCGTCCTTCTTGCAAATGAGGAAGGGGGTGCGCTCGTGCTATGGACGCTCTCCGTAGTCCTTTGGCTCGTCCTGAACTATGGCCTGTTCATCACCTTCACCATCGAGCGACACAAGCCTTCTCTGGAGCGCGGCATCAGCGGCACCTGGCTCCTGGCCGTGGTCGCCGCCCAATCTGTCGCCGTGCTTGCCGCTCTTCTGGATGCGCACGGGCTCCCCTTGCATCGGCTGGAATTCAACTTCATTGCCCTTTCCCTGTGGCTTTGGGGGGGCATGCTGTACATCTGGATCGTGGTGCTCATCTTTTATCGTTACACGTTCTTCCGTTTTTCGGCCGGGGATCTCGTGCCACCCTACTGGATCAACATGGGGGCCATGGCCATCTCCACGCTGGCGGGCGCCCTGCTCATTGCCAATGGCCGGGACGCGCCCTATCTCCATTCCATTCTGCCTTTCCTCAAGGGCTTTACGGTCTTCTTCTGGGCCACCGGAAGCTGGTGGATTCCGCTGCTGGTTGCGTTGGAAATTTGGCGCCATGGCGTCAGGCGATTTCCTCTTCGCTACGATCCTCTGTACTGGGGTGTGGTCTTCCCGCTCGCCATGTACAGCCTATGCACGCTCCATCTGGCGCGGGACATGGGTTTGCCTTTCCTGATGCCGTTGGGGCAGGGTTTCTTCTATCTGGCGGCGATCGCTTGGTCGATCACGTTCATCGCTATGATCCGAAACATAGTCTCGGCATGGCAGGGCAGTTAGCGATCTGGATCTGGGATCCTGCCGCGCTGGGTTGACGGCGGAGCGCCTATTTTGACGTCGGGCCGCGGTAGGGCACGCGGGCGCGACACGAGCCGCTCTCCAGGTCAGGTCGACGACCGCGACGGTGATGCTTTGGGTCCCGGACGTCACGATTGTCGAGGACGCACCGGTGCGCTGGCCGTGCCTGATCTCGGGTAACTGAACGGCGGGACGCTCATGGCTCAGCGTCTGAGCGCACCGGTCAGATAGCGGTTCAGATCGTCGATCGCCGCATATTCGGCCACATCGATACCCGCCCTATTGAAATCGATGGCATCGGGGAAGCCGCTGGCGGCCTCGCCGCGGTTGCGCGCGTCCTTTAGCCACTGCGCCGCCCAGTCGGCGAGGGCCGATGAGTCCGCAGGATGCATGCCGTCGATCGTGATGGCAAGGGTGTTCCAGAAACCGTTGCGCGAGAGCGTGCGATAGACTCGAGCGAGTGCTTCCGCATCGCGCGAGTCCAAGGCCTCCTTGAGATCGGCGCCCTTGCGGGCGAGCAACGCCGCACGCGCCTGTTCCGCATGGCGGTCGACCACGTCGCGGATGGCCTTGTAGCCCATTGCGTTCTGCGTGGGGGTATCGATCGCGGTTGCGATGAATGTCTGCAACGAATGGAGCGCCGCCAAGCGCCGCTCGTGGTCGCGCAGTTGCACGGCGAGGCGGCTGCAGAAGGCCTCGACGCGTTCAGCGGTGAGGTGCAAGGTGATGCTCTCGTCGCGCATCGGGGCCTCGCCATTCAATGCTTCAGGTCGTTCGCCACGTTTTAAAGCCCGTGCCGTGCCAGCGAGCCGTCCATGAAAGCGCCAGATTGCCCTTGGCTTTCCTTCGCGGGCGTTCGCCACGCTTCGGCGGCTTATGGGTGTTCGCCGGTGGGGACGGAAGGCGGTGTGGTCGGGAGAGGGACTCGAACATTAGTCAGAAACGCAATCCAGCAGCGACATGTAGAACAAGAATCCTCGCAGTTACCGTCAAACTTACCGCCATGCATGCATCGCTGGGGGGCGAGGATAGTTCATGGGGGCACTTGGCTTTTGGTCGCTACCGACTGTTGGCAGTGTCTGACATCCATAGCCTTACGGACGGCCTCTTTCTCGCCCCGTACGTTGGCCAGTTCCGAAGCCACGATGCCATCGCCTTGCCCGAAACCCCACCAAAACGCCTGCATCTGACTCGTCTTGATTCGCTGCTCCTGGGCTAGCGCTAACTGGTCTTCGCGGCGCGCCAGAGAGTCAAGCTCAATCCCTAGGCGTGGGCAATCGTAGCCTTGATACCGAAGTCCCGAAGTGTAGGAACCGGTGATCTGGGAGGGCGGGGTAGGCATATTCATGCACCCTGACAAAACCACTGGCGAACTGATTGCAAGCAAAAACGGTGCGGAAAAACCCCATGCGTTTTTTGGTTTTTTCATGGCGACCTTGTAATGATTCCCTGTGAGCCAAAGAATAAACCGATTCCCGCTCGCGTACAACACGGGATGCGCTGCATGTGTCCGGTTTTGCGAAACAGATTCAGCGGCCCAGGTCGTCAAGATCAATCCCCATGTTTGCCAGCCGCCGATTGACTATCCCAAGCTGTTCCAACATCCCCGCCAGGGCGGCATCCACGAAAGTATCGTGTTCCGCCTGTAATCGCTCGAAGGTGCGCCAGTGCATCCCTTTGGGTTTTCCGCCTCCCACCCCATTCAAGATGCCCGGTTCCCATCCAAGCCGCTCCCTGATTCTGTCCGCTCGCCGTGCCGCTCGGTCGTGGTCGGCTTCCCGCTGGCAAGTATAGACGAGGTTGTGACAGTGCCGACAGGCGAAGATTGAACCGCCGTACAGGATCGCCACGCGGCGCCCGCAGCCATTCGCCGGGCAGAGAAACCATGCCCGCCGCCCGCCAAGGTTGCAGCCCGTCCATTGCAGATGGACGGAATATTCCATCGGTTGCCACTCGTCGTCACGTCGGGTGCGATAGCTGAGGATCAGCCGGTCGGCTTCGGCGCGAATTTGGATTGATGCCACCTCTTCGCCGTTGCGCGTCCATTGCCAGCCGAAGGCCCGGCCCGCTGTCAGCAGGCCACCCCTTTGCAGCCGCCGAATGTCCAGCGCCCGCATGTCGTTTGTCGTATTCTTTCCACCCTGCCAGCCGCGCCCGCTTCCCAGACCGCCCATTTTTCCCACTCCGATTTTGCCTAAATCATTTGGTAAGTTTGTGCGGGGCTCTACGGGCAATCTACCCGAAACCATTTCCCCGCCTAGCATTGCATCGATTTTAATGCTGTCAGATCTCATGTGCCACGAAGCGGTCTCGGCTTCAAAAGCCGAAGGAAAGGATTTTCTACTTACGTGGATCGACAGAAGGCGGCAAACACAGCATCGTAGTGTCAATACCGTTTAAGGAAAAGCGGAGGGGAACATATGAAATGACAGACGCCTCGGCAGGCTCGAGAAGGTGCATGTCAGAAATGCATCCGGCGCGCGTGCGGTATGCTGCAATTGGCTCTATAGGACGCCTTACATACGTAGTATTTGGGTAAACGTCTTCGCGCCATAGCACCCACTCCGCAGCCTCGTCTGGCCGATCTTGCAGCCGCTTTATGGCTTGCTCATCAGCGCTTACCCGTGACTCCAGGGCCTTAACACGGTTGTTTCGCGCAGATGAATCTTTAAGGCCACAAGCGTTTAAGATAGAGGCAACAGCTAAAGCCAAGACAAGCCAACGCATCTCCACGTTACCCTCCGCGTTTTTGTCCGGTGTGCGTTCAAGTTCCCGTTCGTGGATTATACACAGTGAGCTACCTATCCCGTCCTCATGGCGTCCGATTTCACGCGCCACGAAGCTGTTTCAGCTTCAAAAGCATGGCTAACGTCCGCTCAAATTTTCGATCAAGGTGCGTTTCGTAGCGGTTAAGGCGCTCGACTCGGTGCACTTGCAGACCTTCGCCCAGGGTTTGCGCTTTGATCGCGGGGGCAAGGCGGGCCTCTCGCGCCATGCGGAAGCAGAGGGGGTCAAGGTCGTCAGCGATGAATTGGGCCAGCCCCTGGGCGGTCGCCGGGTAGCTCTCATCCTCTACGTTCTCGTCCCACCAGTCGCGGGATTCCTGAATAAGCGCCCGCCGCGCTTTCTCGTAGGCATTCGCCCCGCCTTTGTGAAGTATCGCCGCTGCCTTATGGGTTGCCGCAAGATCAAGCTCCGCATAGTGCCGCTGCTCGGCGATTTCTTCCGGTGTCGCCGTCAGCAGGTCGGGCAGGTCGCCACTCTCCGCCGATAGCCCGCACTCGAATGGTGCCGCCGCCGGGATCGGACTGTGATGCTTGTTATGGACCACGGATTGCAAGCCGCGATTAATCTCCGCGCCTTCCGCCATCAGTACCCGCCGCTTGCGCCAGATGATTGACGCAAGCTCTTTGATTAGGTGCCGCTCGGTCATACCCGCCGGTCGGTGTTCCTCGATCAGCGCGGCCAGCAGGTCGTCGTATTCCGCACCGTCTTCATGGGCCAATACCACCAGACGCGAGAGGATGCCGTGTTTCATGGCGTTGAACCGTACCGGCTCATAGTTGCCGGTACGCGCTACGGGTGCGGCCTCGTCGCGGGCTATGAGCGCAGCATCGTTAATCGCTTTTGCTTCAATGGTCGCCATCATCGTCCCCTTGCTGGATCAGCGCAGGCCAGCGTTCCCGGCCATGCCGCCTATCTTGATCGTCCGCGCCCGGTGCATATCCTTCGCACCGCCGGGGTAGGTCACGGATCGGCTCATATTCCCGGCTCGCCACAATCTCGCCGCGCTTCGCCGCTTGGCATCGCCTCCCGATTAGGTTGGCACACTGGATACAGGTGCGCCGGTCGTCGCGGGGTGGGGCGGGATGTGGCAGTTCCATCGCAGCTTGTTTGACGAAATAGGCCCGCGCATCTGCATCGCGCTGGCAGTGGCTCAATACTTCCGCAATCATTGCCGGGCCGGCTTCCTCGATCAGTACCAGCCATGCCCGGATCGCGTCTTCATCTTCGGCGGTCATGGGTGCCGATGGTTGCGTTATGGTTGGCGTGAAGGGTTCCGCCGCTACCGCGTCCGGGTGCCATACCAGCACGTCCGCATAGGTCGCGGGCGGGCAGTAGCAGGCTTCGAGCGGTTCGCGGTCGGCGAAGTGAATCAACCACCAGTCCGAAACAGTCGCCGTATGGGTAGCGCCAATCTTTTCCGGGGGCGCGGGTATGTGTTCGCGGATCGGTTTTCGGGGATTTGCGACAGCGACAGTTGCGACAGTTGCGACAGTTCGCCCCGTTCCCGCCTCTTGTGTCGCAAAAGTCGCAGGTGTCGCAGTCGCAGGCTTGCCGGTGTTGCTCTTTCCACGGATCAGATTGGCGAGACTCATGGCGCCATCCCCACCAGTGCCGGATTCACCTTGATCGTTTTGCGCTTCCCCTCATGGGCTACGCGAATTCGGTCTAGCTCTTCCAGTTCCCGCGATGCGCTATCCAGTTTTCCCTTGTCGCGCACTGGCCCAAGCCGTTGCGCTTCGCGTGTTGGGACAAGGTGCGTCCGCCTCCGCCGGCAATACTCGATCAGCCAATTATCCAACCTTGCAGCGTCCGCCAGTTCAGCGGGTAGCGCAAGCTCACCAAAGAAGCGCCGGGCTTCGTGCAAGTGCCATGCTGTGATTCGGCTTGCCCCCTCGAAAGCCTCCGCGCCGATTGCGCCGCCCGCCCCGTCGTACACTTGGAACAATGCCGCCAGCCGTGCCGCGTTGTCGGCGGATTTGCTTGCCACGTCCCGCACGTCGTAAAGCTCGCCGCCGCTGGATAGCTCGCCCTCGATTGCATTGTGGTATTCCACCCATGCCGCTTTCGCGTCCGGGGTCAGGGGCAACATGGGCGGGGTCAGTGCGCCATCTTCATCAATGGGGGCGGGTTGATCCAGTATCGCGGCAATGCGCCGATGGAATGCGGCAAGGTGCGGCCAGTGCGCCGGGGGGTCGGTGAATGGCCGTTGCCCTTGGGTTGATTCAGGCCACGCCACAAGGAACCTAGCAAGAAAGCCCGTCCCCCGTGCCAGCGCCCCGGATCGAGTGAAGAATTCGCGCAAGGTCGGTTCCTGAACCTGCAAGGCCACGGTCAGCCGCGCACCGCGCACGGTGAATGATTCCGATGATCGCCGGTCAATGGTCAGGCTCGTTCCGTCCCATAGCTGATTCAGCAGGCCAAGATTACGCATGACTGAATCCTTGCCCATGCCATGCGAACCAAAAACAATCCCGGCCTCGGCAGATACCACGCCCCCCGACGGCCATTGCTTCGTCAGACCATAGGCCAGTGCTTCGGGTGTCGCATCGGCATAGAGTAGGCGGGGGATTCTTGGCGGTTCTGGCTTGCCATGTTCCAGGTCGCGCAAGGCCGATTCCATGTCTGCCGTCGGCTTGTTGTCCTTGGCAAGCTGGCGGATTTTTTCCTTGATGCCGCCGCGCTTGGCTTCCCACGCCTCGATTGCTGCCTTGTGGCCTTTCAGTGCAGGCTTTGCCGCTTCCGCTTGGGCTTCCTCGTAGTCGCGGATCGCTGTGGTAAAGAATCCGTCACAGGTTGATTTCCGCTCGCCAGAATCGGCGATGGTCAGCAGGAACAAGCCGACAGGCCCATGCAGCTTTTCCGCCCGCTTCGCATCGGCATGGGCTTGGATCGCTAGCGACAGCGCCGCCAGTGCCGACGATGCCACCATCGGAACAGGTGCCTTGACGAAGCCCGCTACCTCTTCCACCGCCGCTCGGATCGGCAAGGGCAGGGCATCGAGCGGGTAAGGTTCCGGCTCCACCTTCGCGGTTAACGGTTGCGGTTCCGGCCAGCCGTCAGAAACGCCCGCTAGTGCATTTTCGTCGTCGGAGTGAAGCTCTCCCACTATCTGATCGCTCGCGCTCGATATGGCGCGTCTTACGGCGTCCGCACCGCAAATCACAGCCATATCGTTGAGGTCGGTCATGTCGGGGTCGCGGGCGCTCCCGAAGTCGGGGACTGCCAGCTTGCCGCCGACAGAGCGCGCAGCCTCGATTGCATGGGGATCGGGTTCGCCGCTCGCCTTCACCAGATCGGCGAGAATCACCAGCATAGCCGCCGGGTAGCGTTCCCGCATGGCCTTCGCCACCGCCGACAGATTGCCCGACGACAGCGCGGCAATGGCCGGGTATCCGGTCGCCTCCTTGGCGGATAACACGGTCGCCACGCCTTCGCCGATCAGCAAGGTAAGGCCGTCGCCGTTCTCATCGGGCAGGGGTTGGGCGGCCCAATACCCGCCGCGCTTTGCTCCCCCGTAAACCGCCGACTTGCGCCCGGCTTCGTCGATCAGTTCCGCCGTAGATACCTTATCGCCCAGCTTTACCGGCGCAATCAGCACGCGCCCGGTTAGCGCCTCGCCCTTCGCTTTGGGCGGATATCCGAGTAGTGCCGCCACTTCATCGACGGGAAGTTCCCGCAGGGTCAAAACTGGCTTGACGCCCTTTCGGAGAAGGTAAGGATGGTCCTCGCCAGCGGGCCTTGCTGCCTTCCAGATTACCGCCGCCTTGGTCGCAGCCTCGGCATGCTTGCGGGCTTCCTCGGCTTCGCGGTCCAGGCGTTCCTGTTCGCAGCGTTGCCGGAAGGCATCACGTTCCGCCGGGGTGAAAGCATGCGCCCGTTTGGCTTGCCAGACTTCGGATAGCCCGGTGCGATGGTCGCCGTAGACGCCCCCGGCCAGATCATCGAATAGCTTGCACCATCCCGCATCATCGCCGTGCTTACCGTTGCTCGAAAAGCGATGCAGCTTGCCCGGCTCAATTACATCCGGGGGGACCAGACCAGCGGATCGGATGGCTTCGCGGAATTGTTCGCTATCACGCATGGCGCAGTCCTCCGCGTTGAGTCAGCCAATCCGCCAAGCTCCCAGGGATCAAGCCCCATACGGCAATGCGAACGATCACGCCTGTTGCGCGGGTGCGGATCGGGGTATGATTCGGACTATCGGAGACGTTTGGGGTCGCGCCGTTCCAGCGGTAGCGGCCCTTGTTGTTTTTAGTCATGAGCCGCCCCCTTATGCCTTGGCGATCAGGTCGCGGATATCCTCGACTCGCCACGCGGTAACACGCGGCCCAAGTTTTACCGGCTTGGGGAATCGCCCGGTTTTGACGCCATCCCACCAGCAGGATTTTTTTACCGGGATGATCGGGGGAATTGGCGGTTCCGCTTTGGGGTCGCCAATGATTTGCGGCAAGCGAAGAAAGCCGGTTTCGGGTAGTTGGTAGTTCATTTGCATCCGTCCTTATCCAAGTGGGAACGGGTGCATCCTGCTTTTTCCGTTAGCCGGAAAAAACGGAAAGGGGTTTCCCCTTAAGGGTGTTGCCCCTCTGAAACCAGCGCCAATACTGGCGTTTCGGGTATCGTCATTCTTCCGGCTTGCGTCCGGTCGGTGCCCACTCAGGGCGAATGATCGTCGCCGCTTTGTCGGCAAGCGTTGGTGAAAATCCCTGTTGCATCAACCAACTCGCAACCGTCGCATTATCGGGGTGCGTTCCCCGGTCGTCGCGGTCGGCATTGCTCCAGAATCTAATCGAAGCCTGATTCATCTTCGCCAACTTGTCGGAAATATGGGCGCGTGAAGTCGGCAATGGTGCATCGTTGCTATGCCTCTCAAACTCCCGCAAGGCTTCGGTGCGAACCACGATCACCGCATCTTCGGGCAAATCAGCCGGGAAATAGTTTTCCTTCGCGGGCCTTGCTCTTCGCTCTTCGAGAAACTCTTTCCGCTGTTCCTTGTGCCGATTTAATAGTGATTCAGCCTCCGCGCCTTCAATGCAGTGCTCGGCAATATGCTGTTTCAGTCTTTCCAGCGCGGCGCTTGAACCGGCTTGGTATTCGTTGCCGTCGTAATCCTCTTGAAGCTGGCATATCTGCCCGTCGCGCCCTTCCACGAAAGCGCCGTCCAAACCTAGCAGGGTCACGCTTGGGCCGCCGGTCAAGCCCTGGTATTGGTGTTCAATATCTAGTTGCTCATTGCCGATCATCGGCAAGTCCCAAACTCCCCGCAGCGTCGTAACCTCGTCGGATAGGCTCAGGAACCGCTCGTCGTCGATATTCAAGCTGCACAACAGCGGGTAGCATTTCTCGCGCTCATCCGGCGGAAGCTCATCGAAAAGCGCCTGCAATTGCGTCGGGCACGGTCGGGCATCTATGGCTTCCGCTTGATTGGCTCTCTTCATTACCCGTCCGCCTGGAAACTCATCCGAATCGGGGAGCAGCATCCACTTTGTTTCTTCCCAGGGAATAACTTTTCCGCATCGCGCTTTCGCGTGATTCACGAAATAGACCGACAGCCGTAAGAGCCCATCAAGCGCCAGGCGCAACACGTCGGCCTCGGTTACGTCCTCGCC
The DNA here is from genome assembly GCA_021817985.1 of Pseudomonadota bacterium. Lineage (GTDB taxonomy): Bacteria > Pseudomonadota > Gammaproteobacteria > Burkholderiales > JAKAFK01 > JAKAFK01. The sequence goes on along the minus strand of JAKAFK010000009.1, from coordinate 8,806 downwards.
AAATGCGATTGACAGATGTTTGGCAGCGTCGGCCACTGTCAGCCATTCTTTCAGGTTGAATAGTTTGCTCATGCTGTACCGCCAGCACGAAACAGAATAACCTCAGCACCTTCCTTGAGTTTGTCGAGATAGTCCGCCCAGGCCTGCATCATCGCCCGGCGCTCGTCGAGGAAACGCGTGCGGTTATATGCCTTGCCCAGGGTGTCGGGAACTTGATGCGCTAGCTGGTGCTCGATCACTTCCGGCTTGAATCCAAGCCGTTCAGCCAGCAGGGTTCGCGCCATTGCCCTGAAACCATGCGAGGTCATGTCCTCGTTGGTGTAGCCCATCCGGCGTAGCGCCATGTTCGCCGTGTTCTCTGATATGGGGCGCAAGCTCGTGTGGTTCGCCGGAAAGGCGTATTTCCCTTGCCCGGTCAACCGGTGTAGCTCCGTCAGGATCGCCACGGCTTGAGTGCTCAGCGGCACGATATGCGGCTCCTTCATCTTCATGCGCGGCCCCGGTATGTTCCACGTCGCGGATTCAAGATCAATCTCGGCCCATTCAGCATGTCGAAGCTCGCCAGGGCGAACGAAGGTCAGCGCCAGCAGCCTTAACGCACAGACCGTAATGAAGCTGCCCTGGAACTCGCCAATGGATCGCATGAGCGCCCCAGCTTCCAGCGGATCGGTGAGCGCCGCATGGTGCTTAACTGGCCTATTTGGAAGCACAAGGGATAGGTCAATCGCCGACGAGGGATCGCGCTCGATCATGCCTTCCGATTCGGCATAGCGCAGTATGCGCCCGACGTAGTTGAACACGCGCTTGGCGATGTCGAGCGCACCGCGTTGGCCTATGGACCGGATCAGGGTTTTGATCGTCGGCGCTGTGATTTCGGAAACGGGCAGATGTCCTAGGACCGGGAACACGTCTTTTTCGAGCCTGCGCAGCGTTTTTTCCTTCGTGGACTCGCTCTTGTCCTTGTAGGCCAGTGCGTACCATGTCCGCGCCACGGCCTCGAAGGTACGCCCGTTCGCTTCCATAGATGCCGTCTTGGCGGCCTTGCGAGCCAGCGAAGGATCAACGCCTTCTGCAAGAGTCTTGCGGGCATCCGCTGCCTTCTCTCGCGCTTCCTTGAGTCCGGTATCAGGGTAGACGCCGACAGACAGAGTCTTACGCTTACCAGCAAAGCGATAGTCCCAGCGCCACCACCTTGAACCATTGGGATTCAGGAGAAGGTACAGGCCGCGCTCGTCGGCCATTTTCTTGGGCTTCGTGCTGGGCTTGGCGGTACGGATCGCGGTATCAGTTAGTGCCATGACGGTAACTCTCCCTGACGGTGGACAGCTTACCGTCAAAGTTACCGCTAGTTACCGTCGGATGTCAATGGACGTATTGGGACTGCTACAGACGGTAAACAGTCATTAAACAGCGTTGTTGCTTGGTTTGGTGGGCTGTTTCGGACTTGCTTGGAAGGGTGCCTGGTGCCGGGAGAGGGACTCGAACCCTCACTTGGTTACCCAAACTGGATTTTGAGTCCAGCGCGTCTACCGATTCCGCCATCCCGGCAAGGGAAGCGGGAATTATCGGACAAAGGCTGTCTCTTCCGCAAGCGCTTTGTCGCGGCCGCGTTATAATACGATGTTTTTGACCTCCGCGCCGGAACCTTTCCGCGCGGTTCGTGCCGATTCCCTTCATGCTGGTTTCCGACTTCGACTTCACGCTGCCCGAGGAACTTATCGCCCAGGAACCCGCTCCCGAGCGCTCCGGGTCGCGCCTGCTCCATGTCAACGGCACCGCGGGCGAGTGGGTGGATGGCCGCTTCAAGGACTTGCCGTCGTATCTGCGCCCCGGGGACCTGCTGGTGTTCAACGATACCCGGGTCATCAACGCGCGGCTATACGGCCACAAGGAAAGCGGCGGGCGCATCGAACTCCTGCTGGAACGCATCCTCGGAGACCACCTTGCGAGTGCCCACATCCGTGCGAGCCATGCACCCAGGGTGGGTGGGCGGCTCGTCATCGATCCCGACATTCCCGCACGGGTGGAGGCGCGCCACGAGAACCTCTACACCCTGCGCTTCGAGGCCGGCTCGTCCATCCTGGCGCTCCTCGAGCGCCACGGCCATCTGCCGCTGCCGCCTTACATCCAGCGTCCGGACAATCGAGCGGACGCGGAACGCTACCAGACCGTCTACGCCCGTCATCCGGGGGCGGTGGCCGCGCCGACCGCCGGTCTGCATTTCGACGGCGCCATGCTGGAAAGCTTGCAGCAGGCGGGCATCGCGCTCAGCTTTGTGACCCTGCACGTGGGATCGGGCACCTTCCAGCCGGTTCGCGCCGAACATGTCGAGGCGCACCGCATGCATAGCGAGTGCTTCCATGTGCCCGAATCGACTGTTCAGGCGATCGAGCGCGCGAGGCAAAACGGCGGGCGGGTCGTGGCGGTCGGCACCACCTCGCTGCGGGCGCTGGAAGCGGCCGCGCAAGGCGGGGCCCTTTGCGCCGGGCACGGAGAAACCGACATTTTCATCGTGCCGGGCTATCGCTTCCGCGTGGTCGACCGGCTACTCACCAATTTCCATTTGCCCAGATCCACCCTTCTCATGCTGGTGTCGGCGTTCGGCGGCCACGAGACGATGCGGCGCGCCTATGCCCACGCGGTCGACGCGCGTTACCGCTTCTTCAGCTATGGCGACGCGATGCTGATCGACAGGCAAGACGGGTGAGGGCGCACGGCCTTTTGTTCCGTGCGTGCGATAGAGCGTCGGCGCGGCGGCGTTCGGGGAATATCGAGGGAACTCTGGCATAATCTCGGCTTCGCGGTCGCGCCCCTCAGGGGCGCGGCCCGGGACAACCGGCGCGTGAAGGGGTCCGGATGCGCCGACAGCGGGGGGCGGATGCGCCGATCAGGATGCAGTTCACAGTACACAAGACGGACGGCCTAGCGCGCCGCGCAACCCTTGCGCTTGCCCATGGGCAGGTGGAGACGCCCGCTTTCATGCCGGTGGGCACCTACGGCACGGTGAAGGCGATGGCGCCTGCGGAACTCGAAGGCTTGGGCGCGCAGATCGTGCTCGGCAATACCTTTCACCTGTGGCTGAGACCCGGGTTGGAGGTCATCGGCGCACACCATGGCCTGCATCGCTTCATGGGATGGGAGCATCCCATTCTGACCGATTCCGGGGGGTTCCAGGTGTTCAGTCTGGGGCCTTTGCGCAAAATTACCGAGGAAGGGGTCGCCTTCCGTTCCCCGGTCAATGGCGATCGCTGCTTCCTGACGCCGGAAGAGTCCATGCGCATCCAGCGGGTGCTCGATTCCGATGTCGTCATGATCTTTGACGAATGTACGCCCTATCCGGCCACCTTTGCCGAGGCCCAGGACTCGATGCGGCTGTCGCTGCGCTGGGCCAAGCGTTCCAAGGACGCGCACGGCGACAATCCCAACGCGCTGTTCGGCATCGTGCAAGGCGGCATGTATCCGGCGCTGCGCGAGGCCTCCCTTGAGGGCTTGTGCGCGCTCGGCTTCGACGGGTATGCCATGGGCGGACTGTCGGTCGGCGAGCCGAAAGAGGAGATGCTGCGTGTCCTCGAGCATGTGGCCCCTCGATTGCCGCCCGACAAGCCCCGCTATCTCATGGGGGTCGGCACCCCGGAGGATATCGTGGCGGCGGTGCTGTGCGGCATCGACATGTTCGATTGCGTGCTGCCGACGCGCAACGCCCGCAACGGCTGGCTCTTTACCCGATCGGGCACGGTGAAGATTCGCAATGCGCGCTATCGGACGGATACCCGGCCATTGGACGAGGCGTGCGGCTGCTACACCTGTCGCCATTTCACGCGGGCCTATCTGCATCATCTGCACCGCGTGGGGGAGATTCTCGGCGCGCGCCTCAACACCATTCACAACCTGACCTATTATCAGGAGCTGATGAGCGGCTTGCGCGCCGCGATCCAGGAAGAGCGCCTGGGGGCCTTCGTGCGGGACTTTAGGCAGTTGCGCGCGGCATCGTGCTAAAATAAGACGTTTGTGTCATGGGGACTGCGTCGCGTCGGCGTCCCCGTGGGCGCTTCGACAATAAGAATGCCTCATTTATGACGTCAGGAGGAATTGTGCTTATCAATTCTGCATACGCTGCGAACGGTCTCCCGATCGGCGGGGGGGCGGCGGGCGGTATCATGGGGTTTTTGCCCCTCATCGTCATTTTCGTCCTCTTCTACTGGATGCTGATTCGCCCCCAAATGAGGCGTGCCAAGGAACAGCGCGCCATGCTGGGCGCCCTGCAGAAAGGCGATGAAGTCGTGACGGCGGGCGGCACGCTCGGGCGGATCACCAAGGTCACCGACAACTATGTCAGCGTGGAAGTCGCCGACAACGTCGTCGTCAATGTGCAGAAGCAGTCGATCCAGACCCTGCTTCCGAAAGGCACGATCAAGAACATCGGCGCCTGAGACGCACGAACCATCAAGGCGGGGCCTTGCCGAAGCGGCAGGGCTTCAGCTGGAAGGCACGCATGAATCGTTATCCCCTCTGGAAATATATCCTGATCGCGGTCGCGGTCGTCCTCGGGCTGGTCTACGCCATCCCGAACTTCTACGGCGAATCGCCGGCGGTGCAGATTGCCGTGGTCCACGCGCCCGCAAAAATCGATCCGGCGCTGGCCGGGCAGGTCGAGGCGGATCTGACGGCCGCCCATCTCGCGTATCAGGATCTCGTCATGGATCCGAATACGATCCGGGTGCGCTTCAAGGACACGACGACCCAGATTCAGGCGAAGAGCCTGCTGCAGAGCAAGCTCGGTCGCGCGTATTCGGTCGCGCTCAACCTCTTGCCGCGTTCGCCGGAATGGATGGGGCGAATTGGCGCGCTGCCGATGTACCTCGGGCTCGACTTGCGCGGAGGCGTCTATTTCCTGCTGCAGGTGGAGATGGGCACCGCCGTCAACAAGGCGCTGGACCGTTATGTGGGGGACATTCGCAGCAATCTGCGCGACAAGGACATTCGCTATCTCGACGTGGCGCGCACGGGACAGGTCCTGACCGCCAAGTTCTCGGACGCCGCCGCCCGCGCCAAGGCGGAGTCGGCCATCGCGCAGGCCGACGCCGACCTCGCGCTGCGGGAAACGCAGGGGCCGGGCGAGTATGATCTGGTGGCCACCCTGAAGCCGCAGGCGATCGCCAACATCCAAAGCCTGGCGCTGCAGCAGAACATCACGACGCTGCGCAATCGGGTCAACGAGCTGGGGGTGGCCGAGCCGATCATCCAGCAGCAAGGGACGGACCGGGTGGTCGTCGAGCTGCCCGGCGTGCAGGACACAGCCCGTGCCAAGGAGATTCTCGGGCGCACGGCGAGCCTTGAGATCCGCATGGTGGATGAAGAGCACAGTGACCCTGATTCGCTGCGGCAGGCGATCGCCGGGGTGATTCCCTACGGGGACGAGCTCTATTATTCCCGAAGCGGAGTTCCCCTTCTGGTGAAGAAGACGGTCATTTTGACCGGCGAGGACATTACCAACGCGGCCCCGGGATTCGACCCGCAAAGCGGGCAGCCGTCGGTGGACGTGACGCTGGATGGCCGTGGCGCACGGATCTTTCAGGATGTGACGCGCAAGAATGTCGGCAAGCGCATGGCGATCCTGCTGGTCGAGAAGAACCACACCGAAATCATCACCGCGCCGGTGATCCGCGAGGAAATCGGCGGCGGGCGCGTGCAGATCACCGGCATGTCGAGTCCGCGCGAGGCGAGCGACATCGCGCTCCTGCTGCGGGCGGGCGCGCTGGCGGCCCCCATGGACATCGTCGCGGAGCGCACCGTCGGGCCGAGCCTGGGGGCGCAGAATATCCGCCAGGGCTTCGATTCCACCCTGTTCGGCTTCGCCTTCATCGCGGTGTTCATGATCTTCTATTACCGCGTGTTCGGGGCCATCGCAACGGTGGCGCTGGGGATCAACCTGCTGCTCCTGGTCGCCATCCTCTCCTTGCTCCAAGCGACGTTGACGTTGCCGGGCATCGCCGGGATTGCGCTCACCGTCGGCATGGCGATCGACGCCAACGTACTGATTTTCGAACGGGTGCGGGAAGAGCTGCGCAACGGCAGCAGCGTGCAGGCGGCGATCAACAGCGGCTATGACCGCGCCTTCGGCACCATCCTGGACTCCAACGTGACGACGCTCATTGCGGGGCTCGCCCTGTTCTTCCTGGGCTCAGGTCCAGTCAAAGGCTTCGCGGTGACCCTGTGCATCGGGATCATCACCTCGATGTTCAGCGGGGTTATGGTGTCTCGAGCGGTCGTCAACCTGATCTTCGGACGCAGGCGCAAGCTTCAGCGGCTGCCGATCTGAACGGGGCCGCATCTCGCCTATCAAGTGGGAAGATTCGATGGAATTCTTCAAGATCAAAAAAGATATCCCCTTCATGCGCTATGCGCGGGTCACCTCCGTCATCTCGGCGGTGACCTTCCTGCTGGCCGTGGCGGCCCTCGCGATCAACGGACTGAATCTAGGCATCGACTTCACCGGGGGCACGGTGCTGGAGCTCCATTATCCGGCCGCGGCCAACCTGACACAGATCCGCGGGACGCTGGAATCGGCGGGCTATCGGGATGCGTCGGTGCAGAATTTCGGTTCGGCGGACGACGTGCTCATTCGCCTGCCGCTCAAGCATGGGCTTACCAGCAGCGCGCTGAGCGACCAAGTCATGAAAACCTTGCACCAGATGACGCCGGCCGTGCAGCTCACCCGCGTGGAGTTCATCGGCCCGGAAGTGGGCAAGGAGCTCTACGACAATGGCGCACTCGCCCTGTTCATGGTCATCGTCGGTATCATGATCTACCTCGCCTTTCGTTTCGAATGGCGTTTCTCGGTGGCGGCGATCATCGCGAACCTGCACGACGTGGTCATCATCCTGGGGTTCTTTGCCTTCTTCCGCTGGGAGTTCTCGTTGACGGTGCTGGCCGGCGTGCTGGCGATCCTCGGCTACTCGGTGAACGAATCGGTGGTCGTGTTTGATCGGATCCGCGAGAACTTCCGCAAGATGCGCAAGGCCTCCGTGCCCGAGATCATCGACAACGCCATCACGCGCACCATGTCGCGCACCATCATCACGCACACCATGACGCAGCTCATGGTGCTGTCCATGCTATTCTTCGGGGGACAGGTGCTCCATTATTTCGCGCTCGCGCTGACCATCGGCATTCTGTTCGGCATCTATTCCTCGGTGCTCGTGTCGAGTCCGATCGTCATGTGGCTGGGCGTGTCCCGCGAACAGTTCATCAAGGTCGAGAAGAAGCGCCCCGAGGCGATGCCGTAAGGACAGGCGCCATCCCTTTTCGTTGAGGAGAGCAGCCAGGCCATGGAATGGATCGGGCATCTTTTAAGCATCGTATTGCATCTCGACCGTTATCTGCCGATCTTCATCCAGGCCTACGGGAACTGGATCTACGGGGTGCTGTTTGTCATCCTGTTCTGTGAAACGGGCTTGGTGGTCGCGCCTTTCCTGCCCGGCGACTCGCTGCTGTTCGTGGCGGGGGCGGTGGCGGCCAGCGGGGGCATGAACCCGATCGCGCTCTTCGTCGTCCTCGCGCTGGCGGCGATTGTGGGCGATTCGGCCAATTATTGGCTGGGGGGCCTCCTGGGCCCGCGCATCTTCCGAGGCCGGGACGGCCGCTTCATCAGGCGCGAGCATCTTGAGCGCACCCGACGGTTCTATGCCCGCCATGGCGGCAAGACGGTGGTCATCGCGCGCTTCATTCCCATCATCCGCACCTTTGCGCCGTTCGTCGCCGGCATCGGCCACATGACCTACGGACGCTTTCTGGCATACAACGTCCTGGGCGGGATCGCCTGGGTCGGCGCCTTCGTCGGCGGGGGATACTTCTTCGGCGGACTGCCGATCGTGAAGGAGAACCTGACCGCCGTCATCCTCGGGATCATCGTGGTCTCGCTTCTGCCTGGCATGGTGGGCTATCTGCGCCACCGTTCGCAGGCCAACGTCTAGGGCTGTTCGCCTTCCTGTGCCTGCCGCTTCTGCAGGCTTTTGCTCAGTTCCGAGATGATTTCGGACGCGACATTGATGATCTGGCCGGAGCCGAAGCCCGCCTTGGTCAGTTCGCGGAAGAAGGTGCGCGCCATGAGGCGCGCCATCTGATCGGGCTTCTGCGCCGCCCGCAGCATCATGTCGCCGACCGCCTTGTCGGCCTGCTGGTGCTCGAGCAGCGCGTGCTGCGCAAAGCGCGAGTTGAGGACGTTCTGCAGCTGGATCACCTGGATGGACTTGCCCACGAACAGGGCGAGGATATCGAGCATCGCCAAGTCGTTGAGGTCGAAGGTCGCTTTGCGTTTCGGTCCGTTGACGTTGATGACGCCGTGAATGTGACCATCGGTGACGATCGGCGAGGAGATCATGCTCTTGCGGGGATCGTCCGGGTGACGCGCCTTGCCGGCGAAAGGGGATTTCTCGATGTCCTCGATCAGCAGGCCATGGCCGGTCGCTGCCACATAGCCCGCGATGCCTTCCCCCTGCATCACCGACTCGTTGTAGGCCTTGGCGGAGAGTTTGCCGAAGTTGGCGCAGACGCGCAGGCGCAGATCCTCGATCTCGTCCTGCTCCAGGAGCATGATCGAGCAGTTCTCCGCATTGAGCGCCCGCGCGCTGGTCGCGGCGAGTCGCTGGAGGCTGTCTTCCAGACTGGCCCCCGGTTTTTGCGGGACGGTGAAGTCTTGCAAGCGGCCGAGCAGATGATCGATTTCACCCACGAGGGGCCCTCTTCGGGAGATGGGGAGCTCCTCTATTATAGAAGCTTCAGATCTTCCCGAAGGGCGGCGAGATCG
>JAKAFK010000149.1 GCA_021817985.1 Pseudomonadota bacterium | reverse complement strand
AGCACAGATATGGCAAACGGAGGCGCCAGGCCTGGCGCAGGCCGTAAGCCAGGCAGCAAAACAAGAAAAGTCCGCGATATCGCAATCAAGGCGGCAAGGAAAGGCGAAACACCGGTCGATGTCATGCTCGGCGCCATGCGTGCACTGTGGGAGCAATCACAGGCAGCCGAGGATATGGGCGAAAAGCTCAGGCTCGCGAAACTCGCGGCAGACACAGCAGAGAAGGCGGCACCGTATATTCACCCGAAACTCTCCCCGAAGCCGCCAGAGAGCGAAACTAATGAAGTCCATATCACGCTCATCGGCGCGCTGACGGATGAAGGTTGAGATCAAACTACCTCAACCGCATGCAGGCCAGCTTGCCCTATGGCGAGGTCGAGACAGGTTTAACGCAGTCAGGTGCGGTCGGCGATGGGGGAAGACGCAATTTGCGATTAATCTCCTCACGCAACACGCGGCCAATCGTGAGTCATGGGGGCTATTTGCGCCAGACTACAAGATCCTGAGCGAGACGTATCGAGAACTCGAAACAGTTCTACGCCCGATCACGGAATCATCGAGCAAGACGGACGGATTGATTCGCCTCATCACAGGCGGACGAATCGATTTCTGGACGCTGAACAATCCCCGCGCAGGCCGAAGCCGGAAATACCACGGCGTAGTCCTGGACGAGGTGGCATTCGCAGGCCCGGATATGAGCGACATATGGCAAAAGGCCATTGCGCCAACGCTGCTCGATTATCGCGGACAAGCCTGGGCACTCAGCACGCCGAATGGGCTTGATCCCGAGAATTGGTTCTGCCGCATATGCACAGAGTCCGAATGGGGATGGAAGCAGTTCCACGCGCCGACATCGACAAATCCGCACCTTGACGCGGGAGATGTCGCAAAGCTCAAAGATCAATACCCGCCGCTTGTCTACCAGCAGGAATATCTCGCAGAGTTTGTTGACTGGTCCGGGTCGGCATTCTTCAGTGAAGACTCGCTACTCCATGAAGGCCAGCCGGTCGAATTCCCCGAGCGATGCGATACGGTCTATGCCGTCATTGATACCGCAGTCAAAGACACCCTGGAGCACGATGGCACGGCTGTTGTCTACGTTTCCAAATCAAAACGCGAGCGTAGCCCGCTGACGATTCTGGATTGGGACGTGCTGCAAATTGAGGGCTACTTGCTTGAGGATTGGTTGCCAGGGGTATATATGCGCCTGGACGAACTATCCAAGGCATGCGGAGCAAGGTACGGGAACGCAGGAACATACATCGAAGACAAATCGACCGGCTCCGTCTTGATTCAGCACGCAAGAAACAAAGGCCTGCAGGTTGAGGCGATAGATAGCGTGTTGACATCGCTGGGCAAAGACCCTAGGGCCATTTCAGCCAGTCCATATGTCTATCGCGGCGACGTGAAACTTAGCCGCTACGCCTACGACAAAACCAAAAGCTATCGGGGCCAGACGCGCAACCATTTGCTGAGTCAAGTGTGCGGATACAGGCCCGGGACAAAGACGCCACATGGCATGGATTTGTTGGACGGGTTTGTTTACGGCGTCATGATTGGCCTTGGCGACAGCGACGGTTTCTAACCAAACATTCGATTGCAGAGACAAATGAACTATGAGCATTGACAGCGGCATCGACCAGGGCGGGTATAGCTACCTGGGCTTGGGAGAATACGCCGGCAGCGAACTCATGCGCATGTTCATGGGGACGACCGACATCGTCCCGGGGCAGTCCCCGAGCTACGAGGCGTGCAAGACCATCTACACCTACCACGCGCTCGGTTCGAGGATGGTGGATAAGCCGCTGGAAATGGCAATGAGCCAAGAGCGTGTGATGTCAGTTCCGAACGCGCCCGAAGAGATGCTGCTAGAGGCGTTCCGCAAAGAGTGGGCTCGGCTCGGAGGGGTCGGGGCAAACACCCTTGTGTATCGTGTCGGCCAAGTCGCGCGCATCTATGGCGTCGGCTCTCTGGCTTGTAATGTGATTGATGGCGATACCAAGGCGCCGACGAATGAGCCGTTGCCAACCGAAAACCTGCACAAGCGCGACCTGGCGTTCTACATCTTTGATCCACTGAATACGGCCGGGAGCTTGGTGCTGAACCAAGACCCAGGCTCGGTTGACTTTATGCATCCCCGGCAAATTCGTGTGGGTTCCGATTCGTGGAACAACACGAAGGCGCTGGTGCTGATGCACGAGCAACCGATCTGGATTCAGTGGACGGATTCGGCATTCGGATTCGTCGGGCGCTCGGTCTATCAGCGTGCCTATTACCCGCTGAAGTCGTTCCTGGCGTCCATGATTGCCGACAACCTGATCCAGGACAAACTCGGGCTGCTGGTCTACAAGGGCAAATCTCCCGGCTCTATTGTTGACCGCGTGGCCCTGGGATTTGCCAATCTCAAGCGCAGGGCGATTCAGGGTGCGCGCACATCCAATGTGGTGCAGATCGGCGTGGACGAAGACCTCGCCAGCGTCAATCTTGAGCATGTCCACACCGCCGGCGAATACAGCCGCAACAACATCCTCAAGAACATCGCCACGGCATCAGGCATGCCAGCAGCACTCCTGAACGAGGAAACGCTGACCGAAGGCTTCGGTGAGGGATCGGAAGACGCCAAGCAGATCGCACGCTATATCGACCGCGTGCGCATCGAGCTTGATCCAGCATTCAGATTCTTGGATGCCATCGTCATGCGCCGCGCCTGGAACGAGGACTTCTACGCCCAGGTGCAGAAAGATTTCCCCGCACAGTACGGGAGCCTGACTTACGAGGCCGCATTCCAGGAATGGCGTAATGCGTTCGTGGCCGAATGGCCGAACCTGCTGAGCGAGCCGGACAGCGAGAAAGCCAAGGGTAGCGAGGCACGTATCAAAGCAGCAGGGGAGATCGTGGATCGAATCCTCCCAGCTTGCGACCCGGACAACAAAGCCCGCGTCCTTGATTGGCTGGCCTCGGTTGCGAACAGCGAGCGCGAGTTCTTCCCCGAGCCGCTGGAGTTGGACATGGAAGCCCTGGCCGCCTATGAGCTGCCACTGGCGGCGCCGAATGAAGAAGCTGAATGAGATTCTGTCAGCGGCCATTCAATGGTTCGCTGAGCACGGATACAAAGACGCTGCAAGCTTGGACTATTGGGCGCAGCGCATCCGTGCCGTGTTAGGGATGATGACAGGCAAGCCAGCGCATCAACTCGCTGCGCAGTCCCTAGAGCTTGCTTACAAAAGGGCGCTTAGAACGGCGCCGAAGTATCACACCGGCATCGACAAGTCCTCTATCAACAACATTGAGTCGAAGCTAAGGCCACTTTTGCAGGCCCGCATCATGGCCTCGGCCGACCTCATCAAGCTCAACCGCGAGCAAGCCGTCGAAATCACGATGCGCCGATTCGCGGGCTGGGCCAGTAGTCAGCCCCCGGGCGGTTCACCCGTTGCGCTCCGCGAGGTGAAGGGCCAGATCGGCAAACGCCTGCAGCAGAGCACGTTCGAAGAGCGCCGCATGCTGATCGACCAGGGCCACAAACTCGCGTCGGCGGTGAACCAGACGATTGCCGAAGGAAACGGGGCCATCGCAGCGCAATGGCATCACGTTCATGAGGCGAACTATGACGCCCGCCCCGAGCACGTCGCACGTGACGGCAAGGTTTACCTCATCCGCGATTCATGGGCGCACCAGAAAGGATTGGTGAAGCCGAATGCGCAGGGCTACATGGACGAGCATGAGCAACCCGCTCAAGCCCCGTTTTGTCGGTGCGCTGCAACTTACTTGTATGCACTTTCCCGCCTGCCTGACGACATGCTGACCGTCAAGGGCCGAGAGTTGCTCGAACAAACGAAACGAGGCCAGTGATGCCGACGACCTCACCAGTGCAGCACAAGCTCATGGAAGCGGCAGCGCATACGCC
>JAKAFK010000068.1 GCA_021817985.1 Pseudomonadota bacterium | reverse complement strand
TTGAATGGGGGTGCGCGCGGTGTTGCGCGGCGTGGTTTTTTTGGTGGGGGGGGGGGGCTATATTAATATTTCTCCTGTTTGGTATACCCTTTCCCCCATCCCCCCCCCCCCCCCCCCCCCCCACCACAATGTCAAACAGTTTGTTGCATCCAGCCCTATGGTCACGCGCCCCACGCTGACGCGGTATGGTCACGCACACCCTCAAGCATGGAGCTATCAGCTGACGCGCTGCTAGGCTGGCGGCGCGTGACCCAGGCTGACGCCAGAAAGCCGTTTGCCGGAGGCCACCCCGGGTAGGGCCGAGGGATCGGGGCTGTTGGCCTTCAGCGTTCGTGACCGATTTTTTATTTTTTGCAAAAAGCCCCTAGCCACACGTCCAACAGCTTGTTACGCACGGCAGCGGGCTCCTGCTCAGCCAACGACCGACGACGCCTCCGTGCAGCCCTGCTGATCGCCACGGGGGCGTCGAAGGCCCCCGCAACTGCAACACACTTGCCAACGCCGCCGCTCGCGGCTACGTCTGGGGCATGCAGGCGATTGACCCCGGCTTCTTCTCCCTGACGCACGAGCCGCTGACGCTACAGGCGACCGAGGCGCGGCTGACGCGCATCTACGACGCCGCCCGTAAGGGGCTGAAGGGCGACGCGCTGGCGTTCGCCGCCGGTATGAAGCCCAGCGACTACCGTCGGCTGGCGCAAATGGACCCGCTGGTCGAGTTGGCCGAGCAGAAGGGCGCCGCCGACGGCGAGCACGCCATGGCCTCCGTCCTCTACGACGCCGCCGAGCAGGGCGACGCCAAGGCGGCGCTGGACCACCTGAAGCACACGCGCGGGTGGGTCGCCAAGCAGCAGATCAACGTGGACATCGAGCAGCGCATCAGCGTCACCGACGCCCTGGAGCGCGCCCAACAGCGCGTGATCGAGGGTATGTATGTCGTGCAAAACGATGCTATACCGGCGGAAGCCGAGGGCGCGCCAACGCCCACCGGCTCCCTGACCACCGGACTTGAGAGGCAAGCCGATGACTGCGCAACCACTAACACAAGCGCGCCTTAAAGCGCTACTTCACTATGACCCGGAAACGGGCGTGTTCGTGAACCGCGTCGAGCGAAACGGGCGGGCGAAAAAAGGCGCCGTTGCTGGCGCGCGCACCCAAGACGGCTACATCTGCATCCAAGTCGAAAAACAAAAACACCAAGCTCATCGGCTGGCATGGCTTTACGTTTACGGAGCGTGGCCGCAGAATGAAATCGACCACCTAAATCGCGACCGCGCCGACAACAGGATTGATAATTTACGTGATGTGAGCCGCTTGGTGAACTCGCACAACATTGGCGCACACAAAGGCTCTATTTCCGGCCAAAAAGGTGTGGCTTGGCACTCAAGAAACCGAAAATGGCAAGTGCAAATGAGAGTAAACGGCGTTCACCATTACATAGGCCAGTTTAAAGACTTGCACGAAGCTGTAAACGCTCGCTTAGAAGCCGAAAAAAGACTGCATAGGTTCTGATGCAAACGCCTCAATACGACGCCGAAAGTGAAATGGAGCTGATGGCGCGGCTGTGGTCGCCCGCTATCCGCGACGACCCGCTCGCGTTCGTCCTCATGACCTTCCCATGGGGACAACAAGGCACACCGCTCGCCAACTTCGACGGCCCGCGCAAATGGCAGCGCGAGGTGCTGGCGGAACTGCGAGACCACATAGCCGCGAACAAGGGCAGGATCGACTTCGAGACCTTCCGCATGGCCGTGTCGTCGGGGCGCGGCATCGGCAAGAGCGCGCTGGTCAGCTGGATCGTCATCTGGATGCTGACGACACGCATCGGCTCCACCACCATCGTCTCGGCCAACACCGAGAGCCAGCTGACGACGAAAACATGGCCGGAAATCACCAAATGGGCGTCGATGGCGCTCAACAAGCACTGGTTCGAGCCTATCGCCACCCGCATCACTATCGCCAAGTGGCTGACGGAGTGCGTCGAGCGCGACCTGAAGCGCGACACCCGCCTGTGGGCGGCCCACGCCCAGCTCTGGAGCGCGGAGAACCCCGACGCCTACGCCGGGACGCACAACTACGACGGCGTTCTGGTCATTTTTGACGAGTCAAGCGGCATTCCTGACCCGATCTGGTCGGTCACGGACGGGTTTTTCACCGAAAACACCCCGGATCGCTTCCATCTGGCATTTTCCAACCCCCGCCGCAACACCGGCTACTTCTACGAGGCGTTTCACGCCAAGAGGGACTTCTGGCGCACGAAAATCGTCGATGCGCGCTCGGTCGAGGGCACCGACAAGAAGGTCTATCAGCAGATCATCGACGAATACGGCGCCGACAGCGCCCAGGCGCACGTCGAGGTCTACGGGATGTTCCCCAACGAGAGCGACGACCAGTTCATCTCCAGCCTGCTGGTGGACGAGGCCATGGAGCGCCCGCGCTACAAAGACCCGACCGCACCCGTCGTCATCGGCGTGGACCCGGCGCGCTTCGGAGCCGACGCCACGGTTATCGCCGTCAGGCAGGGGCGCGACATCATCAGCCTCCAGCGGCATCAGGGCGTCGATACGATGGAGACGGTCGGGCGCGTGATCGAGGCCATCGAGACCTACAAGCCCGTGCTGGTGGTCATCGACGAGGGTGGCGTCGGCGGCGGCGTCGTGGACCGGCTCAAGGAGCAACGCTACAAGGTCGTGCGCGGGGTCAACTTCGGTCAGAAGTCGCGCACGCCCCTGATGTGGGGCAACAAGCGCGCCGAGATGTGGGGGGCCATGCGCGAGTGGCTGAAGACGGCCTCGCTGCCGCTCGACCGCCGCCTCAAGACGGACCTGATCTCGCCGCTGGTCAAGCCTGACAGCCGGGGGACGATGTTCCTTGAGGGCAAGAAGGACATGAAGGCGCGTGGCCTTCCCTCTCCCGACTGTTTTGTGGCCGGAACCCTTGTCAGGACGCCTTCTGGCGACCGGCCCATCGAGCAGCTTCGCAAAGGCGATGTAGTCTGCACGCCCTTCGGCCCGACAAAAGTGTTCGCCGCGTGGGTGACGGAAACGGACGCCTTGACCACAGCGACGCTGTCAAACGGCGCACGACTGGTCGGAACTGGCAAGCATAAGGTCTTCGTTTGGGGGCACGGCGAGAAACGGCTGGACACGTTGACTATCACAGATAGACTGGAACCCTACGGATCAAGGAGGTTCTGGTTATGCCGACTGTTGAGAGCGTTTGGCACGAAGGGACGCGATACCGAGTTCAGACAAGTGGTCGCTACTACCAGTCAGACCGGAAAACTGACGCCGAGCGGCTGCTTCACCGCCGTGTCTGGAGCGATGCTCACGGGCCTATACCGGAAGGCAAGCACGTCCATCACCGCGATGGCGACTGGAGAAACAACGTGCGCGCCAATCTGGAACTCGTGGATGCGCGCGAGCACCTTGCCGAACACGCCCTCGCACGCCACGCATCCGGGGGCCTCAAGCCCCCGTCCGCAGAGGCCCTGGCTCGCGCCGCCGAGTGGCACGCAACACCCGAAGGCCGGGAGTGGCACAGCAAAAACGGTGTTGCGTCGTGGCTTCAGCGGCAAGCCTTCCGCGCTACGTGCGCCGCATGCCAACTGGACTACGAAACCTATTTCCCGTCACGGTCCAGATATTGCTCGCTCTCATGTGCCAGCAAGGTTCGCTACAAGCGCCATTTCACGGATACTCGCCAGTGCGCGTGGTGCGGCGAAACTTTTACTGCGAATCGCCACCGCGCAACAGCTTGTTGCTCCCGTGTCTGTTCGAACCGAAAGCGTGCCTCCGACACTCGTGTTCAATCTGACACTGGAGGAGCATAACGCATACTACGCCAACGGGACGCTAGTCTTTAACTGCGCTGACGCCATCTGCGTCACCTTCGCCTACCCGGTCGGGCAGCGTGAGCATATCGACAACGCGCCGCGACGCACCTATGGTGGCGCCAGTGTCCACACCTCGTGGATGGGGGCCTGACCGCGTGGCGAGCAAGAAGACCAGCACCAGCGAGATGCTGACCACCATGCGCAGCCGCTTCACCATGGCGCAAAGCGCCACGAGTCAGAGCCGTGAGGACGAGCTAAACGACCTTCGCTTCATGGCGGGGTCTTCCGACAATATGTTCCAGTGGAGCGCCGACGTGCTGGCGACCCGCACGAACACCGGCTCGGGCCAGAACATCAGCGCCCGCCCCTGCCTGACCATCAACAAGCTGCCGCAGCACGTCCGTCAGGTGACGAACGAGCAGCGACAGAACCGTCCGACCGGCAAGGTCATCCCCGCCGACGACAAGGCCGACGTGGACGTGGCCGAGATGCTGAACGGCGTCATACGGCACATCGAATACATCTCCGACGCCGACGTGGCCTACGACACGGCATGTGACAATCAGGTTACGTATGGTGAAGGCTACATCCGCATCCTGACGGACTACTGCGACGACGACACCTTTGACCAAGACCTGCGCATCGGGCGGGTGCGCAACTCGTTCAGCGTCTATATGGACCCGGCTATCCAAGACCCGTGCGGGTCCGACGCCGAGTGGTGCTTCATCACCGAGGACATCCTGAAGGCCGACTACGAGCGCCTGTGGCCCAACGCCACGCCGCTGTCGTCGATCATGACGCAGGGCGTCGGCGACCAGACGCTCTCGCAGTGGCTGACCGAGAACACCATCCGCATCGCCGAGTATTTCTACTACGACTACGAGCCGGGCGATCTGAACCTCTATCGCGACGGCTCGACCGCGCACAGCGGCACGCCGCAGGACCAGCTGGCCCGCGCGCTGAACGGCCCCCCGGTCAAGTCGCGCCGGGTCCAGCGCAAGAAGGTCATGTGGGTCAAGACCAACGGCTTCGACGTGCTGGAGGAGCGCGAATGGGCGGGCAAGTGGATACCCGTCGTCCGCGTCGTCGGCAACGAGTTCGAGATCGACGGCCAACTCTACATCTCGGGTCTGGTGCGCAACGCCAAGGACGCCCAGCGGATGTATAACTACTGGGTCAGCCAGGAGGCCGAGATGCTGGCCCTGGCGCCCAAGGCGCCGTTCATCGGCTACGGCGGGCAGTTCGAGGGCTACGAGAACCAGTGGAAGACGGCCAACACGGTCAACTGGCCCTATCTGGAGGTCAACCCGGACGTGACGGACGGCATGGGCAACACCTTGCCGCTGCCGCAACGCGCCCAGCCCCCGATGGCCTCCTCGGGGCTGCTGCAAGCCAAGATGGGGGCTTCGGACGACATCAAGGCCACCACCGGGCAGTATGACTCAAGCCTCGGCGCCACGTCGAACGAACGCTCGGGCAAGGCCATCCTCGCCCGCGAGAAACAGGGCGACACCGGCACCTATCACTACGTGGACAACCTCGCCCGCGCCATCCGCTACATCACGCGCCAGCTGGTTGATCTGATCCCGAAAATCTACGACACGGCGCGCATCGCGCGCATCGTCCAGCCTGATGGCGAGGTCGGCATGGTCAAGATCGACCCCGATCAGGCCGAACCGGTGCGCAAGATCGAGGAAGACGGCATCCTTATCGAGAAAATATACAACCCCGGCGTCGGTCAATACGACGTGGTGGCCGTCACCGGCCCCGGCTACATGACCAAGCGGCAGGAGGCCGCTGAGAGCATGAGCCAGCTGCTCCAAGGCAACCCGGAGCTATGGGGTGTGGCAGGCGACCTGCTGGTCAAGAACATGGACTGGCCGGGAGCGCAGGAGATCGCCGCGCGCCTGCGCAAGACCATCGATCCGAAGCTTCTGTCGGATGACGACAAGACGCCGGAGCTGCAAGCCGCCGAGCAGCAGATCGAGATGCTGTCTGGCCTTGTGGGGCAGCAGCAGGCGTTGCTTCAGCGTGTTGAGCAGTCCCAGGAGCAGCAGAAGCTGGACATTGACGCCTACAAGGCGGAAACGACGGCGCAGATTGAGGCTTTCAACGCCGTCACCAAACGACTGCAAGCTGAGCAGTCAGGGATGACGCCGGAGCAAATACAAGATAGCATCGACGGGACGGTGGATGCTGCTCTGTTTTCACCCGGCCTGACACCACCGACACTTTAAGGACTCTTTGCCATGTCCCGCATTGTTCCGCTTCCCGCAACGAACACGGTGGTCGATTGCACCGTCTCGATCATCAACGCTGACGGCTCGGTGGCGACGTTCGCCAGTGCGGGCGGCTCGACCACCGTGTCCCAGGCCACAGCCTCGAACCTGAACGCGCAGGTTGTTGGCGATGCGGCTGCTGCTGCTCCTGACTCCGGCAAGCCGGTCAAGATCGGCGGCGTCTATAATACGACGGCTCCGACCTACACTGACGGCCAGCGCGGCAACATCCAGATCAACTCTCGGGGAGAGATTGGCGCTGCGATGGTGGGAATTGCGGCGGTTTCCGATGACACCGCATCGACCACTATTGTATATCCATTCAGCAGCGGGAGCTTGCTTGGGGCGTCGCCCCGGCCCCTTGCGAACGCCAACTTCCTTTTCGACGCCTCCGGCTTTGTCCGACAACGAACAATCAATGGAGCTGTGGCGGCGGGAACCGGCACTGCTGCGGTATCCGCAGCGCCTCATTCGGTGGCGGCTGGAGCCATTACGCCCGTTGTCACGACGGCTGCGGCGTCGAGCCTTGTTTTGAAGAATTCCGCCGGAAACTTCTATGGGGCCAATATCACGACGGGCGGCACGGCGGGATATTTGATGCTGTTTGATGCTACGTCACCCCCGACTGATGGCGCGGTGACGCCCATCAAGACTTGGGCGGCGGCGGCCAACAGCACGGTTGAGGTCGGTTACAATCCGATCCCGGTTCGGTGCGCGACGGGGATTACGCTGGTCTTCTCCTCGACGGGACCGTTCACCAAGACTGCCAGCGCAACTGCATTCATGAGCGGAGAGGCCGTCTAATGGGAACGATGGTCGTATCGCCTTCGGGCGCTCCCGCATTGAATACAAACAGAACCCTGTTCAGTCTGATCGGTGCGAACCTCAATAGCACGGCGGACCAAGCGTTCTCCAAGCTGTTCAGTTTCACGCGCTACCGCATCACCGAGATTGTGGTGGCCAACGCCAGCACGAATCTGGCGGCCATGGTGGGAACGCTTGCCGTAAGAACGGCAACGGGCGGCGGGGGCACCGCTATTGTGGCGGCGCAGAATCTTACCGCCCTGACGGGTGCGGATTTGATGATCCTGTGCGTGATTGCGAACGGCGATTATCGCAATACAGCCACGCTCTACGCTGTCTTGTCAGCAGGGCTAGGTATTGCAGGGGCTTGCGACATCTACATCAACGGCTACGCCATCAGCTAGGGGCGAACGACTATGGCTGTGCCACAACCCCACTGGATCGCGGGGGTTTATACGATTGCGGCTGACCCTGGTCAGGCAGACTGCCGGGACGGTGACGATCGCCGGCATCCTACGGCGGCGATTTTTAGTGAATGAACGGGCGCGAAACAAATGACCGGCACTAAGATATCCGAGCTTTCTGCCGCTACGCTCCCTTTGACGGGAGACGAGACCTACGTTGTTGTTCAAAATGGCGTCACACGTAGCGCGGCGGGCCGCACCTTGCTGTCAGCAGCGAATGGAGCAGCTCTTGTAGGGTCTATTGCTCCCGGCGGCGCGGCGGTTCTCCGCACTGTTCAGGCCAAACTTCAGGACAATCCAGACATCAGAGACGACGGGGCTGTTTCTCCCGGCGTTGCTGCAACCAACGCCGACGCCATTTTCACAAAGCTATCCAGCACGACAAACGCCAGCATTGGCAGCGTGGCATACAATATCAGCAACGGATTTATAACGACCGGACAGGCGTTGTTCGGCGATCCGGGCGGAAGCCTTACACTCACGGGAACATCGTCGTTCAGCGTACAAAGCGGTACGACCATCGACAAGATCAAGTTGATTGGTCAAGATGCGATAACAACGTTTAATTTCAGCGGGTCAGTTACAGGCAACATTGTCCGCGATGTTGCGGTGACAACTTCTTTTGCTTCTCCCAATACGGGGACGTGCTTCAATCTGAACACGGTGTTTACCGGCGTGCGCGTGATTGATTGCAGTGCTTCGGGCAAAGGGTACGGTTTTATCGCCAACACCAGTAGCGGGGGTGGCTCCGGCCTCTACTTCTTCGGCTATGTCGGGTATTCTGACCAAAGCGATGCTTTGGCCCTCAACTGGCCCGGCATCGCCGGTAAAAACACGTTGATCTGCGGCGCATCCTTGAGCGCTGGGACCGCCGGGTCCGGAACTAGCTCGGGATTTGCGCTTAGCATGGCGCACGCGCACGGATTTGCCGCCGTGGGTTTGATGGGGCTGCAATCTCGTCTCGAGGCGGTCCATATCGAGGACGGCTCGCGCGATGGGGGGTTGGCGGGCGGCAGCTTTGTGGAATGCGGACGTGACGGCATCCGCGTCCTGGGCAACGGCGCCGGAAGCCACGTGGCCGAAGCGACGCCCCTATATTTCGCTGGATTGGCTTTCGCCGGAAAAACAGCTTCTTACGCGGGATCAATAGGCGTCTATCCCGTTTGGGATGCTTCAGGAACTTCCGATCTTCATCAATGGGCGGGCGTTGTTGCGCGTAACTTTGAGATCGGGGTGGCGATCGAAGGCCAGAACGCGCTCCACGCGATCAACGCGACTGTGACAGAGATCGACGCTGCGGCGCGGGTCATTAACGATGGCGGCCCGACATACAACGTCGGCACCATCCTTTCTGGCGGCGCGGATGCGCTGGTGCGGGAGGGCAGCACAACGACACGGGGCGGAAACGTCCATTCGGTTTACCAGAAAGACGCGCCCGTCCACCTTATTCAGCGCGTGACGGCCAATAAGCCGGGTCTGGTGCTCGAAAACTTCCTTATCCCGAAGGTCGCGGCAAATCTGGTGGCGGCTACGCCCCAATGGGTGACGTTGTTCCCAGCCCCTACGAGGATGGTTGCGGATCATCTGCGCGTAACTGTAATCACGGCCAATGCTGCTAACGGCACGTTTTGGGACGGGCACGTTCATTTCGACGGCACGACAGTGACGACAACCCAAGTCATAACGGATAGCGGTTCCGCTGTGATCGATGTGACGACGCCCATACGTGAGAACGGCGGAAACATTCAAATTCAGATGGTGTCTGCTTCAACCGTGTCCGTTGATATTAGCGGCATTTTCCACGGCGTCTATTACAAATAGGAGAACACTATGCCCGATGATCTGCCCGAAGGCCCCGGCGGCCTGCCGGACCCGCCGAAGAAATGCCCGATCTGCAATCGTCTGATTGCTTCCTGTCCAGGCCACGAGGAGCCGGAAGGCCCCGGTGGACCCTAGCGAGCTTTTCTCGCTTCTGTGGAGCCTGAGATGGGGTTTCGCCTGTCTCTCGGTTCTGTGCCTGACCGCATGGGATCGAGAGGCTTTGCCGTGGGCGCTTTCTATTGCTGTGGCGGTGTGGTTGAACCTCTTGCTGTTTTTCTCTGTTGGGCAGGAAGCTTACAACTATGGACCCCTGCTTAGTCTCGCGTTGACGGGCGCGACGACATGGCTGTTCTTCCGCGACCCGACGCAATGGAAGGCGGCGGTGTGCGGGGTTGCGGCGGCGATGTTGCTCGCTGACCTATGGCTGTTTTTGTCTGACGCCTTAGGCGTGTATGTGGGACAAACCTATGATACGCTTATGGTTCTGGGTCTTGGGGCGCAACTCATGCTGATGGGACATCGGGGAGCTTTGAATGCTGGGCTTGCTTTTGTCTCTTGGGTCCCTTGCTACACTGGTGGCCTTCGCGGTCACGGCCCTGCTGCTGCACGATTTGGCGAGAAAACCTGACATGGGGCCTCATCGTTACGAGTGGTTGGACGCGGCGGTCGTGATCATCGCGCTGCTGATCGTCGGCCTTATTGCCGTGGTGCTGATGTTTCATACTGTCCCGCCCGATCAGTTGGCGGTTGTCTCCAGTCTCGCCTCAGGGCTGCTCGGGACGATCCTGGGGGCCTATGCGGGCTACCGCTGGGCCACTTCGAAACAGGCTAGCGACACTATCGCTGATCTTGCGCGTAGCGGCACCAGCACGATGGCCGAAACTGTAAAAGTTGACGGGGACACGGTGAACGTCTCGAAGAAAGGTGGTGCCTGATGCCATACGCTTTCGGAACCGCGTCACGCGACCACATGAAGGGCGTCGATCCACGCATGGTGAAAGTGCTGGAACGCGCCATCCAGATTAGCCCCGTGGACTTCAAGGTTATCGAGGGCGTTCGCACCCCCCAACGACAGAAAAAACTTTATGCACAAGGGCGCACCGAGCCGGGCCAGATCGTGACGTGGACGCTCAAGAGCAATCACTTTGTCGATCCGAAGACGGGCTTCGGTCGCGCCGTGGACCTGCTACCTGCGCCTTACGACTGGAAAGACCCCGGCCAGTTCGACAAGATGTCCCGCGCCATGTTTGAGGCTGCGAGACAGGTAGGCGTCAAAATTCGTTGGGGGGCCGACTGGGACCAGGACGGCAAGGCACGCGAGCGTGGTGAGAGCGACAGCCCTCATTTTGAGCTGGCGTTGTGAACCTCTACCTTATTGGTGGCGTCGCGGCGCTCACGTTGTTCGCTGGCGTCCAGACGTGGCGCATCGGTGAACTGAAGGACGACATCGCGGTCCAGAAGGCCGAGATCGCCAAGTTCAACGGCTACCAGACCCGCGCCGAGGCCGACGCGCAGCGCCAGGATGACCTGTGCGCCGACCGGGTGCGAGACGCCCGCCAATCCGCCCGCGCCATCGAGCGCGTCATCGAAAGGCCGATCCATGTTGATCCAGAGGGCTGCGCTGTGCGCGAGCTTCTTTCTGCTGACGAGCTGCGCGGGGCTATTCAACCGCGCGCCGCCCGAGACAGCGCCCCTGCCGAGCCAGTGCGTTGAAGTCCGTCGGGCGCCGCCCATTCCTGCGGACGCCGGTCTCGTCCAGCCGGTGTCCGAGGAAGAAAAGGACGCCATGAGCGCTTTCCTCAACTGGGTCGCCGAGGTCGTTCAGATCGGCGAAACGAACGCAGATCGCGTCGAGGCTTCGCAAGCCGGTTGTCAAATCATCGGACGCGTTATAACGTAACGCTTCCGCCTTACCGGCGAGGTTCACCGGGGGTTCCATAAGAGCCATACATGTCAGACGAAGCGAATGCCGAAGTCCTAGCGGGTGACACCGCGCCGGAGTTGGAGGTCACGGCCCCTCCCCCTCCTGAAGTCGAAAAGCCGGAAGACGCCAAGACCCCCGCGCCCAAGACCTTCACTCAGGAGGAACTGGACGCCGCAGTCACGAAACGTCTCGCAAGAGAACAGCGCAAATGGGAACGGCAGCAGGCCCAGCTTGCTGAAGCGGCCCGCCCGCCCAAGCCTCTCCCCGCCGCCGACACATTTGAAAGCCCTGAAGCCTACGCCGAGGCGCTGGCCGAACAAAAAGCTCTCGAATTGGTCGCCCGCCGGGATGCTGAACGCGAGCAGACCGCCCGTGTCGAAGCCTATTACGACCGCGAGGAAGAAGCCCTCGGGAAATACGACGACTTCAAGCAGGTCGCCTACAACCCGAACCTTCCGATCACGGACGCGATGGCCGAGACGATCCAGGCGTCCGAAGTCGGCCCCGACGTGCTCTACCACCTCGGGTCCAATCCGACCGAAGCCGCACGGATCGCCAAGATGTCGCCGCTCTTGCAGGCCCGCGAGATCGGAAAGATCGAAGCCGCTCTGGCTGCGAACCCTCCGGTCAAGAAGACCACGAATGCCCCCGCCCCGCTTTCGCCTGTGACACCACGCGGCAACGGAGCGGTCCTCGACACGACGGACCCACGGTCGATCAAGACCATGAGCACGTCGGACTGGATCGCCGCCGAACGCGCCCGTCAGATGAAGAAGTTGGGTGGGTAATCCCACGCTAGAGAAGAGAATAGTCGGGGAAGTTTTTAGAGAGGCACCTCTGCCGAAACGTAGGGGCTGGGATTTGGGCGGCGCGAGCACCCGCAGAGACTGAAGGATACGCGACACCTTGGAACGAGCACGGAGTTTTGGGGCAGACCGACGAAAGGATGGCGGCCTTTTTGGCTCTTGTCTCTTCGGCGTCTTTGCGGCCAGTTCTCCAAAGGCTCAGCTTCTGTCGGGTTTTGTCTGTTCTGACATATCTGCCGCTGTCGCCGTTGTGCCGCGCACCGAAGTGCTCCTTCGGCGTAACGCACTCCAGGTTTCCGGCTCGGTTGTCATCCTTACGTTCGTTGATGTGGTGAACGTGTTTCGCAGGGTCAAAATCTGCGAGCCAACACGCTGCCACGACGCGATGCATAAGTCGTTGGCGGCCCAAACGCAGGTATCCCTGCGCGCTGCGCGTCGGCTCGTAAGGGACCAAGTTTCTAAGCACTTTGCCGCAGCGCGAGACGGCGTAAAGATGATCAAAGGCTCGGTATTCGACGCCGTTCATTGTAAAGCTGATCACGAGTTGTCCTTCCTGTTGTCTTTTCGGCACCTTCGTTTTTACCACTGACACAAGGAATAAGCAAATGGCCAATAACATTCTCACGATCGATATGATCACGAGAAAGAGTTTGGAGATTTTGGAGAACTCCCTCGTGCTGACGCGGAACATCAACCGCCAGTATGACGACAGCTTCGCCGTTCAGGGCGCCAAGATCGGCTCGACCCTGCGCATCCGCCTGCCCGACCGCGCTCTGGTCACGGACGGCGCCGCCCTGCAAGTGCAGGACGACAACGAGCAATACACCACGCTCACCGTCAACTCGCAGAAGCACATCGGCGTCAACTTCACGACCGCCGAGCTGACCATGCAGCTGGACGACTTCGCCGAGCGCGTCCTGAAGCCGCGCATCAGCCAGCTGGCCTCCAGCATCGACGCGGATGTGGCCAACGTCTTCAAGTCCACTTTCAACTCGGTCGGCACCCCCGGCACCACGCCCGCCACCTCGATGGTCCTGCTGCAAGCGCAGCAGAAGCTGAACGAGTCGGCGGCCCCGATGTCGCCGCGCTACGCCACCGTCAACCCGGCGGCCAACGCCGGGCTGGTCGAGGGCATGAAGGGCCTGTTCAACCCGACCAACACCATCAGCCGCCAGTTCAAGAACGGCATGATGGGCGAGGGCGTCCTCGGCTTCGACGAGGTGAACATGTCGCAGTCGATCAAGCAGTTCACGACCGGCTCGCGCAACACCACCGGCACCGTGACCACCACCGTCTCGACGCAAGGTCAGGCGACCATCGACATCACCGGCTCCGGCTCTCAGACGCTGGCCGCTGGCGATGTCTTCACCATCGCGGGCGTCTATGCGGTCAACCCGCAGACGCGCGAAAGCACCGGCTCGCTGCAACAGTTCGTGGTCACTGCCGCGAATACGGCTTCGGGCGGCGCCTACACCTCGGTGGCGATCAGCCCGGCCATCTACACCGCCTCGAACGCGCTGGCGACTGTGGACAGCTTCCCGCAAGCCTCTGCGGTGGTGACGTTCCTCGGCGCTGCTTCGACGCAGTATCCGCAGAACCTCGTCTATCACAAGGACGCCTACACCTTCGCCACGGCTGACCTGCTGCTTCCGCAGGGCGTGGACATGGCCTCGCGCCAAGTTCACAACGGCATCTCGCTCCGCGTTGTCCGTCAATACGACATCAACAACGACCGCATGCCCTGCCGCATCGACGTGCTCTATGGCTACAGCGCCATCCGCCCGCAGATGGCGACCCGCCTGTGGGGCTAAGCCCCTCCAAC
The DNA here is from genome assembly GCA_021817985.1 of Pseudomonadota bacterium. Classification (GTDB taxonomy): domain Bacteria; phylum Pseudomonadota; class Gammaproteobacteria; order Burkholderiales; family JAKAFK01; genus JAKAFK01. The sequence continues at coordinate 5,134 of JAKAFK010000068.1, read as the reverse complement.
CCCTCTTAAGGAGAAAAAATCATGGCACTTCCTGGTGTGGGCGGCGGTCGTCAACTCGGCGACGGCAACCTGAACGAACCCGTCATCGGCGCTGTCCCGGCACCGCAGACGGCCACCGCGACCGCGACCCTGACTGCGGCGCAAATCCTCGGCGGCATCCTGCTGGGTTCGCCCGGCTCGTCCGCTGCGGCCTACACGCTGCCGACCGTGGCGAACCTTGAGGCGTCGCTGTCGAACGCCGTCAAGGTCGGCTCGTCGTTCGACCTGTCGGTTGTCAACGTCGATGGCTCCGGTTTGGGCGTCATCACCATGACGACCAACACCGGATGGACGCTCGTCGGTCTGATGACCGTCGTGGCGACCGCAGGCACCGCGCAGTCGTTCCGTGCCCGCAAGACGGGCGACGGCGCGTGGTCCCTCTACCGCATCGCCTGATGCTTCTCTGCCCCGGCCTCACGGTCGGGGCAGACCCCTTTTCTGGAGCCATCATGGCGATCATTTACCTCCGGCACTCCGTCCACGGCTCCAAGATCGCCAGCATGGAGATGGAGGCGGTCGCCGACGAGGCGAACGGCTGGAAGCGATACGACCCCAACGAGGCGGTCGCGCCAGCCGTTCAGCCCGCCGCCGAACCGCAAGCTGAGCCGGTTGCGCCAGCCGCCCAGCCTGATACCATCCACAACGCGATGGAGCCGCGCAGGCGAGGTCGCCCGCGCAAGGAGTAGGCCATGACGACCGCCGCTGACATCATCTACGGCGCCTTGCGCTTGATCGGTCAGCTGGCGGAAGGCGAGCAGCCTTCGGCGGACACGGCGAATGACGCCCTGTCCGCCATGAACATGATGATCCAGTCGTGGAACAGCGAGCGGCTGTCGGTCTTCTCGACCCAGGATCAGGTGTTCACGTGGCCTGCCAACGCCCGCTCGCGCACCCTCGGCCCGACCGGGGATTTTGTCGGCAACCGCCCCGTGCTGCTGGACGACGCGACCTACTACAAGGACACCGGCAACGGGCTGTCGTTCAACATCCAGATGATAAATCAGGAGATGTATGACGGTATCGCCCTGAAGACCGTGACCAGCACCTATCCGCAGGTCATCTTCATCAACCAGTCCTTCCCCGACATCGAGATGTTCGTCTACCCGGTCCCCACGCGGGCGCTGGAGTGGCACTTCATCTCGGTCGAGGAACTGAGCCAGCCCGCGTCGCTCTCGACCGACCTGACCTTCCCGCCCGGCTACCTGCGGGCGTTCCGTTACAATCTGGCCTGCGAACTGGCGCCCGAGTTCGGCGTGGAGCCGCCGCCGACGGTGCAGCGCATCGCCATGACCTCCAAGCGCGACCTGAAGCGTATCAATAACCCCAATGACGTGATGTTCATGCCCGCCGCCCTCGTGACCTCGGGCAGCCGCTACAACATCTTCACCAACACGCCCTCCTGATGCAAAGCCCCATTCTCGGATCGAGCTATGTCCTCCGCAGCGTCAACGCGGCGGACAACCGGCTCGTCAACCTTTTTCCCGAGGTCGTGCCGGAGGGTGGCAAAGACCCCGCCTACCTGCAACGCTGCCCCGGCCTGCGCTTCCTGCTGACCGTCGGCTCGGGGCCGATTTGGGGCCTCTGGTTCCACGCCAACATCCTCTACGTCGTCTCAGGCACGGAGCTCTATTCGGTCACGTCAGCGGGCGTGACGACGCTGATCGGCACGACCACCGCGACCGGCCCCGTCTCGATGACGGATAACGGCAACCAGCTGTTCCTCGCCACCAACCCCGACGGCTACATCTACGACTTTGAGGCGCAGACGTTCGCGCAGATCACCGACGAGGACTTCCCCGGTGCGGTGACGGTCGGCTATCTGGACGGCTATTTCGTATTCAATGAGCCGAACTCGCAACGGTTCTGGATCACGGCCAGCTTCGACGGCGCCTCCATCGACCCGCTGGACTTCGCGTCCGCCGAAGGCTCGCCTGACGGCGTGGTGGCGCTGATCGTCGATCACCGCGAGGTGTGGGTCTTCGGCACGTCCTCGACGGAGGTCTGGTATAACTCCGGCGACGCCGACTTCCCGCTGTCGCGCATCCAGGGCGCGTTCAACGAGATCGGCTGCGTCGCGCCCTACTCCATCGCCAAGCTGGACAACAGCATCATCTGGCTGGGGCAGGACCAGCGCGGGCGCGGCATCGTCTATCGGGCGAACGGCTACATCGGCCAGCGCATCTCGACCCACGCCGTCGAGACGGACATCCAGTCCTACGCCGACATGAGCGACGCTCTGGCCTACACCTACCAGCAGGACGGCCACGCCTTCTACGTCCTCAACTTCCCGACCGCCAACACCTCGTGGGTCTTCGACGCCGCGACCGGCGCATGGCACGAGCGGCGCGGGCTGCTGAACGGCCAGTTCACGCGCCACCGCTCCAACTGCTTCGCCAACTTCAACGGCGAACTGGTCGTCGGCGACTACGAGAACGGCAACCTCTACGCCATCGATCTGGACGTTTACGCTGACAACGGCGAGCCGCAGAAATGGCTGCGCCGCTGGCGCGCCCTGCCGCCGGGGCAAAACGACCTCAAGCGCACGGCGCAGCACTCGCTGCAACTGGACTGCGAGACGGGCGTCGGCCTGAGCGGCTACCCCTTCGGCACGGAAATCCAGCTGCTGACCGAAGACGGCGTTCCGCTCCTGACCGAGAGTGGCGCCTTCATCCTTCTCGACATCGAGACGGTGCTCGGCGCGGACCCGCAGGTCATGCTGCGCTGGTCCGATGACGGCGGCCACACATGGTCGAGCGAGCACTGGCGTTCCATGGGCAGCATCGGCCAGTATGGCACCCGCGTCATCTGGCGCCGCCTCGGCATGACCGAGAAGCTGCGCGACCGCGTTTATGAGGTGTCGGGGACGGACCCGGTGAAGCTCGCCATCATGGGGGCCGAGTTGAGCGTCGAGCCGACCCGTGCCTAACGTCAACGACATCACCAATCTTCCAGCGGCGCGCGTCCCGCTCGTCGAGCCGGGTGACAGCCGCGTCATGTCGCGCGAGTGGTATCGCTGGTTCCAGAACCAGTTCGGCCTGACCGGATCGGGCACCACCGGCACCTCGCTGGTGGACCTCCAGCTCCAGCCGTCAGGCGTGGGCATATCGCAAGGCGTCGTGGACAGCGCGATCCAAGCCTTGAAGCTGGAGCCTGCCCCCCAGCCACAGACGACGCCCAACTTCGCCGTCTTCCGCAACACGACCGATCTGGTCGCCAGCGCCATCAACACGGCGCAGGCCGTCACGTTCAACACGGCGGATGCGGGCGCCGATGGCGTCTATCTCGGCACGCCGACCTCCCGCGTCTATGTCAACGTGGCCGGAACCTACGCCTTCCATTTCTCGGTGCAGGCCGACAAGAACGCGGGCGGGGACTCGCTCATCTGGCTGTGGGCGCGCCTGAACGGCGCCGATGTCGCCAACACCGCCTCGCGCTGGAAGGTGCAGGGCAGCGACGCCGAGATTGCGCCGTCAGGGTGTTATACTATACGCATGGGTGCGGGCGAATACTTCCAGCTGATGTGGGCCGTGGACTCGGTTGACGTTATTCTGGACGCCTTCGCCGCCAGCGCCTTCGCCCCCGCCGGTCCCTCGGCGATCCTGACCGTGACACAGGTGAACGTATGACCGTCTTCCTTTCCCCGCTGGCTGGCGCCGGATCGCAGTTCTTCGACAACAGCGGCAACGTCCTGTCGGGCGGCCTGCTCTATTCCTACGCCGCCGGGACCACGACGCCGCAGAAGACCTACACCGACATCAACGGCGGGACGGCCAACTCCAACCCCATCGTGCTGGACGCCGCCGGGCGCCTGAAGAGCGAGGTGTGGCTGACGGGAGGCGTCGCCTACAAGTTCATCCTCCAGACTTCCACCGGCTCGCTGCTCGGCACCTACGACGACATCTACGGTGTCAACGACCTGTCGGCGCAGGGCGTCAAATGGGCGGACGTGCTGAACACCCCGACGACGCTGGCGGGCTACGGCATCACCAACACGCTGACGACGACGCAGTTGGCGGCGACCTACGCTCCCATTGCCAGCCCCGCCCTGACCGGGACGCCGACCGCCGAGGACGCGGCGGGGGGCACGCAATACGCTCTCGGCTGGCGGGATGTGCCGCAGAACCTGAAGACGGCCAACTACCAGCTGGTGCTGTCGGACAGGGGCAAGTCGGTCCTGATGAACGGCACGAGCCTGACGCTGACCATCCCGGCCAACGCCTCGGTGGCGTTCCCGACCGGCGCGGCCATCGTCATCATCAACGGCAACTCGACGGCGCTGTCAATCGCCATTACGACGGACACCCTGACGCTGGCCAACTCGACCTCGACGGGGACGCGGACGCTGGCGCGGAACGGCATCGCCACCATCGTCAAGCTCTCCTCGACATCATGGCTCATCAGCGGCACGGGCGTAAGCTGATGACGGGTTTTCTTGCGGTCATAGCCGGTGAGGGCACCTCGGCCACGCCCAACATCATCTTCGACTTCTCGTCTGGCGCGGGGACGGTCACTATTCCCGTCGGCGCCACCAATGTCGTCGCCGAGGCATGGGGCGGCGGCGGCGGCGGCGGCTTCGGATCGGGCTTCTCTATAACGGAGGGCGGCGGCGGCGGATCGGGCGGCTACTGCAAGTCCAGCCTCGCCCTGTCGGGCGACGGCGGCAAGACCATCACCTATTCTGTCGGCGTCGGCGGGGGCGGGGCGACAGGCGGCGGCAGCGGCCCCGGCAACGTCGGCGGGGACTCGCTCGTCTATAGCGGCACCTACACCATGGCGGCGCTCCAGGCAGGCGGCGGGGGCGGCGGCGCCACGGGGACGACAACGCAAGGCGCGGGCGGGACCGCGACGGGCGGCGTCACAACCAACACCGCAGGGAACGGCGGCGCGCCCTTCACGCAAACGGGCGCGGCGGCGGTGTCGGGAGACGGCGGCCTGAACGGCGGCGCTGGCGGTGACGGCGGCGACATCGGCAGCGCGGGCAGCGCCGGCTCCGTGGGCCGCGTCCGCTTCGTCTTCACGATATAGGAGGGCCAGATGGCCGTTAATGTCCGCGTCCTGATCCCCGCCAAGCTCGCCGAGACCGCGCAGACGACGC
>JAKAFK010000148.1 GCA_021817985.1 Pseudomonadota bacterium | reverse complement strand
GAGGATCGATCCCCGCCTTGGCTCCGGAGGTGGCGATGCGGCGGCGGCGGCGGAACGTGCCGGTTCTGCCTAAGACTAATTCCGTTCACGCATGGAACGGGGGCGCGGGTCAGTGCCCGTCGTGGTCGTCGTTCCAAAACCTTCTTCAACTCCGTCGCCCACAACCTCAAAATCAGAGGCCACACCAAATCATATAAAATCGCGTCAGATCAATAGGATGGGTACTTCAACAAATTACCTTGGTTCAATCTAGATATATCTTGATGTTCGTTATATCGTGAGCTATGTCGTAACTATGTTCGAAGATCACATACGCGGCTATGGCCGCCGTTTCGCCCGCCCGGAAGATCCAGAGAACCGCCATCACGGAGGCCCCCATCATCGTCATCGCGGACATCCGCTCGGCGGCCGTCGCGGCGGTCGGCCGTTTGATTATGGTGACCTGCGACTGCTTGTCCTTGCCATGATCGGCGAGAAACCCCGCCACGGCTACGAATTGATGAAGACCATCGAGGACAGAATGGCCGGCAGTTACAGCCCAAGTCCGGGCGTGATCTATCCGACACTCGCTTGGCTCGAGGACATGGGGTACGCCGCGCCATCTGCCGAGGACGGCAGCCGGAAATGTTACCGGATCACACCGGAGGGCGAAGCCTTCCTCACCTCAAACAGAGGCGCCGTCGAAATGCTGCAGGCAAGGCTCAGCGGGGCATGCGGCGGCACGCGCGAGGATGTGCCGGAACCGGTCATCCGCGGGATGGAAAACCTGAAAATGGCTCTAAGGTTGAGGATGAGACGTGGGAACTTCGATGCCGATGCTGCCGCAGCGATAGCCAAGGCACTCGATACCGCGGCCCTCGAAATTGAGCGCACCTGATGAATACGTCATGGCCCTTCACCTCACCTGCGTTGCGTTTCGTGAGACGCTTGATATCGCTTGGGCACCAGCAGGTGCAGGTTGTTAATGCACAATCAATGTAACCAGGCACTGCTTATACTGAAGCCGATCATATTGCAGAATCAGCACATTATTTCTGCAGACAATCCATAAAGGAGATCCACAATGCGTGTTGCCCTCATCGGCGCGACCGGGAGTGCCGGTTCACGAATTTTGCACGAACTTGTCCAGAGAGGCCATCAGGTCACCGCCATCGTGCGTAATCCTGAACGTGTTCCGTCGCTCCCCGGCGTCACCGCAAAGCAAGGGGATGTTCTCGATCAAAAGCAGATCGCCAACCTGGTCGCAGGACACGATGCTGTCATCAGCGCCATCCATTTCACGGCAAGCGACCCCCACAAACTGATCGGGGCAGTACGCCAATCCGGAGTCAGCCGGTATATTGTGGTGGGCGGCGCGGGAAGCCTCGAAGTAGCCCCCGGCGTCAGGTTGATCGACACACCCCGAATTCCGGCAGCAGTGAAACCCGAAGCATCTGCCGGGGGGGCCTTCCTCGATATGCTGCACGAGGAACAACAGTTGGATTGGACTTTCCTGTCGCCTTCCGTGATGTTCATCCCAGGCACGCGCACGGGAAAATTCCGGCTTGGGAAGGACAAATTGCTCAGCAATGAACAGGGTAGCAGCATCTCATTCGAGGATTATGCCATGGCTCTCGTGGACGAGTTAGAGACACCGCGGCACGTGCGTCAGCGTTTCACCGTTGGGTACTGATGATCTGTCCCCTTCTGAGTGGTCCGTGATCTGTTTTAGATTTTGGCCTGAAGGAGGACTGGGATGGCGAGGAATCACAAGCCGGAAGAGATCATCGGCAAGTTGCGCGAGGCTGAGATTGTTCTGGCGCAGGGCGGGACGGTTGCGGATGCATGCCGTCGGATCGGCGTCACCGAGCAGAGCTATTATCGGTGGCGCAAGGAGTATGGCGGCCTGAAGATGGACCAGGCGCGTCGCATGAAGGAACTGGAGCGGGAGAACGCCCGCAGAGGCGCTGGACGAGTTAATGATGATGGCACAAGATCGCAGTGTTGCGACGACCGGTTGAGACCGCCCTGGCTGCCCCGATCGCTATGATGGACGAGACCGCCGCTACGTACCGGGCGTCTGTCGTGAAGAGCCTGTTCCAGGGCATCGAGGACGAAACCGGCATGCGCGGTGCGGCAGACCCGCCAGCCAACGATACGCCGGGCGAATGTATCGATGACAAACGCCACATACACAAAGCCCTGCCAGGTCGCGACATAGGTGAAGTCGGAGACCCAGAGCATATTCGGCGCCGGCGCCCGGAACTGGCGGTTGACGCGGTCCTGTGGGCAGGGTGTCGCCCTGTCGCTGATCGTCGTCCTGACCGGCTTGCCGCGGATCACGCCCTGCAGGCCGATGATCCGCATCAACCGCTCCACCGTGCAGCGGGCAACAGCGCATCCTTCCCGCTGCAACTGCCGCCAGACCTTGCGCGCACCGTAGACCTCGAAATTCTCCGCGAACACGCGCCGGATATCCGCCTCGAGCGCCTCATCCCGCCGGGCGCGTTCTGACCGCCTCTCGGGGTTGGCCCGCTTCGCTACATACTCGTAGTAGGTCGATGGGGCGATCGGCAGGACCCTGCAGATCGGCTCGACCCCATAAGTCCCGCGGTGATCATCGATGAACGAGATCATGGTTTGAACCGGCGGTCGAGCTCCGCCTGGGCAAAATATGCCGACGCCTTGCGCAGGATCTCATTCGCCTGGCGAAGCTCGCGGTTCTCGCGTTCCAGTGCCTTCAGCTTCGCCGACACTTCCGACGGAACACCAGGCGAGCGGCCGCTGTCGCGATCCACCTTCTGCACCCATTCACGCAGCGTATGCGGTGAGCAGCCAAACTTCGCGGCTATCGACACCATCGCCGCCCACCGCGAGGGATGTTCGCCCTCGTGCTCCAGCACCATCCGCACCGCCCGCTCGCGGACTTCAGCAGAAAACTTGTTCGTCGTCGGACTCGTCATGGCTCCATCCTATTTGGGAGTTGGAGCCTCCGGCAAACCCGGGGCGGTTCAAAATGTTGATCTATAAACCGCGGAGCAATGATATATATTCCTTGCGGGATAGGATCTAATCGTGACAAGGGGGACATAATCCAATGAATCAGATGGATGCCGAAAACAAACTTCGCCCTATGATCAAAATTGTCGGGGATCTTTTCTATGCCGGCGCGGATTTTAAAATATTTGGAACATACGTTATGGCACCCCGTCTTACGATCGTCTCAGGCCACATTCCGAACGGAAATCTGACCCCGATCGCTGGGAATCGGATGGGAATCGAAGTGACACAGGGTCTGATGCGTCTTCCTGATATCGGCGTACTATTCGCTCTGTGCCATGAGATGGGCCATGGCTTCAGTGAAACGGCCCTTAGCAAAATTGGCATGCATGGCGCGAGCGGCTGCGTTACCGAAGTGATTGCAGACCTCGGCGCCGCCTATCTTCTCTCTGTCTCGGGATACTCGTGGTCAGCGATTGTAGATATCGCTATCCGTGGCGTGACGCTTGGTATCTTTGATAGAGGTTGGAATGGCGATCACCCGCCTGGACGCATGCGTGCCGATTGCGTGCAAAGTTTAGCAACACTCATGCAGGGAGGCTGCGCGTTCGATGCGTCAGCAAAAGCGATATGTTTGAGCATGCAAGGTGCCAAAGCCGCATGAATAAAGTGCATTTGTGCATCTGCTGTAGGCCTTCGATCTTTCGATATGGCCCGGGGCGTTTCATACCTACTTCGCCTGCAAATAAACGACATACGGAAGCTGTGCCCCATGAGGCAGATGTCACCGCGTCGGTGCAGTTTGGAGCGCCTTCTTGCAGCAATATTTCTGAAATGGAGATACAGTACGGACTTACTTTACATGCATCCACCCAACCTGATCGGCAAATATCGCTGTCTGTCAACGGCGGATCAAAACCAGGCCGGCGTGGCGGCGTAAAAGCCAGCCACTGGATTGTGACGTGACGGATATGAGAACGGCCCC
>JAKAFK010000008.1 GCA_021817985.1 Pseudomonadota bacterium | reverse complement strand
AGGCAGTCCTCCATGGCCTGCCCCACTTCCGCCCTAAACGCCCCATGCAATAGCTATGCTCCCGAACCCTCCGCGGGCGTTCCGCGCATCTGGTTCAAATTGACGCGTTTCTTGGTAATCGCCAACACCTATTCGTACAGCGTGCCGAATGAGCGGCGCAGGCCGTGCAGGGTCACATGCGGAAGCCCGGCAGCATCGGGCGCGGCAGCATCGAGAGAAGGCTAGACAGGTACGGGGTCAGCGGAATGGTGCGCTGGCCCTCCACCTTGTCGCGGATGGTGAGCGAGGGCCATTGAAAGTCCACGTCATCCCACTCGAGTCCGGCCATTTCCTCACGGCGGGCACCCGTCAGTAGTAGGGTCTGTAAATAGGCGCTTATCACCGGATTGGGCAGCGTGCACACTGCCGCGAACCATGTCGGCAAGTGCTCGCGTTGCAGGCAGTCGCCTTCCTTGGCTTGGTTCCTTGGTACGGTCTTTGACCTTCTGCGCGCCGTAGGCGTCGGCGGGAATGAGCCCGAGGTACCTGGGCACGCCATCGGCCCACCGGATGAAGGCGCAGCAGCCGATAGCCCAGGGCAGCCTGCGTAGCGCGCTGGGTCTTTTCTTGGTCCAGCCATACGGTAAGCCTGTCGCTGGTCAGGTCGGAGAGCTGGATTGCGAGCAGGGCAGACATGACCCCAGGAATACGGTCGTCACTGCCTGGATGTGCGAGCATTACATGGTTACGGTGATGGCGCTCGCTCCATTTCGGCGCGTTGACGGACGTGGCCATTCGGTGTGGCTGGTGCATGCCACCGCCGAAGACATAGCCCGATTGCGGGAACGCCGAAACGGCGGGGTCTCGCGCAGTGCACTTGAATTGCCACTGCATTCTTAGGAGGTTGCATGGCTGACAAATGTCGACCTCGGTGAGTTGCGTGTAGAAGGCTCAAAGCTCCGCAGGATCGTGATTCGAGATGCTGGTGCGTGCGCAACAGACAGCGCACCTCGCGGCGCCGCACATGGCGCAGTCGAATTCTGAACTGGAAGGTCTCCTCGTTGACCTCCTGGTCGCTTTTCGGCGAGGTCAGCTTGATCAGATTCGCTGCGTGCCCGGCATCCTTTTTCGCGGTGCCTATCTTCATCAACAGCTTGTCCCGGCCGGCCTTTTGCGCCTGCAACTCCAAACATATCGAGGTTGACGGGGCGTTTGCGGTTCCGAATGCCGTATGGTTGCAGACCCTCGTCGATGTATTCGAGCTGGATGTGCCCGAAAGTCACGGACAGGTCGGCATCTTCCCGTCGACTACGTGCCTCGGGCGCCGGATCGGAGGCGTGGACGTTCTGCGTGACCACGAGCGTGCCGCCAACAGGATGGAACGCTTCCCCATCCGCTTCTCCAGAACCGAAAAAGCCTCTCTGCCGCATCGGCGGGTGACCCGCGCTTGTGGCATGAGTTATAGCGAGAATGAACCGATTTTCCTGTTTTAAGGCGCCTTGAATTTCCGGGAAATGGCGGCTGACGGCGGTTCGGGGAAGGAGCGGCGAGGGGGCATCGCTTCAAAGGATGCCCCCTGCAGGGCGTCCGGCGCGAGACGGCAGTCGCCTCGCATGCGTGCCCCGGGTCGCGGGGCACGACGGATCTTAGCGGGGCTTGCCGCCCATATCGACGGGCTTGCCTTGCGACAGGGAGGTCATATAGGCGACAAGGTCGCGCATTTGCGTACTGTCGTACGCGGGCGGCTTTCCGCCGAGGGCACCGGCCACGCAGCGGCGCACCTGGTCTTCCAGCGTGACGAGCTGCCCATGCGCATAGCGCGGGAAAATGGCGGCGGCGTTGGACAGGCTGGGGATTTTGGCCCCCGAGGGCGTGGTGCCTTCGGTCGTCCCTCCGGCCGTGTGGCAGGCCTGGCAGGTCATGCCGCGTCCGCCAAACGTGTCATGGGCGAAAATGTCCTTGCCCTTGGCGACGGCTTGCGCCAGGGGGCCGGAGACATTGCCCGCCCACGCGAGCGGGAGTCCCGTCGCGGCCAAGGCGGTGGCCAGGGCGAGGTTCGTGAGGTGTCGTGTGAATCCGCGAGTAGTGTTCAAAGTGATGCCCTTTCTGTTTATTTGTTGGCCTTCGCGCCGGTCGTCAAAAAGACGGGCGCACCTGGGGCTTCATGGTGGGCCCTGCCATACAGGGGTCATGAATCTGCCGCAAAAAAAGTCGACTCGTGGGAACCTTGGTGAGGCGACTTGTTCTACAACCTGGGATAGACAGGGCGTGTGCCCAGAAAGTTCACAGCCGCCACGCGGGATGGCCTTCGAGCTCGCTCACGTCGACCTCGAACCTGCGCGGGTCCCGCCCGAGCATGAGTTCGTCTTCCAGATAATTGAGGCGCTCGTAGCGGCCGAGCCTGCTCAAGCCGGACAGGTCGACCCAGACTTCCTGGACCCGTGTGCGAGTGGATTTTTCCACAAGATAGATTCGGCCTGTGTTTCTTTGCATGGCTGCTCCAGATCGCAAATCCCCGGGCTTTCCATTCCTGCACCGTGTCGGCGAGGGGCTGTCGAGCGTGGCCGGGGCGTGCGCCGTACGGTCGATCTGGGAGTATAGCAAAACACGATGCCTTGCCCGGGACCGGCTACAGGAAAGGTATTGCGCCCAATCGTGGGGCCTTGGCACGCAACGGATGCCGGTGATGTTGTAAGAATAATGTAAGGAAACAATCGATGAAATGTCACAAAAACGTCAGACAATGGCCAGCGTCGTAAATGCCTTTGTGGGGCGTGCCCGTGGGACCGCCATCGGGGATGAGCCAGAATGCCCAGCATCGGCGGATCCGCACGAGGCAGAAGCGGCAGGCACGCCCGCAGCCGGGTGCGCAAGTACGCATTGTTTAGACTTAGGAGAAAATAATGTTGCCACAAATGAAGTCCATCAAGACGTTAGGCGTCGCCATGGCTGTGTGCCTGGGTTCGGTCGCCGCCGCCGCACATGCGGCGCAGATCACCGGTGCGGGCAGCACCTGGGTGTATCCTTTGATCGCCAAGTGGAGCGTCACCTACCAGCAAAAGACCGGCACCCAGGTGAATTACCAGGCGATCGGCTCCGGTGGCGGCATCCAGCAGATCGAGGCCAAGACCGTGGCGTTCGGCGCGAGCGACATGCCGCTCACGCCTGCCGTGCTGCAGCAGCACGGGCTGATCCAGTTTCCCACCGCGATCGCGGGGGAAGACCTGGTCTACAATCTGCCCGGCATCAAGCCCGGCCAGCTGATCCTGAGCGGCCCCGTGGTGGCCAAGATCTACATGAAGGAAATCACGCGCTGGAATGACCCGCAAATTGCGAGGCTCAACCCCGGCGTGAAGCTGCCCGACATGGCCATCACCGTGGTGCATCGCTCCGACGGGTCGGGCACGACCTTCACCTTCGCCAACTACCTCTCGAAGGTCTATCCCGAGTGGGCCAAGAAGATCGGCGCCAACACCTCCATCTCCTGGCCGACGGGCGTGGGCGGCAAGGGTAACCAGGGTGTCGCGAGCTACGTGAAGGAAATTCGCGGCGCCATCGGGTATGTGGAATACGCCTACATTCTCGAGAGCCACCTGAGCTGGGCGCGCATGTACAACAGCGCGGGCAAACTGGTCAGCCCGAGCCTTGCCGGTTTCCAGGCGGCGGCTTCCCACATCGATTTCACCAAGGCGCAAGACTTCTATGTGATCCTGACGGACCAGCCGGGTGCGACGACGTGGCCGATCTCCGGCTGCACGTGGGAAATCCTGAGCAAGACCACGCCTAAGGCCACGAACGCGGAAGTGACGAAGTTCTTCACCTGGGGCTTCGAGCATGGACAGTCGGAAGCCAAGTCCATCGCTTTCGGGCCGCTGCCCACAAGCACGGTTGATGCGATCAAGGCTTACTGGAAGAAGAACCTCGGGATCTAATCTCGGGTTTGGCTTGATTGGGTGAGAGCCAGTGGGGGCGGCGAAGTTGGCCGCCCCCTTTTTTGTTTTCTGCATTGCGATGTCCCAGATGCGGATCGCCCGGGATCCTGCGATAGACGAGAAGGGATCTCCCGGGGGCCGCGACCACCAGAAGCGAGGGATCATTCACCGCCCGTTCGGCGCGCGTCTGCTCAGCCGCTTCCCATGACGCAGCACCTCGGTCGAAGGCTCCTCGGGACGGGCCAATCCGCAATCGCGGCGTCGAGCCGCTCACCGCGGGCCGGCGGCCCCTGGGGCACCGAGGCCGCCGCTTCCTGTCCGTCCCCGCGCCCCCGCGGCATCGCTCCCCTCCGATCACGCACGCACTGCCCTTCGGTGCACCGGCGCCTTGGGCTATATTAGAGGGGAGATTCCCTCTGCGCTGCTGCCGTTTTTCTGCTCCGCCGGGGCGCATGCGCCAAGACGCCGTGTGCGCGTCGCGCGACTTCGAGGAGGACTCCATGCATCCTGCCCGCTATCTGCCGCGTTATCTCCCGAAATCCCTGCAAGGCCTGGCGGAATTGGCGCTTGATCTGCGCTTCAGTTTCAGTCATGCGGCCGACGCGTTGTGGGAAGCGCTGGACCCTGGCATCTGGCGGGCGACCGAGGATCCCTGGCTGATCCTGGAAACGGTGTCCGAGGCGCGTCTTGAGGCGCTGTCCTCCGACCCTCGCTTCATCAAGGAGCTCAATGCGCAGCTGGCTGCACGGCACAAGTATCGCGAGAGTCCTTCGTGGTTCGCGACGACCCACCCGAAAAGCCCTCTCGGAAAGGTCGCCTACTTCAGCATGGAATTCGGGCTGGGCGAGACGTTGCCGATCTATTCCGGCGGCCTGGGCATCCTGGCGGGCGATTACCTGAAGACGGCGAGCGACTTGGGCATCCCGGTGGTGGGCGTGGGACTTCTCTATCAGCAGGGCTATTTCCGTCAGGCACTGGACAGCGAGGGCAACCAGCTCGAATACTTCCCCTACAACGATCCGGGGATGCTCCCGGTCCTGCCCTTGCGCACCGAATCGGACGAATGGCTGCGGGTCACGGTGGATCTGCCCGGGCGTCCCCTGGTGCTGCGCGCCTGGGAAGCGCAAGTCGGCCGCTGCAAGCTGTACCTGCTGGACAGCAACGACCTGTCCAATACGCCCGGCGATCGCTCGATCACGGGTGAACTCTACGGCGGCGGTCCGGAGATGCGCTTGCAGCAGGAGATTGCGTTGGGCATCGGGGGCTGGAGACTGCTGGAGGCCCTGGGACTCGAGTGCGACGTCTGCCATCTCAACGAGGGGCATGCGGCCTTCGCCGTGCTCGAGCGCGCGAAAAGTTTTGCCGACAAGCATGGCACCCCGTTCAGTACGGCTTGGCGCGTGACCCGGGCAGGCAATCTCTTCACCACGCACACGCCGGTCGCGGCGGGTTTCGATCGTTTCTCGCCGGATCTCATGCGTCGGTATTTCCGGGACTATTGTGCCCATTGCGATGTGGCGCTCGAAGAGCTGCTGACGCTGGCCCGTGAGCCCCATCCCGACGGCGAGGAGGGGACCTTCAACATGGCGTATCTTGCCGTCCACGGGTCCGGCAAGGTGAATGCCGTCAGCCGGCTGCATGCGGAGGTCAGCCGGCGCCTCTTTGCGCCCCTGTTCCCGCGCTGGCCGGAAGCCGAAGTGCCCGTCGGGTACGTCACCAACGGCGTGCATGTGCCTTCGTGGCACTCGGCGCACGCGGAGGAGTTGTGGGCAAATGCCTGCGGCCCCGAAACCTGGCTCGGCGCGCTGGACGACATGGACGAAAAGCTGCTCAAGATTCCGGACAAGACGCTGTGGGAATTCAGGAACCGGCAGCGGGCCGGCATGATCGAGGCGGTGCGCGCGCGGTTTCTCCGGCAGATGGCGTGCCACGGCGCCGAGGAGCTCTCGCCCTCCATGCCGTCCTTCGATCCTGACTGCCTGACGATCGGCTTTGCGCGGCGTTTCGCAACCTACAAGCGGCCCAATCTGTTGCTCCACGACCGGGAGCGCCTTGCGCGCCTGCTCGGCAACGCCGAGCGGCCTGTCCAGCTCCTGGTGGCCGGCAAGGCGCATCCGCGCGACGAGGAGGGCAAGCGGATGGTCCGGGAGTGGGTGGACTTCATGCGGGAGCCGCGCATTCAGGGGCGCATGGTGTTCATCGAAGACTACGACATGGCGGCGGCCTCGGAACTCGTGCAGGGAGTCGATCTCTGGATCAATACGCCGCGACGCCTGATGGAGGCGAGCGGCACCAGCGGCATGAAGCTCCTCGTCAATGGGGGGCTCAATTTGTCTGAGCTCGACGGATGGTGGGCAGAGGCGTATGCGCCGGAGATGGGCTGGGCGCTGGGCGATGGAACCGCGCACGGCGATGACCCGGCCTGGGACGCGCAGGAGGCGCAGGCCCTCTATGCGCTCCTCGAGAACGAAGTCATTCCGGCCTTTTACACGCGCGACGCGCAGGGCATCCCGACGGGCTGGATTGCGCGCATGCGGGAGAGCATGATGCAGCTGACCCCGCGCTTTTCTGCAAACCGCATGGTGAAGGAATACGTGGAAGACTATTATCTCCCCAGTGCCCAGGCGTATCGGGCGCGGGGGGCGGAACACATGGCCGTGGCCAGGAAGCTGGACGCCGGACACCGCCAGCTTGTGGCATCCTGGCCGATGCTTCGCTTCGGGGAGCTGAAAGTGGACGCGTCGGACAGTGAGTATCGTTTCGAGGTGGATGTCTACCTCGACCAGCTGCCCCCGGATGCCGTGCGCGTGGAGATCTACGCCGAACCCATGGCGGATGGGGCCTCGGCGGCTGTGGCGATGGCCCCAGGCCGCAGCCTCGATCCTCATACCTATCACTACGAAGGCCGGGTGACGGCCAATCGCCCTGCCGCCGACTATACGCCCCGCATCGTGCCTAACCTCTCGGGCGCGCTCATCCCGATGGAGGAGCAGCTGATCTATTGGGCGCGGTAGTCGAGATTGGCGGGGCGCCCACGGGCGCAATGAGCCGCTGACTGGACGACGGCGATAAACGCCTTGCAACCTTCGGTTGTGCTGGGAGCGTCGGGCCGCATCCGTCCCCGGCGGCACGCGCGATGGGCGGACCCACTACCGGGAAGGCGTTTTCGGCTGGCTAGGACTTTTTTTTCGGGTGGCCGGGGATGCGCGCAGAGCGGCCTTTGAACCGTCGCGGACATCTCCTGGATCATCTTCCTACCCGCTTTCCCCTTCATGTGACCAAAAACGTCACTTTCTGACATCGCCGGGACGGGCAGCCAAGGCTGCGGCGGGTCTTATGTCAATTTCATACGCTCGGCGAGCGTCTGGGATAGCTCGACTTGAACGTGCCCCCTCCTGGTAGCACCGCCAGCGGCGCCAATAGCCACCCATGGTGTTTTTGAGATGCGGCACGCTGGTATGATTCTTGCATGACAGGGGCTAAGGCGCATCAAATGCGCTTTGATTCGTTCTCAATGAACCAAGGGAGTGAGATATGAAACAGGTACAACAAGGCTTCACACTGATCGAATTGATGATCGTGATTGCGATCATCGGTATTTTGGCAGCCATCGCCATTCCGACCTATATGGACTATGTGGTTCGTGCCCAAGTGTCTGAAGGCTTGAGTTTGGTCGGTTCTCCTGAGTCGGCGGTGACGGAGTACTATACCAACCACGGCAGTTTGGGGTCGAACAACGGTTCTATTGGAATATCATCGGCGGACTCTATCAGCGGCAACTACGTAGCATCTGTCGCCGTCGCCAACGGCATTATTTCGGTTCATTACAGCGACGCGGCTCCTCAGAAGGCAAATACTGCGATCAATGGCGCTATTCTTACCCTGAGCGCAGTTACCAGTTCGGGAAGTGTCAAGTGGACCTGCGGCGGCACCGGCACGACCGTTCTCTCCAAATACCTGCCCTCTAGCTGCCGTAAATAGCTAGCCGCAAGCCTCCTAAGTGCCCCCCAAGCGGGGGCGCTTTCCTCATGTTCTCGATATGCTTGCGTTCTCCCCTTGCCTCGAATCAGAACACAGTCTCAAGCGCTAACGATTTGCCGCGGATGTTCGCGCTCGGGAGTTCGATTGTTGTAAGATCCCATTGCTCGCCGTCGCGATCTGTGTCGGACTATGGCATCACCCGGTAGGGCGTCTTGGCCGATGGATGGCTTCGCCAATTGCAGGGCTGAGACCAGGCTGAACCGTTTTATGGTCCCGGGGGGCATTGAGAACGATCGGCATGGGCAAGTCAGAGATATGTTGACGAGAAGCTTTATGACGCGTGTGGGGTTTCCGGGCGACCGAAAAGCGGGGCGCAATTGCAGCAGGATAATCCCACTTTTGTCTATACGGAGGCTCTTTGACCAGATGGAAAGGAATGAGTCTCGGGAACGTCTTTGGTTGTGAGCAACTTCTTCAATTCCGTGATGCGGGTGCGGTTCCTCAACAGAGGGCTCCCATACATCGCCCTGTTCTGTATCCTTGCGTTAACCGGCTGGGTCTATTCGGATGGCTTGAAGGGTTGGTTCGTTTTCGATGACTTTCCCAACATCGTTCAGAATCCAGCCATCGCGCATGCGCATTTCACCTTCTCATCGCTGGCACGGGCTGCCTTCTCATCCCGTGCCGGGCCGCTCAAGCGCCCTCTCGCTTCCCTCTCCTTCGCCCTGCAAACTGCAGCCTTTGGCCTGTCTCCCTTCGCGCTCAAGCTGGGCAATCTAATCGTTCATCTTCTCAATGGCGCGTTGATTTTCCTGCTTGTCCGGAAGATGCTCGGCGCACCGAGCGTGCAGGGTACTTGTCAGGGGAAATGTGCGATATGGCTCCCGGTCGTTGTCGCCGGCGCATGGCTCCTGGCACCGATCAACCTGACCGCTGTCCTTTACGTCGTGCAGCGGATGGAAAGCATGTCCACGCTTTTCATGTTGCTCGGGCTTTTGTCATACGTGGAGGGCCGCCTTCGGCTGCTGCGGGATCGGCCCAACGCCTTGCTTTTTACGGTCGGGGGATTGCTCGGCAGCCTTGCACTGGCCGTCCTCACAAAAGAAACAGGCGTGATGCTGATGGCCTATGCCTTGGTGCTCGAGTGGGTACTGTTCGAGTTCAAGACGGCATCTGGTCGGACGGATCATCGCATCGTAAGCACGTTCATAGTCCTAGCCCTCATTCCGGGCATCGCAGGCGTTGCGATGACGCTGCCGGCAGCGATCAACGGCCAGGCATATGCGGGGCGTCCATTTGACCTTTCGGAGCGGTTGCTAACCGAGGGACGTGTCCTAGCGGATTATCTGCACTGGATCGTGGCGCCGTCGCTCGGCGGATTGACGCTATACCACGATGATTTCCGGATCTCCTCCGGTTGGCTGTCCCCCCCCTCGACGCTCGCCGCTTGGTTGTTTCTCGGGGCGTTGCTTGGTTTTGCTCTTTGGATCAAGAAGCACAGACCCTTGATCGCGTTGGGAATCCTTTTCTTTTTCGCAGGCCATGCACTGGTTTCCACATACCTACCTCTCGAGTTGGCTGACGAATATCGGAATTACCTGCCTGGGGTGGGCATTTTCCTGGCGGCCTTTGCGGTCCTTCTGGGGGAGCCGTTTTTTCGCAATCGGTCAGTCCTTCGTGTGGGCATTATCGCGGCCGTCATTGCTTTTTATGGATTTGTCACCTACCTTCGGGCGCACATCTGGTCGGATCCAGTCCGTCTTGCCTATTTCGAGTCAGTTCATCATCCCGCCTCCCCGCGCGCGGCGTACGAACTGGGTTCGACGCTGGCGATGATCGCCCCCTCACCGAAGAGCGTGCAGTTTTCCGATGCCTTGAGGAGCTTCGAGCGTGCTGCCCAATTGCCAGGTGCAGGCCTCTTACCGCCGGCGGAGGAGATTATTCTTTCGAGCAAGAATAGATTGCCCGTTCAGCCGTCGTGGTGGTCGCGCATGGCATGGGATGTGCGGGCTCACCCGCTGTCTCCGCAGGACGTCAACGCACTGTATGCATTGATCGAGTGCTCGCTCAAGAAAATCTGCACGTACGACACGCGTTCCTTAGGGGCCCTTCTCGGTCTCGCGGTAGATGGTAATCCGGATCGCGCGGATCTTGTTACGCTGGATGCTAATTACGAGGTTAACTTCGCGCATGACTATACGAATGGACTGGCATTAATGCAGCGCGCCCTGGCCCTAAATCCCCAGAATGCCGACTATTGGCGAAATCTGATCTCCCTGCAAGTGGCTATGGGGCAGTTGTCCCAGGCCCGGGTCGGAATCGAGCGGCTCCGTGAACTCAATCACCTTGGCTCTGAAACCCGTGCCATTCGCGCGTTTACGGCTTCGCTAGAAAAGTGTGCTCGCATGCGGATGCCAGGGGCGCGACATGCGTCATAGGCTTAACCTACACACGCAGACCCTAGGCGCTTCGGTGCTATTGGTCATCGTCATTGTCGTTGCTGTTGCTGTTTACTGGCCTGGTATCCGAGGCCCCTTCCTATTCGATGATTTCAGCAACTTAGCGCTTCTCGGCGAGCACGGCCCGATCGACAATCTTCACCATCTAATCAGGTATCTGTTGTCGGGATTTTCCGGACCCCTGGGGCGTCCGGTCTCAATGGCTGCCTTTTTGCTGGATGACAATACGTGGCCATCCATCCCGGCTCCGTTCAAGTACACCAATATCCTAATCCATGCGTTAAACGGTGTGCTGCTCTGTGCCGTGCTGTGGCAATTCTGTCGTGCGCTCAATGTCGCGGCATCCCGCGCCGCATGGGTGGCGGTTATTGGAGCCGGAATCTGGTTCCTGCACCCGTTCTGGGTGTCGACGACGCTCTACGTCGTGCAGCGGATGACGCTTTTAGCCGCAACCTTCGTATTTCTGGCGCTTATGTGCTATTTGCACGGACGCCATCTGCTCATCCGTGGTCGCGTTGCTCGAGGGTATGCCTATATGACTTTTGGGCTGGTAGGTTGCGGCGCCCTGGCCATACTCTCCAAAGAAAACGGCGCGCTTCTGCCCGTCTTCATCTTGGTGCTTGAACGCTACGCATTGGCCGTTCACGCGCCGATTCCAGAGGAACGGCAGCACGGATGGCGGGTCTGGCGTGTGCTGTTTCTATATCTGCCGTCGCTCCTGATACTAGGCTATCTCGCGACCTTCCTGCCGGCGCTGGTGGCTGGCAACGCTGAAGGCCGCAATTTCACGCCGGGACAACGGTTGCTGACCGAGGGGCGCATCGTGGTGCAATATTTGACCATGCTGCTCGTGCCGCGCCCGCATTATGGTGGCCTCTTTCACGATGACATCCTGATCTCACGAGGGTTTTTTTCCCCCCCGAGCACGATGCTGAGCTGGCTCGTCATTGCGGGACTTATTGTCGGCGCAGAGCGTTCCCGGAACCGTCAACCGATGCTCGCCGTCGCAATCATGTTTTTTCTTGCCGGGCACGTGGTCGAGTCGACCTGGATCCAGTTGCAGTTGTATTTTGAGCACCGCAATTACCTGCCGGCCTCGTTTTTGTTCCTTCCGCTGGCTGGCTGGATCGTGCAGACGCCGCGGATGTCGAGCCGTGTGCGGATTGTAGCCGTATGTTCCATCTTGGGTTTGCTGAGCGGCGAAACATTGGCGCGTGCCAATTTGTGGGGAACGACATTCGTGGCAGCGGTTTCTTGGGATCGCGCACATCCGGATTCGCCGTT
Source organism: Pseudomonadota bacterium (assembly GCA_021817985.1). Classification (GTDB taxonomy): domain Bacteria; phylum Pseudomonadota; class Gammaproteobacteria; order Burkholderiales; family JAKAFK01; genus JAKAFK01. Next base: position 73,622 of record JAKAFK010000008.1, on the reverse strand, counting down.
GGCTACAGAATACCTCGCGCAGTTGTGGATGAAGACCGGGAATGCGGCGGAGGCAGAGCGGTTGCTGCAACATGTATTGAAGCGACACCCGCATGATATACTCGGGCAAATCGATCTCTTGGGCGCGCAATGCGCGCAAGGCGTGCCGTCGAATGGTCTCCAGGCTGAGCTCGTGAGCGATGTTGGGAGTCAGGGAGCCGCTGACAACGTCACGCGCTACCAGCTGCACGAGCTATTGACCGGATTGCGAAGCGGGACTTGCGGTTCTGCCGGCGTTCATCTTTTTGAGAGAGCTGTTTCGTCAGGTCTTGCGAGTCCGGCCACGGCGACCATTCCGGACTGGCGGCGCGAGCTATATGAGCAGCGAGGATTGTACGTGTTGTCCAAGGGGAACGCGATGCAGGCGTTCGATGACTTCAGGCGCGCCCTTGCAGAAGCCCCCTCCTATCAGGGGATCTTAACCGATGCGGCGTTTTTGGCGAGCGCGCACCAACCGGCACTCGCGCTTCAGGTGATTGATGAGTTTCCGCGTCCGAGCTCACCAGAAGCCGGAAAATGGGGGGTAGGGTACCTGCGCGCTATGTGGCTTGCCCATATCGATTATTATCCGCGCCAGATTGAGCGGCTGCGTAAGATTATTGAGGGGGATCTGCAGGCTGCCGATAAACATCCCGCCACGCCGCGCGCGGTTTCCCAACGCAAGCCTCCCGCTGCCCACAAATAGCGATTGATCTGGCTAGAGGCCCCGCCCGGGTGTTCGCTCAACGGAGTCTGGATCTTGCTGACCCGATCTCACTGGCGGGCAATTGGCGCAAAGGACGCAGACGCGCACCGGCTTTTACCTCCGTTGTAAAGACAGAAGATGCTGAGCATTATCCTTCCTTCGAAAAATGAGGCGGCCTCGCTCAGGCGATTGTTGCCCGAACTGCGCAAGCAGGTACCCGAAGCAGAAATTCTCGTCGTCGACGACGGCTCGATCGACGATACGGTTGCTGTGTGCCAAGAACATGGGATTAGCGTGGTCTCGCACCCCTACAGCATGGGCAACGGGGCGGCCGTGAAGACCGGGGCACGCACCGCCAAGGGGGATACCTACGTATTCATGGATGCCGACGGGCAGCATCAGCCGGCTGATATTCCGCGCCTCATCGAGACGCTCGCCTCCGGTTTCGATATGGTGGTCGGGGCGCGCACTTCGAATTCTCAGGCGGGGGTGCATCGCGCCGCGGCCAATGGATTATACAATCGCTTGGCCAGCTGGATGGTGGGCAAGCCCGTGGAGGACCTCACCTCGGGATTTCGCGCAGTTGATGCAAGAAAATTCCGGAAATTTCTTTATCTGCTTCCGAATGGATTTTCGTATCCCACGACGATCACCATGAGCTTCTTCCGTGCGGGTTTCCCGGTCGCCTATGTCCCGATTTTTGCGCCGAAGCGGTTGGGCAAGAGCCATCTGCGCATTTTCAGGGATGGGATCCGCTTCCTGCTCATCATCTTCAAGATCGGGACCCTATATTCCCCGCTGAAGCTTTTCCTGCCCATCAGCGCGGGATTCTTCGTGACGGGCCTCGGGTATTACGTTTATACCTTCGTGACCATGCATCGTTTCACCAATATGTCGGCGCTGCTCTTTATCACGTCGGTCCTGATCTTCCTCATGTCGCTGATTTCTGAGCAGATCACCACGCTGAATTATAAAGGCAGCGAGGATTGAGCCCATCGATGCCAGGGCTTTGCTTGCGCGGCGCATCGTGCGCCTCATGACGGGTTGATGGACGGCTCACGTGGCCAAGATACTCCTGGTAACGCGTAACTTTCCGCCATTGACGGGGGGCATGGAGCGGCTCAACTACCACGTCTACCTTGAACTGCAAAAGGCGTTCGAAGTGTCCGTGTCGGGTCCGCATGGCTGCGCCGCGCATCTGGCTCCCGGGACACGCCATGTTTCTTTTCCTGCCCGACCGCTTTGGCGCTTCGTGCCGATGTGCATGGCCAGGACGTTTGCCCTTGCCGGGCGAGAGCGTCCGGATCTCGTCTTTTCCGGCAGCGGCGTGACGGCGCCAGCCGCATGGGCCGCAGCCAGGCGGCTGGGTGTGCCCGCAATGACCTATGTGCATGGGCTTGATTTGGTTGCGCCGCACCTTTTGTACCACTATGGCTTTCTGCCCGCCATTCGAAGTTGCGATGCAGTCATCGCCAACAGCCGCCATACGGCGATGCTGGCCCGGCAATGCCGTGTGCAAGAATCTCGGATCCATGTGCTAAATCCTGGCGTCAGCCTCCCTGAAGCCGATGATGTCCCAGATGGGCAATCCTTCCGGGACCATATTCGCGCGGGCACACGACCGATACTCTTGATCGTTGGGCGCTTGACCGCGCGCAAGGGGGTGTTGGAGTTTGTCGAGCGCTGCATGCCTGGCTTGGTTGCCCGGAAGCCGGACATTCTACTGGTCGTTGTCGGCGGCGAAGCCACCCAGGCTCTTGCCGGAAGCACTGGCAACATGATGGAGAAGATCCGCGCCACGGCGCGCTCCGCAGGGGTGGAGAATCACGTTCTCCTGCTCGGTGAAGTCGAGGATGCCGAACTGTCCCAGGCGTACGCCGCGAGTCAGATGCTGGTCTTTCCCGTCTTGGCGAGCCCGCATGACGTCGAAGGATTCGGCATGGTCGCAGTCGAAGCTGCGTCCCATGGACTGCCAACGGTCGGGTTTGCGGTGGGAGGCGTTCCTGATGCTGTCAGGGAGGGCATATCGGGAAGGCTGGTCGCGTCCGGGGACTATCGTGGGCTTGCCGATGCCATTGTGCGTGTGCTGGATAATTCAATGGAGATTGCACCGGCGTCTGCACGAGAATTTGCGGCATCGTTCTCGTGGGACAAGTTCGGCGAACGTTTGCGGAGTATCATTGCTCCACTTGTCCGTTGATCCAGCCTCCTGGGGACGATGAGCTTGCTTGCCTTGCATCGTCGCGGCGTGCGCGGAAGGATGAGGCCTGAGAAAACGGCCAACTGGCGCATGGCCCGGGAATCCTTTTCATGAGTCAGCGAGCACCGGCGCGGCAGCCGCATGCTCTCCTCTTGTCCGAGGCGCAGGGTCATGCGGGACGATGCGACGGCATACCTGGCCGTTCCAAACCGCTGGATGCTCGTCGAGCCGCACTTCAAACTCGCGTTTCTATTGACACGGTACGATAAAGTTTGAACTTTATGTGCGCGACTTGGTCTGATGTGCATGGATAAAGAAGACGCAAGATTTCAGACATTGGAGCGGTTGCACGAGCGCCGCAAGCAAGTCGTGCGACTGCATCGCAAAGGGGTTGGTGTGATGCGCATCGTGGAGTTGACGGGGCTTACGTACCCGACGGTGCGCGGCGCCATTGATCGGTACGAACGGGGCGGGCTCGCCGCGATCAAACCGTGCCTCACGGGGCAGGCGTAGGGGTGAGGGCCGCCAGCTGACCGAAGCGCAAGAGCGATCCATCCGGCAAATCATCTGCGATAAGCGACCGGAACAACTGAAGATGGAATTCGCTCTGTGGAACCCGGCAGCTGTCATGGAACTGATCGAGCGCGAATGCAAGATCAAACTTTCTGTCCGTGGGGTTGGCAACTACCTCAAACGCTGGGGTTTCACCCCGCAGAAACCGATCAAGAAGGCCTACGAGCAACGTCCTGAGGCGGTCAAGAAGTGGCTGGACGAGGAATCCCCGGCCATTGAACAACGCGCCAAGGACGAAGGTGGCGAGATTCACTGGGGCGACGAAACGGCGCTGGTCAATACCGATGTGCGTGGACGCTGCTACGCCCCCGTTGGCAAAACGCCCGTGACCTATACCGTGGGCGGCACACGCCAGAAATTATCGATGATCGCCACGGTCACCAACCAAGGCAAGACCCGGTGGATGATCATCGACGAGGCGTTCAACGCGGACAAGCTGATTGAATTTCTGGAGGCTTTGATCAAGGATGCGGGCCGCAAGGTGTTCTTGATTCTCGACAACAACCTACGGGTCCATCACAGTAAGCCGGTCAAGACCTGGGTGGAAGAGCGCAAGGACAGGATTGAATTGTTCTATCTCCCAAGCTACAGCCCCGAGCTGAACCCGGAAGAGCGGCTCAACGCCGACCTGAAGCAGGCCATGGGTTCAAGAGTCCCGGCGCGCACCAAAGCCAAGTTGAAAGCCGCCGCAGTCGAGCACATGGAAACATTGGAGCAGACGCCTGAGCGCGTCAAAAAATATTTCCAGGATCCGCGTGTGAAATATGCAGCATGACAACTTCAAACTTCACCTAGCCGGATCAATAAGCTGGCTGCCACGGGCTCTGCGCAGCCCTTATGTGCGTCTGATGGGACGAGGATCGCATTATGACTGCGAACCGCTGCCACTTCACGCCCTGGAAGCGCTTCTTGGAAGGGCTGGTTTTGCCTACCAAAACCTTTGCACCCGGGCGCTCAGTGAGACGCTGGCATTGGAAGGAAGGGGGCCAAGGGCGCGTTGCGGCACTGGCTGCCAAACTGCCGGATTCCGTCCTCGACCGCATGAGCCCGATCGTCCCGACGCTGATCTATCGCTTGGCACATCGATCGTGAACCGGGTTGATCTCAAGCGAGCGCGATGTCTGGGGCCATGTCGACGCGCGATCGCATCACAGACCTGAGGTCGGACCTCCGCTAGCGCGTGAGTTCGCCCAGGACACCTACCAGGCCAATCATGCCGTTCTTTTCGTGGCCGATCTGATAATCCGCGACCACCTTGACCGTATTGCCGAGCCTTGCGGCAGGATAGAACGGCTGCGGAAACGTCGGGCTGGCGAATGGGGCAAAATAGACGTATCTGCAACCCGCTTTGCGAAGGCCAGTACTGAATTCACCCGCATTTGTACTTCCTACAGGCGGTGAAACGCTCATGCGCCCGGAAAGATAGCTGACAATCGATGGCTTGATGGAGAAAATGCAGGCATGGGCGGGGACAGCTTGTTTGACAGCCATGAACGAGCCTTCGAAACCGGCATTGAATTGGATATGATCGACTGCTTCGCGTGGATCTGCCGCGTACCAACCCGGCGTATGCTTATAGGGTTCCAGATTTGGCGGAAGGGGCGTTTGGAAACGCTGGATCGTCAGACCGACCGTTGGGGCAACCAGCAGGGCGGGTACGAGGAGAACGACCGCGGGCAACAAGCCGGCCAGAGGTGTCTTCGCCGATGCGGCGCGCGCGAGGTTGGTGGCGAGCAGCGTGCCCTGCATGAGCAGGATAGGCACGATCACGAATGCGAAACGGGTAGCCTCATCGGGAAACGGCCAAATCAAGATGAGCGCGAGGTACAGCGCGATGTAGAACCCATCGATCTTTTTCTGGATCAGGCGGTGGAGTGTCCCGGCGAGACACAGTAGCCCTATGAGGGCAATCGCCCAGATCGCGTATCGGGCATCGATGAAATTTGCGAGCCATCCATAGCCAAGCGCATGCATTTCGACGCTCATCTGGTTCTGCAGGGCTTGCAGCGGATGGTGGGAGAACGTCTGCACAAGCGATCTGTAATAGTTGGCGCGGCCCGAGCCCTGTCCAACTGCTTGCCAGGCGAACATGGGCAGGATCGCCGCTCCAAACAGGGCCGTCTTCCTCGGCGTCTTGCTTGCCCAAAGATAAAGCCCGAAGGCCACTGCAAGGGCCACTCCGGCGCTTCGCGTGAGACACGCGGCTGCAATGGATACGGCTGCGGCCCAAAGCCACCCGCGGCTCGACGTGGTGTCCGCGAGCGAAACGCAAAGCAAGGCCGTCAGCGTGAACAAGAGGTACAGGTTCTCGCTCAAAATGTCGAGCGCCTCCATGTATGTGCCAGGCAGAAGCGCGAAAAGGGCCACGAGCGCTAGCGATTTCCATTTGCCAAGCTCTTGGGTTTTAAGCAGAACGTAAAAGACGGGTAGTGCCGCAACGAGAAATGTGGTGGTGATCAGATGCGAGACCAGGAGACTCTTGCCGCCGCCAAGAATCGCCAGCATGAATGGGAACAGTGGGGGGTATTGGCTATGGCTGGCGAAGAATTGCGCCACCGGACCATGGCTAAAATAGGGAGAATACGATTCGGCCGTCATGAGATAGACAGCGTTGTCTCCGCCGAAGTTGGCGAGGACAGGGCTCCATGTCCACACATAATAGCCCGCGGCAAGGATGAGCCAAGCGAGTAATGCCCAAAGATCCGAAGCGGACAGAAGGCGGGTCGGGCGTTTCCCGAATAACTCAATCATGGCGCAACAGTCCGTATTTGAGGATGCAATAAATAGCGCGGATGCCGTCTTTCCAGCCGATCTTCTTGCCCTCGCGATACGTCCGGCCGGAATAGGAGATGCCGACTTCGTAGACTCGTATTCCCGGGATTCGGGACACCTTCAATGTCACCTCGGGTTCAAAGCCGAAGCGATTCTCCCGAATGGAAATGCTTTGAATGACCGCCCGCCGGAACACCTTGTAACAGGTTTCCATGTCGGTGAGGTTGAGATCGCTGAAGATATTCGAGCAAAGGGTGAGAAACTTGTTGCCCATCGAGTGCCAGAAGTAGAGGACGCGATGGCACTCGCCCCCCAGGAATCGGCTGCCGAACACGACGTCAGCCTTGCCGTCGAGCAGCGGCTTCAGTAGCTTGGGATAGTCCTGTGGGTCGTATTCCAGGTCTGCATCCTGAATGATCACGAAGTCGCCGGTGGCATGCTGGATGCCCGTGCGCAATGCCGCCCCCTTGCCTTGGTTGACTTCGTGGTGAACCAAAACATCAATCTGATCGCGAAGCGTTCCTTCCAAGAGGGCGCGGACACCGTCCGTCGAGGCGTCATTAACGACGATGAGCTCAATATTCTCAACAGGGGCATGTCTGACGGCCGCGATCAGTTGTTCTATGGTGGCCTGTTCGTTGTAGCAGGGCACCACGACGGATAGTTTATGGGTCACGCCCTGGCGGCTCCCGGCTTGGCGAAAATAAATTGCTTTCTAGACCAGTAGTTCCAGATGAACACCACTCCCGTTGCACCCAGCTTTGCGGGCAACAGCGCCATCCCCGCTTTGGCAACCAGTCCGAAGAGAATGGCCTGATGCAATCCAAGTCCGATGCCACTGACCAGATAAATGAATACGATTTCTACATGTCGAGAGTATTTGTTGGCGTTCCGGAAGGCATACGCAATGCTGAGCCAGTAATTGACCAGGGTTCCGAGAACGAAGCTGATCGTTGCCGCCCAAAGATAGCCGACACCGGCTAGTGTCGCGAGGAGAAGAAACACTCCGATATCCACAGCGGCTGCACAAGCGCCGACGATGAAATAACGCGCCAAGACTCCGTTGGCCAGAGAAGACCTCAATGTTTTATCCATGAAGGCAGATGGACTCGCAGCAGCTGCAACGCAGGCTAACTTGGGGCCGGAGGAACACCTTTCCGACATTTTTTTGTACGCCGGCGAGGAATCACTTTTTGAATTCTTATAGCAATGGGAAGCTTCGCCCCGCGACTGTGGAGTCTAATGTGGGCTGGGCGTGCCGTCAACATTTGGCTGGCATATTTCGTCCGAAGATTATGCGCAATCGTGGATCGCAGTGCGGCCGTCGTGTTGCATAGGTATTCATCGCGTCGCCGCGAGGAGCATGCAACATTTGGTCCTTCGTCGATTTTATACGGTAGTTTTGTCGTTTTCCGAGGCCCCTTTGCTACGGGCAACTCGGCCTGGGTAATGGGTAGAAGGGCTCGGCCGTGTCGGGCCGGTTGGGCTGCCGTATTTTGAGCTTGAAGTGCTCGGTGTCCAATAGGCCCCTGGCCCGCTTGCGGATCAGGCCGATGCCGACGTTGCCCCCCTCAATGACGGCGCTGGTGACTGGGTAGGCCGCATAGTTGCCCCTCGGCGTGACTGCGTATCGTCTCGCTGAACGATTTGAGCGGCGCGATCTTGCTGGCTTACGCCAGGCCGCACCAGTCCTCAATACGCACATGCATGGCCTCGACGGACGGTGGATCGCGCCAGGTCGCCTGCGGCTACCCCTTGAGCGTGGATACGATGTTGATCTTCGCCCAGTTGGTCGCGGTTCTTCAGCAGCAGGTAGGTCGAACCCTTGAGTCTCGCTTGCCCTTCCTCGTCCGCCTTGCGCACCTTGGAACACCGCACCTTGCTATACATCTGCATCACGGGAAAGCGGTCGAACGCGATTGCGGTAATCGCAGAAATCTGTGCTGAATTCGCGTAAAATACGACCGCGGCACGGTACTTCATTGCTGTTCGCGCAAGGCTTGTAGTCATGGTACGGTGTCGCCAATCGATTTCTGTGCTCTGGCACTATTGTTGGCTATTGAATGTCTGGGACGCGAAACCTGTTACGTGTGAGCGGCTGTTTGAATGGTCTGTCGGCTAAAATTTAGGACTAGTTGCACAAACAATGCAGATTAACCGCGATCTGTCGGACGTTTCAACCATCACGGTCACCTTTAACCCCGACCTTGCCCTGCTGAAAAGTCAGCTTGCCGTATTGCCGCCAGAAAGCTTCAAGCTCATTATTGACAATGCGTCCGACTCGAAAATACGCGAGCAAATTAAATCGCTTGTTGGGCAGACGCATAACGCAAGACTGGTATGGAATGCGGAGAATATTGGTCTTGCCGCTGCACTTAACCTTGGGGTTTCTCTCCTACGCGAGCACGATCCCAACCTACGGTTCGTGCTCCTTTTGGACCAGGACAGCGAGCCCCAGCCGGGCAGTATTCACACTCTCGTCAAGGCATTTGAGACTCTGACCGAACGAGGGCTTCGTGTCGGGTGCGTCGGGCCGACACTAGTCGATGCCACCACGAATCTGGAGCATGGTTTTCACCAAGCGACACGCTGGCGCTGGAGGCGTGTATACCCTAGGCAAGGCATGACTGATGCAGTGCCGTGCGCCAATCTAAACGGAAGCGGCACCCTTGTTCCTATTGACTTGTTTCAATCGCTCGGCGGTTTGGACGAGGCGTTTTTCATCGACCACGTCGATACTGCGTGGTCGTTTCGGGTTCTGGCTGCGGGGTATGGGCTATTCGGAATTCCTAATGCCGTATTTAAGCATCGCATGGGACAAGCCAGTGTGCGATTCTGGCTTCTTGGGTGGCGTATTTGGCCAGCACGCGCGCCGAGACGGCATTATTTTCTGTTTCGGAATGCAATTTTTCTAATCCGCCGATCTGAAGTGCTCGTCGTATGGAAAAGTTGGGCCGTGGCCAAGTTGCTCTTAGTTGCTGGCATCCATGGGATGTTCGACACAGAGCGTGTGGAGCAATGGCGTCAGATGTGGCGCGGGGTGCGAGACGGCCTTCGCAAGCCAGAACGATGACGAAGGCGGACGAAAGGCGAGAGCGGTGAGGCAGATTTTCCCGTGTGCTCCAGAGGTTTTGGGGTTCTCAGTTGAGTTCTTGCGTAATCCGCCCGTTCGCGGTCGTTGATCGAAAGAGGGTTACTCTGACCAGATTTGGCGTCTGGAATCACAAGGGGATGTGGCTGTGTTTGGCAAACTGCGGCGAAAGATTGCAAATATTGGGAAGTGTTCAGAGGCCTTCGGGTGGTGCCCTGTATGCGGTGGAGACCCGGTGTCCTTTGCCCCTTTGCCGGCATTCTACGAGAAGAATGCGCGCCGCTATGGGCACGCGCATCACGGCAAGTGGGAGATGACGCCAATTGAGACCTATACGTGTACCAATTGTGGTGCAAGTGACCGCGAACGCCTATACGCACTCTGGATGGACCAGGAAATCGAGAAAGGACGCTTCTCGCCGGGAATGAGTGCGATTCATTTCGCACCCGAGGCTCCCTTATCGAGGAAACTAAGCCGTTTTGGACTGTTCGACTATAAGACGGCCGATCTCTGGATGCGTGGCGTTGACTTCAAAGCGGATATGATGGACTTGCCTTTTGAAGACCAACGTTTTGACTTTTTCGTTTGCAGTCACGTCCTGGAGCACGTGCCTAATGACGACCAGGCAATTAAGGAACTGTATAGGATTACCAGGTGTGGCGGATGCGGCATTCTGATGGCGCCCATCGTCGTGGGATTAGCGAAGACGGTAGAGAATCCTGGCGCCACCAATGAGGCTGATCGTTGGCGCCTTTATGGCCAGAACGACCACGTAAGACTTTATGCGCACAACGACTATACCAATAAGATTAGGAGCCACGGCTTTCATCTCGAAGAACTGGGGGTACAGCATTTCGGGGAAGAGGCTTTTCACAGGCTGGGGTTAAAGCGCACAAGTATTCTGTATGTGGTGAGCAAATGATAGCAGGCGGGCAGTACATGGTGCCCGATCGCGGCGCGTGCGGTGCATGTTGTTCTTTCCCGGAAAGGTCCAGTTGCTGAACTGCTATGGCTGTTAGAACGAACACCGCCGCTAACTTCGTCGGCCAAACCTATGTGGCGACGATTGCATTGATCATGTTGCCGTTGTATTTGCGCGAACTTGGCGCAGAAGCGTATGGGTTGGTCGGCTTCTTTGTGATGTTGCAATCGTGGCTTCGCATGCTCGATATGGGGCTATCACCTGCGGCAGCGCGGCAGATTTCCCACGCGCGGGGACTTTCGGATGCGGCCTACCGCGAGACGGGAGCACTTGTGCGTGCGATCGAGTCCTTGTTTATTGGCCTTGCGGCTTTGTCTAGCATCATTGTTTGGAACGTAAGTCCTTGGATTGCAGCCCACTGGCTGCATTTCCGGCATTTGGCCTTAAGCGAGGTGACGGAATGTGTGATGCTCATGGGACTTGCGGCGAGTCTTCGTTGGTTGGCGGCTTTCTATCGAAGCGCCATCCAGGGGATGGAACGCCAAGTATGGCTAAACGGTGCCAACATGGTCATTGCCACGTTCCGCTATTTTGGCGCATTAATGCTGTTGGTCTGGGTTACGCATGACCCGCGTTACTTCTTTGGCTATGAGGTAGGCGTCAGCTTGGGTGAGACAGCCCTGTTGAACTATGGCCTACATCGATTGCTTCCACGTACGCGGGAACAGAAGCAAGCGCTTTCTCTCGCGCCTTTGACCCAGATCCTGCCTTTTGCTGCTGGAACGGCGTATGCCGCTCTTGTATGGATCGTGCTGACGCAAGCCGATAAGCTGATTCTGTCCCATGTGCTTCCTCTGTGGGAATATGGTTATTTTGCCCTTGTTGCGCTTATTGCCGGCGGGCTCATTACCTTGGCTGGTCCGGTGAGTACGGCTGTTCTGCCTCGCATGACCTGGTTGCTTGCGCAAGGACAGGGTGAGTCCATGCTGGCCCTCTATCGGCAATCGACGCAAATTGTTGCCGTCGTCGTCCTCCCGCTCTCCGCGCTCGTGGCTATGCTCCCGCGGGACGTGATCTTTGCTTGGACGGGAGATCACCAAGCGGCCCGTTGGGCAGCGCCAATGCTGGTATGGCTGGCTCTCGGCAATGCGGTGTTGGCGCTCAATGCTTTTCAGTATTATCTGCAATACGCACATGGGAAGGTCGCTTTCCATGTGATGACGTCGACCGTGGATGTGGTGATCCAGACTCCGGTCATCGTGTTTGCGGCCTATCATTTTGGGGCCTATGGCGCGGCGCTCGCGTGGTTCATCCTTCGGACAGTCTCATTCGTGGTCTGGTCACCAATCGTTCACCGCATTTTTGCGCCCGGGATACACAAAAAGTGGCTTCTGCAAGACATTGGGCCTATTGCGATCGCTTCAGGAATTTCTGCGGTACTCGCGGGTACCGTGAGGCACATGTTGGTGGGTGCGGGCCGTTTCGAGGTCATGCTTGTTCTGGCGAGTTTAGCCTTCGGCATGCTCGTAATGAGTGCCATGGCGTCGAGCGTATGCCGGCCTTACCTCTTGAGAGTCCTTACTAGAATCGGAACGGCTCATGGCTGAACGCACAGAGTCGCAGATCATGGCGGAGTGGCAAGGGACCGAAAAGCCCGTTATCACGGTTCTTTGCTTGACATTCAATCACGCGCCTTACATTGCCCAAGCCCTCGAGGGCTTCTTGATGCAAGAGACCTCGTTTCCGTTCGAGATCGTCGTCTACAACGACGCTTCGACCGATGAAACGACCGCGATCGTCGAGCGCTATCGCGAGCGTTATCCCCGCTTGATTAGACATATTGTCAATGAACGCAATCAGTTCTCGCAGGGCGAGCGCGTTGTCTCATTGGCGCTCTCGCACACGAGAGGGGAATACGTCGCCTACTGCGAGGGCGATGACTATTGGACGGACCCATCGAAGCTCGAGACACAGGGGCGTTTCCTGGAGGAGCATCCCGAATATGTCATCACCTACCATCGCTCACAGCCCTTCGATGAGCACGGCGATGTCGACATCGATTTCAAAGGGGCGCGGCGTGATTTGTCCGCCCTTGAGCTTCAACACGCTACTCCGCTTTTCACCCTGACTACCTGCTTTCGCAACGTGGTCAGAGAGTTTCCACCGGAACTGGCCGCAGCACGTTTTGGTGATCTCTGCCTATGGTCCTTGCTGGGCCATTATGGGAAAGGGAAATACATCGACGCCATCACTCCCGCAAGATACCGGTTGCATGCTGGCGGAGTATTCTCAGCAAAATCGCGCAGAACCAAATTAGATATGGCATTCTACACGCGCTCTGCGCTAGCGGCCTACTACTCGCGAGTCAAGGATTGCGATAATGCCAACTATTTCAAGGTAAGGGCGGCAATCTCGGCCATAAAATCGATTGGTTTGGCCGTAATTGCGCTGAATGTAATGGAAATCGCATTTACGTCGATGCGGCGGACTTTCGCATCTTGGTTGAGGTGACCCCCGTCTTCTGAACGATGCGAATCACGACTTCTCCAAAGGGGGGATCTTAAAGAACCAACGGGCGGGAGCCTAGGCAGGTTACACGACTTTCTGATGAGGCTATTCAAGCGTCTGTCGGAAGGTTTCCTCAAGCGTGAGCAGGTCGCGCTTTCGTTCCCGAATGAAGCGCGCTGGGCAACCGGCATAGATTCCGAAAGGGTGGCAGTTATCCTTTACTAGGCTGAGTGCACCGATTGCCACCCCCTCGTCCAGAGTGACCCCAGGGAGAATCACGGAGCCCGAGCCTACAATGACATGCTTGCGCAAGAAAACTGGCGCATGAGCGACGCCCGTGAACGCCTCGGGGATGGTCGGGTTGGTCATCGTCGTGCCGGAATAGTCGTCATTGCTGGAATATATGGACACGCGCGATGACAAGTTGCAAAACTCTGACAACAATATCGTGTCTCGGCCGATCAGCGATGAAAATACTGCAATATGGACATTATTAGCGATTTTTATTCCTCCGGGACCTGCTGACAAGACACAGAAATCATCAATGCGAACGTTATCGCCGATCTCAATGTTCCCGGCGTTATAAAAGGACGCGCGACTTGATAGCCGCGCGTCGCGGCCTATGGACTTGAATCCTATTTTCTCAAGCTCGGAGCACGTTAAGTATGACATCTAGACGTCTCTGATCAGGCTGATGATGCGATGGACATCACTGGACGAAAGCCCGGAATAAATTGGCAGACACAAAATCTGGCGGGCCACCTGTGTTGCGCGTGGCAAGTTTTCTTCCCGTGCACTGGACAGTGTGCGATACATTGGAAACTCGCTGATCAGGGGATAGAAATAGCGTCTTGCGTATATGTCTTGCTCTTTTAGCTTATTGTATAAGTCATCCCTGCTGATCGGGTAGCTGTTATCCACGAGTACAGGAAAATATGAGAAATTGGGGCGAGCATCCGATATCCTCCGGTAGATCGTTAGTCCGTTGATGCCCGCGAGGCCGCTGCGATATTGAGCGTCGATCTTTTCGCGTTCGGCAAGCGCTTCCTCAATGGAAGAAAGCTCCAACAACCCAAAGGCTGCATTGATCTCGCTCATTTTTCCGTTGATACCCACGTCCGAGACAGTCACCTCGTCGACGAAGCCGAAGTTTTTGAGTTGGTCTATTCGATGCTTCGTTTCTTTATCGTGACAGACGATGGCGCCGCCTTCGAATGTATTGAAAACCTTTGTCGCGTGAAAACTCAATATTGAAAGGTCTCCATGCGACAGAAGGCTCGTTCCTCGATAATTTACTCCAAATGCATGTGCGGCATCGTAGACCACGCGGAGATTATGCCGGCTCGCTATTTGGCTGATCGCTTCGACATCACATGGATTGCCATAGCAATGAACGGGAAGAATTGCGGTCGTATCACGCGTAATAGCCCCCTCGATCTTCGATGGATCAAGGTTGAAGGTGGATGGGTCAATGTCCACAAACACCGGCTGGAGCCCGTTCCATAGGAGGGAATGTGACGTGGCTACGAAGGAGTATGGCGTAGTGATCACTTCTCCGGATAGCCCAAGCGCTTGGATGGCTGTCAGCAGCGCTATCGTGCCATTCGTGAACAGCGAAATATATTCGACCCCTAGGTGTTTGCAGAGTCTTTGCTCCAATTGTTGGTGATATGGGCCAGAGTTGGTGAGGATCTTGCTCTGCCAAATGTTCTTGAGATAAGGAATAAAGGCATCCAGGCTCGGGAGGTATGGCCGGGTGACGTAAATTGGATCACGACTCGTCATTTTGGGTCCGTTTGTTCAGTCAGAATTTTGCCACGTGGTCGTGCCCTATGCGTCGTCTGACCAGAAATGTACACGGTGGCGAGATCGGTATCGTACGACAATCGGGGTGATAGGCGGTACCGATAAGCTATAGCCACACTTGGTGCATGGCTAATGTTGCTGCACGACGTTGTCAGTGGGCAACCTATAGCCGGGGCACGTCGCAATCCGGGACACATGCCAGAGGTTGGGGCGGCTTTTGCGAGCTCGAATAGGGCTTTCAAAGGTTAGCCTCAACCGTCAATATGTCGTGAATGAGTCGGGGACACCGCTGCGGCACAGGCGCCAGCATTGCCACACACACGGGGAACCTGCGCCCTGGTCTCAGTAACGCTACGACGTGTCTTGTGGCTCTCCCGACGGTTGCAGGTAAGCCACGAGCCAAAACGCCCGATACCAGTGACGCGTCCGATGGCATATGGGTGTCGGCGACTAGCAGGCTGATGAAAAACTCGCAAAGTCACCCGAGTCCGCCAGCTTGTTGCACGCGGTATGTTTGTAATCCACTGATTTGCAATTGTCGCAAAGCCCTCGACTAGTCACCGAAGGTCGTAAATCAGGGCCAAAAACGAAAATTGAAAAGTTTTTCATCACCCTGCTAGCCACGGTCGGTTCCATCTTGAGCCTATTGGTGTTGTCAGGATTCGGGAGCATTTGCACGATTCCCTCGGCGGCGCCGAGGGCTTCCCTCAATGCTGGTCCGGCATGTTCTCGCCCATACTGCTGGGAGCAGAGGCTGAAGGCAAAGCTCGACCGAAATGGAACAGCCCGAACGGAAGTCTCGCATATCCCGTGACCCGCTTCAAGCGGCGTGCCGCGGCCAGCTGCATGTGATGAGTGCGCACCAGCTTAAACTCGGCACAGTTTTGTCTTGACAGTGGGGTCCACTTCACTCGCGCGCCTGCGGGTAGTCGTAGCCCCGGTCGGCGCTCACCCCTTCTTCATCCCCATGCAGCAGTTCATCGAACACCGCTATGTCCGCCGTCCTCGCCGTGGTGCCCAGGAGGGTGTGCACCAGGCCGCTGTCGGCGTGGACCCCGATGTGCGCCTTCATGCCGAAGTACCACTGGTTGCCCTTCCTGGTCTGCGACATCTCCGGGTCGCGGGTGCCGCTGGCGCTCTTGGTCGATGATGGTGCATTGATCAGCGTCGCATCCACCAGCGTGCCTTCCCGCAGCAGAAGACCCCGCTCCCTGACCAGTGCGTTGACCTCGGAGAAGATCCTATCCGTCAGGCCGTGGCATTCGAGCAGGTGGCGGAACTCGAGGATGGTGGTCTCGTCCAGGATGGCATCCTCGTTCAACTCGATGCCGACGAAACGGCGCTTCGATCCCATGTCGTAGAGCGCCTCCTCCATGGCCGGATCGGACAGCGAAAACCACTGTTGCAGTCAGTACACCCGCAACATCTGGTTCAGTCCGAGCGTCGGGCGGCACCCTTGGCGCAGGCCTTCGGATAGTGCGGTTCGATCACGGCAACCAGCCTTGCCCACGACGTTACCGCGTCCATCTGGGCGAGGAATTTCTCGCGCCGCGTGGTCTTCTTTTTGGCCGTGTCATTGGCCGAGGCAAGGGTCAGTTGTTTCATCGTTCTTATCCCTGTCGTGACGTTATCCATTCAACGCGTGTCCAGCCGGTCTCGATGACAGGTTAATCAGAGAATCCCTAGGTGGTATACTGCCTGCCCAGTGCCTGCGATGGATTTTCCGATATTTTACATGCTCAGAAGCCGATACGCGCCGTTCGCCATATTGCTCTTAACAATCTTCAGTACGATAGCCGCCTACTTTCGAGGCCTTTTTGGCGGCTTCGAACTCGACGACTATACAAGCATCGTCGACGAGCGTGGACTGCACATCACCCGGCTCGATTGGTCGAACCTTTATCATGCCGCCATGTCCGGTGATGCGGGTCCCCTGAAGCGCCCGATCGCATCGATCAGCTTCGCCATCAATTACTACTTCGGGCATCTCAATCCGCTGTATTTCAAGGAAACGAATCTCGCCATTCATCTCCTGACCGGGCTCGCCCTGTGGGGGCTCACACGCTTGCTCCTTCGTGCGTACCGCGAACGCGTGCCCGGCGGGTTGTCCGAGGGCTATGAGCGCTGGCTTCCCGTCGCCATTTCGGCGGCATGGCTCCTTCATCCCCTCAATCTGACCGGCGTCCTGTACATTGTCCAGCGAATGGCGAGTCTCGCGGCGTTCTTCACCGTGTGCGCGGTCATTACTTACGTGTGGGGCAGGCTGCGGATCAATGCGGGCAAGAAGGGTGGACTGGCGATTCTCTTGGCCGGATTTCTTGTGCTGGGGCTCATGGCCACGCTCACCAAGGAAAATGGTGCCCTGCTGCCCGCGTTCCTCGCCGTGATTGAGGTCACCTTCTTTCGGTTTGAGACCCCCGGGGCCGGCGCGCGGCGCTTCCTGTACGGGTTCTACGCACTGTTCCTCTTGTTGCCCTTGTGCGCGCTGGCGGCGTTCTTGCTCCTGCGCCCCGAATGGTTGACCGCCGGCTACGTCGGGCGCTCCTTCACCCTCCAGGAACGTCTCATGACCGAGCCCAGGGTCCTCTGGTTCTACCTGCGGCTCATGTTCGCCCCCGATCTTTCCGTGATGGGGATTTTCCACGACGATTACGTGATTTCCAAAGGCCTTTTCAATCCCCCGGCGACGTTTTGGGCGATCGCCGGCTTGGCGGGCTTGCTGGGAGTCGCGCTCGCGTCCCTGAAGCGCGCCCCGATCCTGGCCTTCGGACTGCTCTGGTTCTTCGTCGGGCACGCGATGGAATCGACGTTCATTCCGCTCGAACTCGTCTTCGAGCACCGCAACTACCTTCCCATGTATGGGATCCTCTTTGCCGCGTTCTACTACCTGTTCCATCCCAGGACGCTGGCGCTTCTGGTGCGTGCCAGGATTGTCCTGGCCATCGCCTTCATCATGTTCCTTGCCGGCACCACCTGGGTACGGGCAGGGCAGTGGGCGAGCCCGTTGAAGCTTGCGCAGGCCGAGGCGCGCCACCACCCCCTTTCGGTGCGGGCCAACTACGAGCTGGGGCGCCAGTACTTCGACGAGTATGTGCACAATAGGCGCCATGAGGAGTTGCGCCTCGCGTACCGGTATCTTCAGCGTTCGGTCGATGTGCGAAGCGGGGACGCCGAGGCGCTGGTGGCCCTCATCATGCTGAGTTACGAGTCGGGTGGCAGCCCCCAGCCTGCCTGGATCTCGGAGCTGAAAACCCGCCTGCTCCGGGCTGCGCCCTGGGCGAGCAATACGAGCGCGCTGATCGCCTTGGGCGATTGTCAGGCGAAGGGATACTGCAAGCTCCCGGGCGCGGAGCTGACGGGGATACTCAATGCGCCGCTTGCCAACCCCCGTGTTCGCGGGGGGCTGCGTGCCGACTTCGCGCAGATTCGTGACGATTATGTTCCCGTCGCGCATGCACCGGATGCGTGATCCAGCCGGCTTGCCTCCGGGAATTGCCAGGCGCGGGCGGAGACGTTGCGTGGGATGGCGCGGCTTATCGCGATGCGATAGGCCGGTGCGAGTGCTGCCCTCGGGACGATGGCAGACAATGGCGGCAAGGGGCGGTGCGTCCAGAACCTGGGAATTCGTTCAGCTTTTGCGCAGGCTCGTCGTGCTCCCTGAGAAAGTCACCGTCAGCGGATGCCCGGAGCGCAAGTCCGGCACGTGGTGCGGGCGAGGCCGTGTGCGCTCGCTTTCGGCAGGAGGCCGCAGGGGCTCCGCCGGGAGGTCCAATAACATTGCCTCCCAGCGATGCCGCAAGGTCAGGCGCGCTTACGCCAATCCGGGGTTGCCTTTCTCGCCGATCAGGCTTGGCGTATTGAGCTTCACCGGCTCGATCACCTTCTTGTCCCGCAGGTAGCCCGCGACGACATCCCAGATGGGTTCGCCGGTCGCGCCTTCGTGAACCGGCGCCCAGCCCGCGACCTTGTATGTCTTGTTCGGATCGAGCAGTTTCCCGTTCAGCCGCATGTTGGTGATGCGCTTGCCGATCGTCTGGCCGGGGGTGCAGGTGTACTCGAGCCCGCCGACCCGCACCATATCGCCGCCTTGCTGGTAGTACGGATCCGGATTGAAGAGGTTGTCGCACACGTCTTCCATGGTCGCGTGGATCTGCGATCCCGTCATTTCCGTGAGGGTGCTGTACGGATAGGTGATCGCCGTCTGATCCATGACGTCCTCCATGGTGATGGGCTCGCCCGGCAGCAGCGAAGTGCCCCACCGGAAACCCGGGGAGAACGCGAGATCGGCGCCCTTGACCGCCATCATGGCATTGAGGATCACCTGATCGAAGGTGCCGTTGAAGTTGCCTCGGCGGTAGAGCAGGCCCTCGGTGACCGCGAGCTTTTCGTTGAGCTTGGATTCGAACGGCGCGCGATGCTTCCGGATGAGTTCGCTCATCGCGGCATCGGCCGGCAACAGGTTGGAGAACACCGGCAGCAGGCGGTACTGGTAACCCTTGATGCCACCATCCCGGACGTCGAAGTCCAGCACGGCGAGGAATTTGCCGTTCGAGCCCGCGTTCGTGACGAGCGTCTGTCCCCCCGCGTTCTTGACCACGGCGGGACGGGGCACGCCATCGTGGGTATGGCCGCCGAGAATCGCGTCGATCCCGGAGACGCGGCTTGCCAGCTTGAGGTCGACGTCCATGCCGTTGTGGGAGAGCACCACCACGACTTGCGCGCCCTTCGCACGCACTTCGTGGACCATCCGCTGCAGGTGATGGTCGTCGATGCCGAAGGTCCAGTCGGGGATCATGTAGCGCGGGTTGGCAACCGGCGTATAGGGGAAGGCCTGGCCGATGATCGCGACCGGGACGCCGTTGATCTCGCGGATGACATAGGGCTCGAACACAGGGTCACCGAAGTCCGCAGTCTTCACGTTTTGCGCCAGGAAGTCGACATGGCCCTTCAGGTCGTTGTCGACGACATGCTTGACGCGGTCTGCGCCATAGGTGAACTCCCAGTGGGCGGTCATGATGTCGACGCCCAGGAGCTTTTGGGCTTCGACCATGTCCTGGCCCTTGGTCCAAAGGCTCGTCGCGGAGCCTTGCCAGGTATCGCCGCCGTCCAGGAGCAAAGCGCCCGGGCGCTGGGCGCGCATCTTTTGGATGAGCGTCGACAGATGCGCGAAGCCGCCCATTTTTCCATAGACGCGGGCCGCATGCGTGAAATCGAGATAGGTGAAGGCATATGCCTCCGGCGTGTGCGGCTTGAACCCGAAGTAATTGAGGAAATGCTCACCCACGAGGTGGGGTGGCTTGCCGCTGTGGCTGCCGACGCCGATATTGACCGAAGGCTCACGGAAATCGATCGGCAGGAGCTGCGCATGGCAATCCGTGAAGTGCAGGAGCGACACGTTCCCGAATTTCGGCAGTTCATAGAAATGGCTCGGCAGGTGGCCCGCCAGCACGGCCTCGCTATCGAGTGCGAAGCCGGAGCCGGCGGCTACGGCCAGGGCTTGCAGGAATTCGCGGCGCGTCATCGACATTGGGAACAACCTCCTGAAAAGTGGTCGCATCATGCGAGTGCTCGGATGATGCATCTGCGTCGCGCCGGGGCCCGGATGGCGGGAGCAACCCGGCGTATCTACTTAAGGCGTTATTTTATCGAAAGAAATTAGGCTGTGAAATGGTAGGGATTGACTACGCGCGGCGCACGAATGAGCCGTGTGCGGAGAAGAAACGGGCTATCCGGCGCTTGGCCGGGCGACAGGCGAGCCGATCCCGGGATCGCGGGCACGCTCAAGGGGCGCGGCGCCCTGTCGAGAGGAGCCCTTCGGGCTTCCGATCGGTCGGATCGAGATTGGGCTCTGAGTGGGGAAGCCGTCACTGGTGAGAGCGTCTGCGGCCCTCCCGAAGACCGGGAGGAGGAGGCTCTACGGGGCTGGGCGCTGGCGAGCCACAAGGACGTGGTCCTCTTCATCGATCGCCCCCGGCCGTTCAGAACGCTGGCAACTGGACCGCCTCTCTTTGGGGATGGTCTCGTTCGCCGGTACAGGATCATCCGGCGCACCCAATAAAAAGGGGACACGGCGTGTCCCCTCTGAAGCCGGCCTGAAACCGTATTATTGACGGAAGACGTCGGCCTTGAGCCGCAGTCCGTTGCTCATGTAGGACAGGAAGTATTCGAGATCGGCGTACTGAACCGAACCGATCTTGTACGGTGCGGCGCGCACTTTCTTCTGGCAGCCGACGAAGCGCTTCTGCAGGGTGAAGAGCTTGTCCCCTCCGCGGAAGACCGGCCAATGCGTGGCCTGCCCGATGAACGGGGAGAGGGTCTGCGAGCGCAGGCGCTGGCCGGCGTAGAGGTAATGGCAGGTCGCGCAGGCGAAGTTCATCTGCCCCTCGCGGCGGAAGAAGAAGTCCTTGCCCTTCCGATAGGCCGCCAGGGCGCCCGGACTGTCCACCTTGACGTTCATGAGCATGCCGTCGGACAGCGTGCGCGCATAGGAATCGAGGACTCCCATGGTCTTCATGTCGCCCAGCTTGTAGGGCTTCTCTCCGTTCTTCACGCGGCACTGGTTGAGCGCCATCTCGAAGTCGACCACCTGCTTGAGCTTGGGATCGTAATAGGGATAATTCCCCACCACGTCCTTGCCGCCGTTGGGGAAGCAGCTGGCATAGGTCTTGCCGTTGGGAAAGGGCGTATCCCACATCTTCTTGCCCTTTTGGATGACGTTGTCGAAGGGCGGAAACTCCATGATGTTCTTGTATTGGCTCATGGCGTCCGCATCGAAGGCGTAGACGCCATACACATAGTTCTTGAGCTTCACGTTGGGATACTTGTGCTGGAAATACGCCCGCATCTGCGAGAGGTCCTGTGCCGGCGCGGCATGGGCCGGTAGGGCGCCCAGCAGCGAACCTGCGCCCAGAAGTGCCAAAAGTACCTTGTTCATCGAGCCTCCTTTCCTCAAGACATTGGGGGACATGCGCAAAGTGCGCTGCCCCCTCGGTTCTTCTAGCTGGCGGCGATCGTGGCCGTTCCGGACGCGCTCTCGCCCAGGTTGTCGACCCAACTGATGACCAGCTTGTCTCCCGCCTTGGCGCCATTGACGCGGAAGGCGAGGAACGGGTTCTTCGAGATCGCGATGCCCCATTGCGCCGAGAGCACCGTCTTCCCGTTGATGGTGGCGGTCACGTTGGTGATGAAGTGGGCGGGGATGAGCTTGCCGGTCGCCTTGTTCTTCACGAGTCCCGTATCCTCGGGATGAAGCATGAGGCATTTGATGTCGGCGTAGTCGCCATTCATCACCGCGCGAATTCTGATATTTCCCATATTTGTCGGATCCTTAACTCTAGTGTTCGTCGATTAGCCGCCGCAGCCGCCGATGGTGACCTTGACCTGCTTGGCCGCGGTATAGGTGCGTCCGCCGGACGTCACGAAGGCGCGCACCATGGAGGTTTCCTTCATCTTGATGCGGGTGGTGACGTAGGGTTCCATGCCGTTTGCGAGAGTGAAATCGGCGGCCAGCGGATCGGGGTTCTTGTCGACGACGAGCTTGATCGATTGCACGTTGGGCAGCGTGCTCGACACCTCGATCTGGACGATGCGGGCATCCTCGGCGATATCGGGGGCATTGATCGTGATTTGATTGCTGTTGACCGCGCCCGTGATCCCCAGGATCTTCTCGACCGCGGGCACCGAGGTCGCGCTGAAGGCGCCCTTGTTCCAGGCCGCGAAAGCGCGTGTCGGCAACAGACCGGCTGCGAGGGAGACGCCTAGGGCGCCCGCCGTGCCGGTGCCCTGAATGAATTTTCTGCGATGCTCGTTCATCTTCTCTATATCTCCGTGGTGTCGATCAAAGCCCGTAGATGAAGTCGGTGACCTCATCGATCTCATGCGGGGTCAGAATCTTGTTCAGGCCGAACGGCGGCATGGCCGTGTTCGGATTGAAGCGCATCTCGTCGTAGATGTGCTCGCGCAGCACTGCCTTGTCGGGGAAGCGCAGCTTCATGTTGACGAGCGCGGGGCCGATGGTGCCGGCGGCCACCGCATCGGGCTGATTGGGCATCGCATGGCAGGCCAGGCAGTTCCCCTTCGACCGGTCGAAGGCGATGAGCTTGCCGGGCATGTTCTTCTCCAGCAGGCAACCGCTGTCCTTGACTCCCGTCTTGCCCGCCGCCGCCGCGGCTGCGTCCGCATGAGCCGCGCCGGCAGCGCTTAAGGCAAGGCCCATTGCCAGGATGAGCGAAGTGCATTTCAACATGTCACCTCCAAATATTTTTTCTGAGTCCTGTCAGGGGGCCATTCCATGCCCGCCGAATGACATATCCATGAGCGGATGGTGAAAGGATACTTAAAAGAAATCGTCTCATGCAAGTATTTTTTTTATGGAAATGCTTGTATTTTCAAAGGGTAGTACACTTGTACCAGATTTCGTTGGTGCGTTAGCGGGAGCGGGCAGGGCCTAAACTCACGGCGGGGGGCGGGTATCGGGCGGCGGCCACTCCCGGGCCTTCGAGGTCGAGTGGCGGCTTCCTGGGTTGCGGTGGGTTGAGCGACTTCTCGAGGGCGGCGCGTCGGCGCAGGGTCCTGAGTTCGGCCTCGACGATGGAGCGCTGGTAGAAGTTGCCGTCGCCGCTGCGGCTTGCGATCGAGAGCTGTTCAATGGCGGCGCTCAGTTCGTGCAGCTTCTCGTAGGCCTTCGCCAGCGCCTGGTGTTCGAGCAGCAGATGGCCTTGGACCGCATAGCATTGCGCCTCCAGCCGGTACAGCTGAGGATCGTTCGGAAAAGCCGCAAGCGCCGAGTGCGTCGCCTCGAGGGCGTCTTGAATCCGATGGAGCTTGAAGTATGCGCGGATCTCGCCGAAGCGGAGGGCGCGCTGCGCGGGAAAGCGCGGCGCGGCCGCGCGGTAGATCGCGAGCGCGCCCGGGACGTTTCCGAGGCCTTCGGCGATCATCGCGCGCAGGTTGTCGACGATGGGATTGGCGGGGCCGGACCGGGCGAGGATCGCTGCCTCACGTGCAGCCTTTGCATACTGGCCGTCGCGGAACAGTGCATAGGACAGGCCGTAGAGCGTGGCCGGACGGCTCGTGTACCGGCCCTGGGCCAGCGCGTCGCTGAAGGTCTCGATGGCCTGCTCCGCGGGTGCCGCCATGACGCGGACCTTGGCGCGCAAGAGTGCGTAGTCGAGGCTGCTCGGGACCTGGCGGTACGGCAGGAGGTCGACGCGGTTTTGCATGTCCGCGATGCGCTGCCAGGTGAGGGGGTGGTCGCGCAAATAGGCGGGCGCGATGGATTGGTCGATCCGGGTTTCCTCCTCGAGGCGCTGGAAGAAGCTGACCATCGCGCGCGGGTCGAAGCCTGCGCGGGTCAGCGTCTGAATGCCGATGCGATCGGCTTCGGCTTCGTGTCCGCGGCTGTACGCGAGCTGTGCCTGCAGCGAGCCGGCGGTGGAGGCGGCGATCGCGGCCCCCGACACGTCGCTGTTGGAGCGGGCGGCGAGGATGGCGAGCGCCATGGCCGCAAGGCTCGGCCAGGACATCTGGCTCTCGCGGGCGACCATGCGCGCGATATGGTGCTGGGTGATGTGCGAGATTTCGTGGGCGAGGACGGCGGCAAGCTCGGATTCGTTCTGGGTCGCGGTGATGAGGCCGGTCTGGACGGCCACATAATTCCCGGGCATGGCAAAGGCATTGATCGTGCTGTCTTCCAGCACGAAGAAATGGAGCCTCAGCGTGGGGTCCGGGCTGGCTGCGGCCAGCCGCGCGCCGAGGGCATCGAGGTAGTCCGTGAGTTCCGGATCGCGCACGAAGTTGGGTTGGGCGCGGTAGTGCGCCATCATGAGGTTGCCGATTCGCGCGAGCTTCTCGTTGGAGACGATGGCCTGCGAGGGGTCTCCCAGGTCCGGCAGATCCGAGGCGAGAGCAAGCGGCGTGATGCAGATGAAAAGGAGCAATAGGTGGGCAAGACGCATGATGCTATGATAACCCTTTCATCGTGGGCTTCCTATGCGCCTGAACGCGTTATGACGAGTCTTACTCACTTCGATGCGGCCGGCCAGGCCCATATGGTCGGCGTGGACGACAAGCCGGAGACGCACCGGCTCGCCCGCGCGTCCGGGCGCATCCGGATGGAGTCCGCGACGCTGCGCCTGATTGTCGAGGGCGACACGCACAAAGGCGATGTGCTCGGGGTGGCCCGCATCGCGGCCATCCAGGGCGCGAAGCGCGCGGCCGACTTGATTCCACTGTGCCACCCGTTGTCGCTCACGCGAGTGGCGGTGGAATTCGCGGTGGATGAGGCGGCATGCGCCATCGAGTGCCGCGTGACGGCGCAGACGGTCGGGCGAACCGGGGTCGAGATGGAGGCCTTGAGCGGCGTCAGCGCCGGTCTGCTGACCATTTACGACATGTGCAAGGCCGTCGATCGGGGCATGCACATCGAGGCCGTCCGCTTGCTGGAGAAAGCCGGCGGCCGCTCGGGACGGTGGCTGGCGGAGGGTTGAGCCCCGTGTCCGTCCGGCCTTGGTCGCCCCGAGGGCGACGCCTTTATGCGCCGGCGTCTTCCCGCGAGCTACTTCCCCATGTGGGGGGCCGTCGAATAGCGGGCCATGACCGTGCGGTCCTGCCAGTTCTTCTCGTCCAGGACCGCGGCCGGAATGGCGAACCGATCCTGCCGGGCGACCGGCTGCACGCTGACAATCTTCACGATGTCGCCGTAGGGGATCTTGTACAGGAAACCGTCGCCTTCGGTGAGCCGCGCGATCATGAAGGCTTCGTACAGGCGATAGACATAAATGTTGGCGGGCCGCAGCGTGCCGCTGCTCTCGCGCCGCGTGATCGTATAGCGCGTATCGGCCTGGAAGGCACTCTTGTCCACGATGAGCTCCTGCTGCCCTTGGGCAGGCGAACTGTCCGATGCACTTGTACACTAGCAGTTCGGGCCAGGGCGCGCAACGAAGGGGATGCGCCTGCCTTGGGGAACGCGGTCAACGAGGTCCTTCGTGATGCAGCTCGACCTTTTTGAACACGGCCGTGACGTGATGCTGCGCAATGCGGTCGTGGAGGCGCTGAGGCGTTACGATGCGGCTGCCGCAGAAACCGCCTTGGCGGGCTTGGCGAGCCATCACGCCGCCGATCCCTGGCTGCCCGCCATGGCGGTGCTGTGCGAGCGGCTGCGCAGGAGGCCTCTGGCCGGCGCGCTTGCCCGGCCCGCAGCCGCGACGGTGTTGAAGGCTGCCGAGGAGGCGGTTGACCCTGCGGCCCGACGCGTTTTCGGGGACGATGCGAAGGCGTGGCTTGCGCCGTTGTGGTGCGAGCTCGCTCGTGCGCTGGCCAATCTGGCCTTTGATCCTTGCGATGAGGACGTGCACGCGGTGCCGTGCTTTCTGCGCGGGGGCGACTGGCGAGCAGCGATCGCCCACATCGAATCCATCCCTTCATGGCGCCGGCAGCCCGTGCCTGTGGCATGGATGATCGAAGCGCGCGCCCCTGTCGACGATGCGGCAAGGATCTGGCCGTTGGCCGCAGAGCTCGCGTGGATGGCGCCGGCGCGCGCCAAGGCCTTGTTGCCGCGGCTGCCGTTGGTTCAGTTCGGACATTGGGTTCGTCGTTTTGAGCGTGAGTTCGACGGCAGCGAGGCCTCCGACGGATTCGCGTGGTTCCCCGCCTGGGTTCTGATCGAAGAGGGCCGTCTGGCCGAAGCGCTCCGGGGGGCCGAACCGGGCAGCCATGCCCCTCCGGAACGCTGCGCGCGCTTGATCATGGACCTGCTGGTGCTTGAGCGTCAGGGGCGCCACACGGAACTCGTCGCGGCCAGGCGCCGATTGCGTCATGCGCACGAGGGGCTGTTTGCCTTGTATCTGCGCAGCCGATAGCGTCCGCAAGCGGGGGCGAGGACGTCGCGCGGCGCAGGTCTTGCACACGCGATCGGCGCACATTTGCAACTGTTGCGAATTTTGCTATATTAGGACCCTTTAACCCTTATCCTAGGGTGGCGGAAGGCGCTTCGCGCCAGCGCGGCGGAGGGTTTGGCGATCGAAGGCGCGCTTCCCGTATCCGGCACACGACGAACCCCAAAAGGCCCTTCGTCAGCCGGTGGTTGCATTCCCTGTTTAACTGGATTATAAAGAAATTTTTTTCGGTGGCAGCGGCTTGCTGTTATTGTTTTTTAGTGGATGAGGCGTTTTAAGGAGACTAGAGAAAATGAATTTCGACAAGGAACTCGATGCCCGTGGACTGAACTGCCCGTTGCCCATTCTGCGGACCAAGAAAGCATTGGGCGAACTCGGCGCAGGCCAGGTGCTCAAGATCGTTGCGACCGACCCGGGCGCAGTCAAGGACATGCAGGCCTTTGCCAAGCAGACCGGCAACGAGCTCATGTCGTCGGCCGAAGCCGGGGGCGAATTCGTGTTCTTCATGAAGAAAAAATAAACATCTCGTCCGGGATTTAATGGCAGAGGGCGATTAAGCCCCGACCGGGACGACTAGGAGAGGAAGAGAAGGGCATGGATACCAAAAAACTCGCGATCATTGCCACGAAGGGAACGCTGGATTGGGCTTATCCGCCCTTCATTCTGGCCTCTACCGCAGCGGCGCTGGGCTACGAGGTGCAGATTTTCTTCACGTTCTACGGACTGCAACTTGTGCGCAAGAGCCTGAACGGCCTCAAGGTAAGCCCTCTCGGGAACCCCGGGATGCCCATGAAGATGCCTTTCGGGCCGAAATGGTTCCGGGGCATCAACTGGAACATTCCGAATGCCGTGCAGTCGTTGATTCCTGGCTATGAGTCCATGGCCACGTCGTTCATGAAGCAGACCATCCGGAACAATGGGGTGGCCTCGCTCGAAGACCTGCGCTCGCTTTGCCAGGAGGCGGAAGTCAAGTTCATCGCCTGCCAGATGACGGTCGAGTTGTTCGGCTTCGAGCACAGCGACTTCATCGACGGCATGGAATATGCCGGTGCGGCGATGTTCTTCGAATTCGCCGGTGAGTCGGACATCTGTCTGTTCATCTAAATCCCGTCCGAATCCCAGGACTTGCGCCGCGGCCCAGCCCCTTGTGGGGTGTGGGCCGCGGTCGTTTTCAGCCTATGCCGCCCAGTCAGCCCCTGCGCTTGCTTGGGCCGCCGTATCGATGGGCCGCACCCGAGGTTCAGGCGCAGGCGGAAGCTTAGCGGGAACGCCTTGGCGCGGGTCTTGGACGGACGCGGCCTGCGGACCCGGCATCGGAATGGCGAACCCCCAGCCCTTGAAATGCCCCTCCGTGGCTTCCGGACCCAGACGCGGCCAATCGGCCATGGCGTCCGCCCCGCCGACAAGCAGCCTGGAACCTCTCCAGGAATGTGACCCCATAGGTTGCGTCCGGACAACGCATGCGTGCGTGAGGCTTGCGCGCGTGCGGCTTTGCTCCTGTCGCGCTTTTGGTGTATCGTAAATCATAGTGATTGACTCAAGTATTCCCGTCCACCGGGCGCCGGTATCCCGCGGAGGCTTCAATCATGGCGACATATGCCGAGATGCAGGAGATCTTCAACGACATCCGGAATGATTTTCGCTACGACCACGAGCTCAACGGCTGCCTGAACTGCGGGATCTGTACCGCAACCTGCCCCTCCGCCCAGTTCTACGACTTCAGTCCGCGGGAAATCGTCCAGCTGCTTTGGACCGAGAACGTCGAGCAGATCTACGATGCGATGCAGGAGAAGATTTGGGCCTGCGCGCAATGCATGACCTGCGCCGACCGCTGTCCCTTCAAGAACTCTCCCGGCGGGCTCATCATGATCCTGCGCGAAGTGGCGATCAAGCATGGCATGCAGTCCGCAAAGGACGTCCTGCGGCCCTTCGGGCGCGTGATGCTCAAGCTCATCACCACCGGCAACCAGCTGTCTCCCGACATGATCCAGCCGGATCACTTCCCCGACTGGGGCCCCAACATCCAGAAGGTCGAAGGGGATCTCAAGATCCTGCGCAAGGCCATTCCCCTGCGCACCCTGCAGACGACCGATACGGCGTGGGAGGTCTCGCTCAAGACCTCGGTCGAGATGTACACGATCTGGGAGATGACCGGCGTTCTGAGCTCGCTGGAGGCGATGGACGAGAACCTGTTCGATGTCATCGAGGATTTCATCGACGAGAAGCGCGAAGAATACGCGGACTGGCTAGAGGAGCTAAACTCTAGTATTTGACATAGTGTATTCGAGTGTATGGTAGTGCTCATGGAGAACACTATTGGCACAGGCAGAGCAGCTAAGCTGTTGGGCGTATCGGTAAAGACCTTGCAGCGTTGGGAGCGTGAAGGACGGTTGATCCCTGTCGCGCGAACCGATAGCAATCGCCGTCTTTACACGGAGACGCAAATCCGCGAATTTATTGGACTGCGGCTGAATCCTCACGCGCCAGAGAAGATAGTGGCGTACTGCCGGGTATCGAGTGCGGCGCAAAAACCGGACCTGGCGAATCAGCGCAAGGTGTTGGAAGAATTTGTCGTGGCGAGGGGTCTGGCTGGGGTTGAGTTCGTCGAGGAAGTCGGTGGGGGTTTGAACTTCAAGCGCAAGCGGTTTCTGGCCCTGATGGACGAGATCGGCCGGCGGGAAATAAAGACCCTGGTTCTTGCGCATCGCGATCGCCTCACCCGGTTTGGTTTCGAGTGGTTCGAGCACTATGCCAAGTCGAATGGATGCGAAGTGCTCGTGCTCAACCAGGAACGTCTGTCACCCGAACGGGAAATGGTGCAGGATCTGATGACGATCGTGCATGGCTTTTCGTCCAGGCTGTACGGGTTGCGGAACTACCGAAAAGAGCTGGATGAGGCGCTGAAACAGGATGCGGTTCATGAGATATAGAATCGAATCGGGCCTTTGAAGAATACGAGTAACCATGCAACTCACTCACAAAATCGCCCTTTGCCCGACCTGCGAACAGGCCGGCTACTTCGAACGCGCTTGCGGCACGGTGCGGCGCGTCTGGAATTGGGCGCTGGATGAGTGGAACCGGCAATACGCGGCTGGGCGGAAACCCAACGCGATGGCGTTGAAGAAGCAATTCAACGCGATCAAATACGCCGACCCGCAATGGCTTGACGAGAATGGACAGCCGTGGTTGCGCGACATTCACCGGGACGCTCACGCCCAGCCATTCGCTCATCTTGCCAAAGCCTGGAGGCGGTTCTTCGCCGACATCAAGGCTGGACAACCCGCGCACGAACCCCACTTCAAGAAAAAGGGGCGTTGCCGCGACAGCTTTTATGTGGCGAATGACAAGTTCGGTCTGGACGGCAAGACGATCCGCCTGCCAAAAATCGGCGCTGTGGCCATGACGGAGGTCTTGCGCTTCGGGGGGAAGGTTCTCGGTGCTACGGTATCCCGCACGGCGCATCGCTGGTTTGTCGCGGTGCAGGTAGAAATGCCCGATGCGCAGTTCTACCGCCAGCGCACGGCGGATGCGATCAGCGGCGTCGACCTGGGCATCAAGGCTGCCGCGACGATCTCCAGCGGCGAATCGGTGGCTGCGCCCAAGCCCCTCAAAGCGGCGCTGCGTCGGTTGAAAATCAGAGGCCGGCGCGTCAGCCGCAAGCTGGCGGCGGCCAAGGTGGTGGCAGGTCTCGCGCCAGGGGCCAATCTGCCAAAGGGCACTCGGCTGCCCGTTTCAAACAACCGTAAAAAGTCCGCTGCGACATTGGCAAAGCTACACGCCCGCGTGGCCAATGTCCGAGCGGATTTCACCCATAAGCTCACGACCCGGCTCTGCCGCGAAAACCAAGCGGTGGTGATCGAGGATCTGCACGTCAAGGGCATGCTGGCCAACGACCGGATGGCCCGGGCGATCAGCGACGTGGGTTTCGGGATGTTCCGTTCGCAGATCGAATACAAGGCCAAACGCTATGATACGCGGCTGATCATTGCCGATCGCTGGTATCCAAGCAGTCGCCTGTGTTCAGTCTGTGGATGGAAGCACGAAGCACTGAAGTTGCGGGACCGGGAATGGACGTGCGCGGAATGCGGGACGCGTCATGACCGTGACCTCAACGCGGCGCTGAACCTGAAACGGCTGGCAACCGCAACTGCCCTACCCGTGGCGAGTCCGTCCGGCAACGGCGGCGCTGCGGCAGGAGAGGTTCCTGTCGCAGCCGGGAAAGTAACGCCTGTCAGTGACGAGCCTAAGCCAGTAAGGAACTCGGGGCAGGAAAAGAACTGCGCGCACGTTCGCGCACTTTCTTGATAGCAGGCTATATCGATGAGCACATCCGACTCTGCCGGCGGACAAGGCATCGCCGGGCACGGCGCTTTCTTTCAGCAAACCCACCTGTCTCCCTCGGATGCCGAGACGGCCACCGCCTGGGTGCGCCGCCATGTCGATCGGCGCACGATCGATCTGGGCAGCCGCATGGACGACATCCGCGACCATATGTGGGAGCTGGAAAAAGACGGCGAGATCATCGTCCATCGCGTGGCAGCGGCGCATGAACCGGTGGAGGTCGAGACGCTGTTCGGCTGGAAGAAGAAAATACCCACCAAGCAGCTTTGGCACCACAAGTCCTGCGGCCAGTGCGGCAACATCCCCGGCTATCCGACCTCCCTCCTTTGGACCATGAACAAGCTGGGCTTCGAGCCGGGCCGCGATTACCTGGACGAGACCGACCAGACCTCCTGCACCGCCTGGAACTATCATGGCTCGGGCATCGGGAACGTGGAGTCGCTGGCGGCGGTCTTCCTGCGCAATTTCCATCAAGCATACGTCTGCGGCAAGGCGCACGGCCACGAGCTGGGCCATTTCTATCCGCTGGTGCATTGCGGCACGTCCTTCGGCAATTACAAGGAGGTCCGCAAGTATCTGATCGAGTCGGCCGAGTTGCGCGAACGCGTGAAGAAGATCCTGGGAAAGCTCGGGCGGCTCGTGGATGGCAAGATCGTGATCCCGGAAGAGGTGATCCACTATTCCGAGTGGCTGCATGTCATGCGCAACCGGATTGCCGCCGAACTCCAGACCATCGACGTGTCGCACCTTCGCGTGACCGTGCATACCGCCTGCCATTATTACAAGATGGTGCACGAGGATGCGATCTATGACCCCACCGTACTGGACGGCAACCGCACGGCGGTGGGCAGTTCGGTGGCGCTCGCCCTCGGCGCGCAGCTCATCGATTATTCGACCTGGTACGACTGCTGCGGCTTCGGTTTCCGCCACATCATCTCCGAGCGGGAATTCACCCGCTCGTTCACCATGGACCGCAAGATCCGCGTGGCGCGGGAAGAGGCGAACGCGGACGTGATGCTGGGCAACGACACGGGCTGCATTACCACGCTGGACAAGAACCAGTGGATCGGCCGTGCGCACGAGGCCAATTTCTCGGTTCCCATCATGGCGGATATCCAGTTCGCGGCGCTGGCCTGCGGGGCCGACCCGTTCAAGATCGTCCAGCTGCAATGGCATGCCTCGCCGTGCGAGGAACTGGTCGAGAAGATGGGCATTTCGTGGAACCAGGCCAAGAAGAACTTCGAAAGCTATCTGAAGGAGGTCGAGGCCGGGCATATCGAATATCTCTACAATCCGGAACTCGCGCTGGGAGGCCGCTGATGCCAGATACCGTCTTGGTCGTGGGCGCCGGGCCGACCGGCTTGTCGGCTGCCGCGGGCATCGCCGCGGTCGGCAAGAAGGTCGTGCTGGTCGAGAAGGAAAATATCCTGGGCGGTGCGCCGATCATCTCCGGCTATGCCCGGCTGGTGCCTTCCGGCGAATGGGCGAAGGACGCCATCGGCCGCATGGTCGGCCGCGTCGAGGCCAATCCTGCCGTGACCATCCACAAGAACGCCAAGGTGGCGCAGCTGGACGGCGAGGCGGGCCGGTTCACCGCGACCCTCACCAACGGCCAGACGATCAGCGCCGGCGCCATCATCCTGGGGACCGGGTTCACCCACTTCGATTCGATCAACAAGCCGGAGTGGGGTTTCGGAACGTTCGAGGACGTGGTGACCACGACGCAGGTCGAGCAGATGGTGGCCGCCGGCAGGATCGCCTGCCCGTCGGACGGGCGGGTGCCCGAGCGCGTGGCGATTCTCCTGTGCGTGGGCTCGCGGGATCGCCAGATCGGGCGCGAATGGTGTTCCAAGATCTGCTGCACGGTGTCGACCAACCTCGCCATGGAAATCAAGGAGCTCTCGCCCAAGACGGACGTTTTCATCTACTACATGGACATCCGCACCTTCGGCCTGTACGAAGACAAGTTCTACTGGAAAAGCCAGGAAGAGTTCAAGACCAAGTTCGTCAAGGCGCGCATCGCGGAGGTGACGCGGGCGCCCGACGGGCGGCTTTTGCTGAAGGGCGAGGATACCCTGGTGAAGCGGCCGATCGTGATCCCCATGGACCTCGTGGTGCACGCCATCGGGATGGATCCGAACCTCGAGAACCCGCAGATCGCCAAGGTCTTCGGCGTCGGGCTGGAGCGGCACGGTTTTCTTGACCGCGGCGAGCACTATACGAACACGTTCTCCAGCACCCGCCGCGGCATCTATGTCGGGGGCGCCGCACTGGGACCGGAGGACATCGATTCCAGCATCTCGCACGGGCTCGCGATGGCACTGCGTGCCGTAGGGGATCTCGGTGCTCTGGACCATCAGGCGGCATGAGCCGGCACCCCAGGACGCCCGCGTCGCGCCGACGCTGCCCTTGGACGAGGGGCTTTTTCAGGCGCGCTGGGCGGCTTGCCTGCGGGATTGCGGAGAGGTTCCCGGCCTTGCCGCCCTCGTGGAGGCCCTGGCCGCCAAGGGGGCGCTCTTTCAAGAGGCCCTGGCACCGGACGCCCTGGATCGGATCGATCTCGACGGCCTGGAAGTCTTGCTGGATCGCGTTTTCACCGCAAGACGGCGGATCTTCCCGGCGCTTGCGCGGCTGGGGGCCGACCGGCTCCGGGTCGCCTTGCGCGACCTGCTGTACGGACGATCCGCCTTGCGCGCCCGAGTGGAGGCCTTCGCAGACAGCCTCGGCGCAGGGGCAGGGGCCGACGGGGCACACGCCCGGCAAGCGCAGAAGCTTCGGCGGGCGGCGCGGGATTTTGCGGCCGAGTGCCTCCACTT
Organism: Pseudomonadota bacterium; assembly: GCA_021817985.1. Lineage (GTDB taxonomy): Bacteria > Pseudomonadota > Gammaproteobacteria > Burkholderiales > JAKAFK01 > JAKAFK01. Next base: position 39,975 of record JAKAFK010000008.1, on the reverse strand, counting down.
CAACGATCCCTTGAGCCATCCCTTGATGACGTGCTGGGTATGGGATCAGGCGACGGCCTCGGGCGCGCTGCGCGAATTCGTCGCCGGCGGAGAGTCGGGGGCGGAAATTTCCCTCGGCATGGCGCCGGAAATGTTCGAGGACGCACGCAGCTGGCTTGCGACGCAAGTGGCCGGCCAAGGCATCTACCGCGACCTCCCCTTGATCGTCGACATTGTTCTGGCAAGTGCCTACGCCGCGTATTTCCACGCGATGGCGCGCGGCATGGTGTCCATGGAGTTCGGACGCGGGGTCGAACCCATCGATGCGATCACCCAGTTCCTGGGCATTGACGAGGCGCGGGGGCGCCGCTCCCGCGTCCGGAAATCGGACGGGCTTGCAGATGGCCCCGCGTAGGGCCAGGAGGGCGCAACGGTGACGATTCACGAGAAGACGCTGATCGATCCGGATCGGCTGCTCACGAGCGACAAGCTGGTGGTCGACGGGGTCGACGTGTCGGGCCAATGGAATACCATGATCCTGCCGCGCACCTTGAAGGACTACGATCCGGATTTCCAGAACGTCATCGAGCGCTACGGCGGGGCGGAGAACGTCCATCGCTGCTGGCAATGCGGCTCATGCACCAATTCGTGCACGATGTATGCGCTCAATACCGATTTCAACCCGCGCTACTGGATCTATCTGACGCTCCTCGGGCTCAAGCAGGAACTCCTCAAGGACCGGGACATCATCTGGCAATGCGTCTCCTGCAACAAGTGCACGAACATCTGCCCGAAGGACGTGCGTCCGGAGGGGGTTATGAAGGCGCTGGCCCATTGGATCGAGGACGAAGGGTACCGCGAGAAGTCCCATTCTTCCTTGTTTGACGAGGAATTCACGCGCCAATGCCTGGACCGTGGCCGGATCGAGGACACCGAGCTGATGACCCGCTTCTTCCGCGATACCCGCCAAAGCCTCGTTGCGCTCGTCCGGCGCGGCTGGCTGGGGGTTTTCGTGGCGCGCATGGGCAAGTGGCCGCTGCTTGCCGAGGGGCACTTGGCGAAGTTTCTGGCCCGCGTGCCGGTGGCCGGGCCCGTGCGCATGCTGGCGCACCGGCTGTTCAAGCCGCGCACGCAATCCTGGGGACGCACCGGCGAAGTCCTGCGCCAGTACGTGCAAGAGCAAAAGGAGGCCGCGCATGCCTAAAGTGGCGTATTATCCCGGCTGTGCCCTGGAGGGCTCCGGGGGGCCGTACGACCGCTCGACACGCGCACTGGTCAAGGCGCTCGAACTCGAGATGGAGACCTTGCACGACTGGAACTGCTGCGGCGCCATGGAGGTGAAGAACATCCATCCCATGCTGCAGACGTACATGTCGGCGCGGAACATGGCGATCGCCGCCGACAAGATGGGCTACGACACGGTCATGGCCCCGTGCAACGGCTGCTACCACAATCTCAAGAAAGCCGAGTACGAGCTCGCGACCTCCGAGACGGCGCTTGCCACCGTGCAGGATCTCGCGAGACGGGCGGACGATCCGGTCTATCAGGGGGACGTGCGGACCGTTCATCTGCTCGAGTGGCTGATCGAGGCGGTCGGCGCAGAAGGCATCAAGGCGAGACTTACGAAGAACCTCAACGGGATCCGAATCGCCAACTATTACGGGTGCATGTACACGCGGCCGCGCCAGATCTTCCCGGAGAAGGACCAAGGCCCAGGCTCGGAGTCGAGCCACAAGCCGCACTTCATGGACGACCTGCTGGCGGCGGCCGGCGCGGTGAACGTCGATTTTCCACTGAAGACGGCTTGCTGCGGGGGCGCGCATACGCTGTCGGACTCGGACACGTCTACCCAGCTGGTGCTCAATATCCTGCAGGCCGCCGAAGAATGCGGCGCGGAAGTGATCGCCACCGAATGCCCGACCTGCCATTCCGGCCTCGAGATGCATCAGGTGCGGGCCGAGACGGAGTTCGGCATCAAGACCGGGGTCAAGGTCCTCTACTTCACGCAGCTGCTCGGTCTTGCGCTGGGCCTGTCCGCCCGCAAGCTGGCCATTCATGAGAATGTGAGCGACTCGCTCGATTTTTTGCACGGGAAAGGTATCATCTAGCCTGCGTCTCGGGCCTGCCGGGCCTATAAGGGGACTTCCGGAACGACGGGCGGGCGGATCGCGCGGGAGAACCTCTCGAGCCAGCTTGCGCCGTGGGCGAAGGGGCCGGTTCCGCATTCTCCGCGTCGGTGGCCTCGAACGGGAGCCATGATGCCTGCAAAGCGGCTGGACGAGTGCAACGGTTGCGAATTTCGCCCCGAGCTTTATTATGACGACCAGTACCAGATCTGGGTGCGGCCAGAGGCCGGCGGTCTCCTGTCGATCGGCATGACCGATCTTTCGCAGGCGATCGCCGGCAAGATCTTGCATGTGCGCGTGCGCAAGCCCGGGACGGCTCGCCCGAGCGGCAAGCCGGTGGCAACCATCGAGAGCGGGAAATGGGCCGGGCCGGTGCCGAATGTCTTCGATTGCGTCATCGTCGATGCGAATCCTGACGTGCTGGACAATCCGGGTCTTCTCAACGATGCACCGTACGATGCCTGGATTGCGCGCGTGCGGCCGCAGGCCGGCATCGCGGAGGCTCTTTCGCATCTGCTGATCGGCAGCGCCGCGAAGACAGGGTATTGCGAACGCGCCGGGCGCGAAGAAATCTACTGTACCCGTGGGGAAGGGATCTCCGAATGACGGATGCCCGCTATGTCGAGAACGAAGAGAAATCCGTCGTCATTGTGATGACGAGCGGCCCGTCCACGCCCCATCGGTGCGCAACGCCTTTTTATATCGGCGCGATCCTCGCCTCGATGGACGTCGAGGTCAAAGTCTTTTTCACCATGGAAGGTGTGCTCCTCGGCAAGCATGGCGTTGCGCAAGACTTGACAGCGATGAAGGGGGGCAAGACAATCCTCGACTTCATGCGCGATGCGAAGGCTGCCGGCGTGAAGCTTCATCTGTGCAAGCCCGCGCTGCCCGGTTACGACATCGAGGTGGGCGATGTGATCGAAGAAATCGACGAGATTTCGAATGCGAGCACGCTTGCCGATCTGATCTTGAGCTGCGACAAGGCGCTTTTCTTCTAAAGCGGGCGCAAGACGCTGCGGGAGAGCGCGCAGCGATGGTCTAGACTGAAGCATGGCGCCGTCGCGGGCATCAAGATTCAACGCCCGGCGTGCCCCGTTGCCTTCGCGCACCAGAAAACAAAGCAGCCGGGATGCTTGCGAGACGAGCGGCCGACGAAGAACCCGTCGGCGAAGTGAGTTCCTTCTTTCACTTGATTCGAAAGGCGTAAAAGCAATGGCAACGGTGCGCGGCTGCAATCTCCCCGACGATCTTTACTACAACGTCGAGAACAATGTCTGGGCGCGCCGCGAGGCGGACGGCACGATCACCGTGGGCATGACCGCCTATGCCTGTTCGCTGGCCGGGGAAATCGTCTCCTACACGCCGAAGAAAGCGGGCAAGTCGATCGACCAGAACAAGTCGGTGGCGACCGTCGAGTCCGGCAAATGGGTCGGCCCGGTGAAGGCACCGGTGACGGGCGAGATCCTGGCCTCCAATGATGCCGTGGCGGCGAAGCCGGGCACGATCAATGGGGATCCCTACCATGCGGGCTGGCTGGTCCGGATGAAGCCTGTCGATTGGGACGCCGAGGCGGGCGTCCTCATCACCGGTGCGGCGGTGGCGGCGGCCTTCGAAGCCAAGATGAATGCCGAGGGGTTTGGCGGTTGCTGATGGCGGCATGCGGCCGATTGGCGCGACAGGGGGGGCGGTGCGACGAACATCGCCCTCCTGTTTTTCGGGACCTGAAACCGAACGCCGGCGAAGGGGGCGTTGCACGATGGACTGGCTTTCGATCGTCGAACAGATTGAACCGCTGGACGACCTCCGGCTCGATGCGCAGATCGTTTCCGGGCTGGAGAGGCGTTTCGGCGAGAGGAAAGGGCGCCCGTCCGAGGGCGTGAATTTCTATACGCCTTCGTTCAAGGCCTATGCCACCTCCGAAATTTCGGCCTGCGGCCGGAACACGTGGCCGGCCGTGTCGATCACCGGGGCCGAGTGCAAGCTCAAGTGCGACCACTGCAAGGCCAAGATCCTCGAACCCATGATCCCGGCGCGCACGCCCGAGGCCCTGTGGCGCGCGGTCAACGACAGCATCGCCGCCGGCGCCCGCGGCATGCTGCTGACCGGCGGTTCGAACCTCCGCAACGAAGTGGAGTACGGCCCCTATTATCCGACCATTCGCCGGATCAAGGACACTTTCCCGCAGTTCAAGATCGCGATGCATACCGCGCTGGTCGATCGCGACATCGCCCATCGCATGGAGGATTGCGGGATCGATGCCGCCATGATGGACGTGATCGGCGCGCAGGAGACCATCACGCAGGTGTATCACCTGCGCCGCACCGTGGACGATTTCGAGCGCAGCCTCGAACATCTGGTCGCGACGCGCCTCAAGGTGGTGCCGCACATCGTGCTGGGCCTTCACTACGGGCGTTTTCTGGGGGAACGGGCGGCGCTTGAGATCGTCGGCCGTCATGTGCCCGCCGCCGTGGTGCTCGTGGTGGCGATGCCGTTCTATGCGCCCGCGAAGCGCCCTTTCTCGGTGCCCGAAAGCGGGGAGATCGGCCGCTTCTTCATGGATGCCCGCGCGGCACTGCCGGACATCCCGCTCCTGCTGGGTTGCGCACGCCCGTCCGGTCGCGCAAAAGTGGCCATCGACGCCTATGCCGTGATGGCCGGGCTCAATGGCGTTGCCCACCCCGCGGATGGCGTGGTGGAACTCGCTGCGCGCCTCGGTCGCCAGGTGCGCGTCACGCCCTCGTGCTGTTCAATCGCCGTGGGCGATGAAGTGCTGGCGACCCGCGCGGAGAACTCCGGACTGATCCTCGATCTCGACCAAATCGTGGCGCACGAGCGCGCCCGCCGCTTTGCCGGGCGCCTGGCGGGCGTCCCGGTCGTCCTTGCAGCCCGTGGCGGCTAGGGGCCAGACATGAGCCCGACGTGGCGCGTGCTGGATACCGGGGTGCGCGAGGCGGCCGAAAACATTGCCTTGAACCGTGCGCTGCTGGATGCGCTGGCTTCGGGCGAGGCGCCGCCCACACTGCGCTTCCTCCGGTTTCGCCCGTGCGCGCTGCTGGGCTTTCATCAAAGCGTCGACCAAGAGCTCGACCTCGACTACTGCCGGGCGCAAGGGATCGCCGTGTCGAGGCGGATCACGGGCGGCGGGGCGATCTACTGCGATGAGGCGCAGCTCGGGTGGGAACTTTATGCGCACAAGCGCGATTTCGGCCATGCGAGCCTGGCGGTCATCTCGGAGCGAATCTGCCAGGCGGCGGTGGCCGGCATCCGGACGTTGGGGGTCGATGCGGCGTTTCGGCCGCGCAACGACATCGAAGTGGACGGCCGCAAGATCTCCGGGACGGGCGGGATTTTCGAAGGCGATGCGCTGTTGTACCAGGGCACGCTGCTGATTGAATTCGACATCGAGAGGATGCTGCGCGTCCTCAAGATTCCGGCCGAGAAGCTCTCCGACAAGGCGATCGCGTCGGCGCGCGATCGGGTATCGAGCCTCAAGGACATCCTGGGCTCGCCCCCCGCCCTTCCGGAGGTCAAGGCGAGGCTTCTCGGCGCGTTTGAACGCGAATTCGGCGTGAGCGGGGTCGAGGGCACCCTGAACCGCGCCGAGCGAGGGCGCCTCGAGCAGACGCTGGCCGAGATTGACGGGGAAGACTGGGTGCGCCTGATCGATCGCCCCACAGGCGATCAGCCCCTTCATGAAGCCTGGGTGAAGACATCGGGCGGCCTTCTCAGAGCCCGCGCGCGGTTCGATGTGCCGAGCGGGCGGCTCAAGCAGGTCTGGTTTACGGGCGATTTCTTCATCAGCCCGCGGCGGACGGTGGCCGACCTCGAGGCCGCCTTGCGCGATACCGCGCTGGAAGGGCTGGAGGCACGCATCGAAGCGTTTTTCGAAGGACGCGGGGTCGACATGCTCGGACTTCGACCCGCCGACTTCGCATGGGTCGTGCGCGCGGCGCTGGAGGCGCCGGCCCTCGCACCGGGAACGGCCGCATGAGCCACAGTCATGCCGACGTGCTGGTCGTCGGCCTGGGGCCCGCCGGGGCAGCGGCCGCCGCTGTCGCTGCCGCGCTGGGGTTGTCCGTCCTGGCCGTCGAGCGGCGTGCGGAGATCGGTGTGCCCGTGCAATGCGCGGAGTGGATTCCGGCGCCGCTTGGCGCATACGCGCAGGCCGACGGGGTGAGCGCCCAGAAGATTCTGGGCATGAGGACTTGCCTGCCCTCTGGGGCTGTTTTTCGATCGGAAGCGCGCGGCCTCATGATTGACCGGGCGCGCTTCGACCAGGCGCTGGCGGCCACGGCCGAACGCGCCGGTGCGCGGTTGGCGCTGTCGACGCGGCTTGCGGGACTCGATCCGGGGGCTTGTGCGGCGCGCATCGCCGGGCTCCGTTCGGAGCGGGAGATCCGCTTCCGGTGGCTCATCGCGGCGGACGGCCCGCACTCGTCTGTCGCGCACGCCCTGGGGCTCAAGCCGCTGGAGACGGTTCATGCCCGGCAGTACACGGTGGCGCTCAACGAGCGCGACCAAGACACCAGCATCTGGCTGTCGGGGGATTATCCGGGGGGCTATGCGTGGCTGTTTCCGAAAGGGTCGGTTGCGAACATCGGCCTGGGTGTCGACAAGCGCTTTGCGCGTGACCTCAAGCGACCGCTCGACGCCCTGCACCGGCGGCTCGTGGAAGAGGGGCGCGTGCGCCCCGGGATCATGAGCCGTACAGGCGGAATGATTCCGGTGGGCGGCTTGCGCGAACGGTTGGTGGTGGGAAGCGTTCTCCTGGTCGGAGACGCTGCCGGGCTTACTCACCCGGTGTCGGGTGCCGGCATTGCGGCCGCGGTCATCTCCGGCGAGCGCGCCGGCGAGGCGGTCGCGCAAGCGGCGCGCGGTGCCCCGGAGGTTGCGCTCGCCGCATTCGAAGAGGATGTGCGCGACCAGTTCGAGACCACGCTCGCGCGCGCGGTGGTGCGGCGCAAGGAGCTTGAGCGCTGTTGGGGACGCGATTTGGCGCAGCGTGACGACGTGCATCGCCGGGGATGGATCGCGTTTCCGGAATATTTCGCCGAGGGGCCGTCGATCCCGTAGGGCGCGAGGCGCTGGAAGCGCCCGCAGACGGATTGGAACAGAGGGGAACCATGATGAATGGCGGTGCTGAGCAGGTCCAGCCGGTCCACGTGTACCGGCCGAACTACCATGTCAAGACGCCCCAGATGCGCTCGCCGGAATATGTCCAGATGAGCACGGCGGCGGCGATCACGCTGGGGCTCGTTCCGGGGCTCATGCATCGGACGGGCTGCACGCATTGCTTGAACCTGTTGGTCACCTACCCGGAAGGATGCCGCGCCAACTGCTCCTATTGCGGCCTTGCCCGCCATCGCGAGGAAGCGCGCGACTTCGCGGATCGCAACTTCATCCGGGTGGACTGGCCGACGGCCCGCTTCGAGGAGGTGATCGCGCGAGTCAAGGCGGGGGGCGATCAAGGGCGCTTTCAGCGGATGTGCATCTCCATGATCACCCATCCGGCATCGGACGCCGACACGCGGGTTCTGCTTGCACGCTGGGTTGCGGCATTGCCTGGGATTCCGGTGTCGATTCTGTCGAATCCGACGACCATGACGCGCGAGGATCTCATCGAACTGAAGTCGCTGGGTGCCGACATCTTTACGGTGGCGCTGGACGCCGTGACGCCGACGATTTTCGAGCGCACGCGGGGCAAGACCGTGGACTCCCCACATCGCTACGAGAAGTATTGGGAGGCCATCGAGTGGGCGGCCGAGATCTTTGGGCCGGAGAAGTTTGGCGCACACTTGATCTGCGGCATGGGGGAAACCGAACGCGAGATCCTGGAGACCTGCCAGCGCATCAAGGAGATGGGAGGGCACAACCACATGTTCGCCTTCTTCCCCGAACGCGGGTCTCTGATGGAGGAGTGGCCCCCGGTGGACCGGGGGCAGTGGCGACGCGTGCAGCTTGCGCGCTTTCTCATCGACTATGCGGGCGGACACGTGACGCGCATGGCCTTCGACGGGGCGGGGCGGGTGACGGATTTCGGCATGGAGAAGTCGGCGCTCGAGGCCCAGATCCAATCCGGAAAGCCCTTCCAGACTTCGGGATGTCCCGGGAGCCTCGATGAAACGGTCTCGGCCTGCAACCGGCCTTATGGCGATTCCACGCCGACGGATATCCTGTCTTTCCCGTTCGCGCTCGAGGCGCTGGATGTCGCGGCGGTCAAGCGCCAGATGGCGGGCGAGGACGTCGGCGCAGGGTTTTTTTAGGGCGCCTGGGGGCGAGTCGGCCGCGCAGCGTGGATATCGAGGAGGGCGTTCAGAGGCCCTTCTGGCCTGGGCATGCTTGTGGTTCCTTTTCCGATTTCTTAGGCGCTCTGAGATTGAGCGGGCATGGCGCGCCCGCCGTTTCGCCGATGGCCTCTGATCCAATGTCGCTCATAATGGATGCCCGGGCCGATTAGGCCCGGCGCGGCTCGCGCGCGAGGTTCAGCCGGCCTTCTCGGCGTCTGCCGCCGCGGTTGCAGGCGCCGGGACCGGCGTGTGCGATTGATGCGGTTCCCCAAAATATTTCTGCTCGGCGAGGGCCTCATAGAGCGGGGGCGTGAAGAACCGCGCGACCCAGCTGCTGACCAAGGCGCTGGCCATGAGGGGAATCACGAGGCCGCCGCCATTGACCATCTCCATGACGATCACGAAGGAGGTCAGCGGGGATTGGGTTACGGCGGCGAGGTAGCCGACCATGCACACCGCGACGAGCGCGGGCTGGGGATATCGGCCGAACCAGAGGCTCATCCATTGGCCGAACCCGGCGCCCACCGACAGCGACGGCGAAAAAAGGCCGCCTGGGATGCCGATGATGTAGGACAGTACCGTCGTGGCGAGCTTGGCCAGCGGATAGTACCAGCCCACCTGGGGGCCCTGGTTCATCAGCAGGTGCCGAGCCTGATCGTACCCACTGCCCCAGGTCTGACCGCCGAGCGTGACGCCGATGATCGCGACCAGAAGGCCGAGGCCGGCGCCCCAGAGGAGGGGCGACTTGGACCGCCATGTCAGCACTGTCCGCGGAATCCAGCGTGCCGGCCGCAGCAGCGCCAGGTTGAAGAGGGCTCCGGCGAGCCCGCACAGCACGGACGCCACGATGACCGGCACCGAGAATCCGAGCGGGAAGAGGGTAGGGGCGCTGATCTGGCCGAAGTAGAGGTAATTTCCGGCCAGCGCCAGGGACATGAGGCCGGAGAAGATGATGCTGGTGATCAGCACGCCGTTGGTCCGCACTTCGAAGCTTCTGCTCAGCTCTTCGATCGCGAACAGGATGCCGGCGAGCGGCGTGTTGAACGCGGCCGACAGACCGGAGGCGGCGCCGGCCAGCAGGAGGAGGCGCTCGGTGGGCACCGAGACCCGCGGAAAGAAGCGGCGCATCATGTACATGACCGATGCGCCGATGTGCACCGTCGGGCCTTCCCGCCCGATCGTGAGGCCGCCCAAGAGGCCCATCAGGCCCAGGCCGATCTTGCCGATGATGATGCGCGGCCCGAACAGGCCGTCGATGCGTGCAGGGTCGCGGGGCGCATGGATGGCGCCGATGACTTGGGGAATGCCACTGCCCTCGCTGCCCCTGAACCATCGCCCCGTGAGCCACGCGCCGCTGGCCGCAAGCGCGGGGGTGATGAGGAGCGCAAGCCAGGAGCGCCCGGCGATCCACTTCAGAAAGATTGCCGAGGCGTCGTTGCTCCAATTGGCGAAGAGTACCCCGAGCAGGCCGACGATGAGCGAGCCTACCCATAAGACACCGAACCGCAGCCACGTACGGTGAAGATGCCGACGCGCGAGCCGCAGCAGCGCCACGAGGTGGTGGCCCATGCCGTGCAGGATTTGCGTGTAGGCATACCGTTGAGACACGATCAGAAGGGGCCGAGTGTTTGACTCCCCATGGGGTTGCCATGATGGAGCGCCGACCGGGCAACCCCTGGGAGGTCATGTTTTACGACGAAAGAAGGCGATCCTTTTCCCGAGTTTAACATCCGACGATAACGGCGCCAACACGGCGACACACGGCCATTGGATGCCGCAGTGGTCTGCCGGGTCTTTCCGCGCCGGGCGCAGGTCCATCGGCGCCGACGCCGGTCTTGAATCTCTCCAATATTCAGGGGGGTTGCACGGATCAAAAAATATTTTTGATTCATAGAAAAGTTTTGTCGCATTGTTGCAACAAATTCCTGATCGAAAGGGGTGAATACCCTTGCGGCCCTTACTGTTTCGTGTATCATGACCCCCACAGAAACGCTTGGCGGCGGCCAAAAAGCGTCACGTCCGTAGCTGCACATAACCATGATTATAAGTGGCAAATCTCTAAAACAAATCCACAGGCTGGAGGAAGATTCTCGATGAAAATCAGAACATTGGTAGGGAGCTTGGCATTCGCGGGCTTGATCGTTCCTGGCATTGCGTCGGCGACGGACGGCTATTTCTCGCATGGCTACGGCATGAAGGCGGCCGGCATGGGCGGTGCGGCGCTGGCGATTGCCGACGACGCGATGGGGGGCGCCAACAACCCCGCCAGCATGGTGTTCGCAGGCGATCGGCTGGATCTCGGCTTGACCATCTTCAGTCCGCACCGTGGCGCGAGCCGTACCGGATCATGCGGCGCCGGCTATCCGTGCAACGCCTACGGCGCAGGCGCATTCGATAACTCCACGAACAGCGGAAGCAACTACTTCTACGTCCCAGAGCTCGGGTACAACCACATGCTGGCCTCCAATATGTCGGTAGGCGTGACGATTTACGGCAATGGCGGCATGAATACCGACTATCCAGGTGGTACCGATGCGGGCGGGAACGCGAACATGCTTGGCGGCTCGACAGGGCTTGGTGTTGACCTCGAGCAACTGATCATTGCGCCCACTTTCGCATACAAGTTCAATGCCAACAACGCCATCGGCATTGCGCCCTTATTCGGCTATCAGACGTTCGCGGCCAGCGGGCTTCAGGGATTTTCCAACTACTCGAGCAGTCCTAGCAACCTGACCAACAACGGCCATGACACATCGACGGGGTGGGGCGTGCGCGTGGGCTGGATGGGCAAAATCACCGACCGGCTGAGTTTGGGGGCTGCTTATGCATCCAAGATGGATATGAGCAGTTTCAATAAGTACCAAGGATTGTTTGCGGACGGTGGGAAGTTCGACATTCCTGAGAATTATGGCGTGGGTCTCGCCTACAAGATCACGCCGCAAGCGCTCGTGGCACTAGACTATATGCGCATCAACTACAGCCAAGTGGGCTCCATCGGCGACCAGAGCACCAGTGTCCTCTTCGCGGGAACCAAACTCGGCGCAAGCGGCGGCCCGGGTTTCGGGTGGTCGGATGTGAACGTCTGGAAGCTCGGGTTCCAGTATGCCTTGAACGACCAGTGGACTTTGCGGGCCGGCTATAATCACAGCGACAACCCGATTCAGGCGACCAATGTCGTGTTCAATATCTTGGCCCCGGGCGTTGTCCAGGACCACTATACCCTGGGTGCGACCTACAATCTTTCCAAATCTTCGCAGCTGACCGCCGCGTATATGCACGCCATGCAAAACTCCGTGACCGGGCCCGATCCGGTATTCGGGGGCACGGATACCATCAAGATGTACGAAGACTCCTTCGGCGTGGCCTACGACGTGAAGTTCTAACGTCGGCCGCAAGAAGGCTTGCCTGAGTCACTCAAGCAAACGCATCAAGGGCTGAAGGCGAAAGACGCCTTCAGCCCTTCTTGCTATGGATGCGGCGCCCGCTTGCTGCTTCATCCGAAAAAAACGTCGTGGAGGCGACCATGAAAATGACCCTTAAGCATCTATGTGTTCTGGCCCTTGGACTGGCCGCGGCGGCCAGCGTCCAGGCCAGCGATCTTCTGAAGCCCTTCATCCTGGCATCGAATGCGCCCGGCAATATGGCGGCGCAAGTCGCACAGACCAAGGCGGCGCTGCAGAAGGCAGGCTTCACCCTCGCGGGCTCTTACTCGCCTTATGCGGGTGCCACCGTCGTGTGCGTGACCAATGCCGAGATGCTCCACAATGCCACCCTTTCGCCCATGGGCGGGTTCGGCGCGGCCGAGCGGGTGGCGCTTACCCAGGTGGGCTCCAACATCCAGGTCTCCTATGTGAACCCGGTGTACATGGCGAACGCCTATCGCATGAAGGACACGCTGGAACCCGTTGCGGCCAAGCTCAAGACCGCGCTCGGCGATGAACAGGCGTTCGGCGCGCACGGCCTCACCGCTTCGCAGTTGCGGCGCTATCACTACATGTTCGGCATGGAATATTTCACCGACCCCTCGGTGCTTGCCACCTACCCCAGTTATCAAGCGGCGGTTGCGGCCGTGCAGGCCAATCTGCGTGCGGGCAAAGGCGGCGTCTCGGAGGTTTACCGGATCGACATTCCAGGTGCCCAGCAGACGGAATTCGGAGTCGCCATGCGGGCCGGACCGGGCGGCAACAAGAGCATGGATGACCATTACATCATGAGCCAGATCGACTTCAGGCCCATCAAGTCGACGGCCCACCTACCCTACGAGATGCTGGTCGACGGAAACAAGGTCCTCGCGCTTTATGCCCGCTTCCGCATCGCGATCGACTTTCCGGACCTTGCGATGATCGGCGCGCATAGCTTCGTGAACATCATGAGTTCACCCGAGGCCATTCGCAAGGCGCTGGTCGTCGCGGCAGGCGGCAAGGAACGCAAGAACATGTTCTAAGGCGTCACCTCATTGGGCCGTACCCGGACGCGCACGGTGGCGCGTCCGGGGCCACTTCAGCAGAAGGGAGGAACGATGATGAAGCAGCTCCTGGTCTGGATCGCGGTGATGGTATGGGCTCCGGCGGCTTTTGCCCTGAGTCCCTATGTGGTCGCCAACAAGGTGGCGCCCGGCTCGGTGCGCTCGGTGATGGCGCAGGTGGAAGCGAAGCTCACCCACGCCGGATTCCGGGTCGTCGGGCGCTACACGCCCGTGGGGCTTCCGCAATACGGCACCGTGGTGGTGACCGATCAAGGCATTCTCAACGCCATCAGCGCGATGGGCGGGGCTACGATCGTGGGCGCGGGACTTCGCGTGGGCGTCCAAAGCGACGGCACGGTGACCTACGAGAACCCCGATTATTGGCTGCGCGCCTACTTCCGCCGCCAATTCCCGACGGCCCAGGCCGCGGTCGCGGCGGCATCGAATTCGTTGGCCCGTGCCTTGGGGAGGGTACGCGACTTCGGTGGCAACGTGTCGGCCTCGGACCTTCCCGATTATCGTTACATGATCGGCATGGAACGATTCGACGACGACAAGGACCAGCTCAAGACCTACCCGAGCTTCGCGGCAGCCGTGGCGGCAGTCAATGCCAATCTCGCCAAGGGCGTGGACCATGTGTCGAAGGTCTACGAGGTGAGCCTCCCCGCCCGCTCCATCGCGGTTTTCGGGGTGGCGATGAACGGCGCCCGGTCGTCGGGCGAAGCGTGGTGGATCAAGAAGATCGGCGCCGATCACATTGCGGCGCTTCCTTGGGAGATCTACGTCGTCGGGCCGCGGGTCTACGCGCTCTATGGCCGTTACCGCATCGCGTTGGCCTGGCCTTCGCTCGGGATGGGTACCTTCATGGAGATCAGTTCGGCGCCCGATGACGTGCTGGAGACGCTCACTGCCGTCGCAGGCGGCGTGTACGAGAAGTCGAGCGCCTTCTAGCCGCCTTCGTCCGGGGCCCTGGGGGGCCCCGTGCGGGCGTATTTTCCGGGCAACACGGAAGAAGATGCGGAAGCACGGACGGCGAGCGCCGCAGTGCCGCTGCATTGGGTGATCGAGAACGTCGGCATGGGCTGCGATCTCTTGGCGCAGCCTTTTTTTTTGACCAACCGCAGCAGATAGAGACATGAGATACAAAACGATGATGCAGGCCCTGTTCTGGGCCGGCTTGTGCCTTCCCGGATTCGCGCACGCCACGGACGGGATGGACATGGAGGGATACGGAGCGATTGCTGCCGGCATGGGCGGCGCCTCGATGGCATATGACAACGGAACAGCCGCGATGATGAACAATCCGGCCACCCTGGGGCTCATGAAGGAGGGGAACCGGTTCGATCTCGCCTACGGGTTCCTCGGCCCGGATGTCAAGTCCTCGGTGGCGGGACACTCCTCGACCTCGCAGTCGGATGCCTTTTCCATGCCGGCAGTGGGCTTCATGCACAAATCCGGCGCCGTGGCTTTCGGCGCGGGGGTATACGGCCAGGGCGGCATGGGCACGGATTACGATTCCGGGTCGATCTTCTCCAACCCGGCCAACCAGTCGCCTTCCCCCGGACTTGAGAACATGTCCGCGCTTTCGGTCGGGCGGGTGATTTTTCCGGTGACCTACGACCTCAACTCGCGCGTGATCATCGGCGGCTCCCTGGACTACGTCTGGATGGGCTTGAACCTCAAGATGGCGCTCTCCGGCAGCCAGTTTCTCGATATGATGCCCGGCGGCAGCCAAACCTACGGGCAGGCGAGCGGGAGTCTCGTCACTGCCTTCCAGGGCGCCGTTGCGGGGGGAATGATGAACCCCGCCAATCCGGTCAACTGGGGGTATTACGACTTCGCGAATGGCAGCAAGTACACCGGTCAGGCGAATTCCACAGGGTATGCCGGCAAGCTCGGCATCCTGTTCAAGGTGAACGATCGGCTCTCGCTCGGGGCGATGTACCAGAGCAAGACCCGAGTGGGCGACATGAGCGCGAATCAGGCGACGGTCTCTTTCAACGCCAATGTGAGCAATGGTGGCGGGGGCTATACCGCAACCACCATTCCCGTGGCGGGCAAGATCGCGGTGCGCGACTTCCAGTGGCCGCAGACCGTGGGCGTGGGGCTTGCCTACCGTCCCTCGGCGCGCTGGCTGGTGGTTGCCGACTACAAATGGATCAACTGGGCGAGCGTCATGCAGAACTTTCGCATGACCTTTACCGCCAACAGTAGCCAGCCCAATGCCGCGGCGGCCCCGTTCGCGGGCAAGGTGCTGGATTCGAGCCTTTACCAGCGCTGGAAGAACCAGAACGTCCTCGAACTGGGGGCGGCCTACCGGCTGACCGGGGTCGTGACCTTGCGCGGCGGCGTCAATGTGGCCAACAACCCGGTGCCCGACAAGTACGAAAATCCGTTGTTTCCCGCCACGATCCAGAATCACGTGACCGCCGGGCTCGGATTCCGGCTGACCAAGGCTTCCAGCGTCGACCTCGCCGCAACCTATGCGCCCCAGGTCTCGGTGACCGATGGCCAGGGGATCACGACGACCCACAGCCAGCACAATTTCCAGGCGCTCTATACCTACCTGTTCTAGGTGCGGCGGGGGCGCGCACGCATCGGCACGGCCGGATCACTTGCCGTTGCGCCCCTTTTTGGCCAAACTGAAATTTTCGGCGGCGGGTGGGTGCGATGAAGCCGATGGCCATCACCGATGTGGGGCAGCTCAGGAACGAGCTCAACAAGTACAAGAAGGGGAAGAAGCTCGACATCCGGCAGTTCAACCAGGCGGCGCGCCTTGCCTGGCTGGGAAAAATCACGCTGGCGCCGCTCGATCCCCACGATCCCCAGTGCCAGGCGTATCTGCTCCACCTCGCGTATCCGGAAGGGTTGGGCGCCCACCTGATCGACCTCGATGAGGATCTCATGAGCCAGATCCACGTGCTCGACGGCGAGCAGGCCCGATACCTGGCGCAGATCCTGAAGCAGGGCGTGGAAGAACGGGCGGGCGAGCTTTCGCGCCTGGCCCAGCGGGACTTCTACTTGGAGAAGTTTTTCCGACCGGAGCGCTCGGGCCCGCCCGAGACGGCAGACGGTGGCTGAGGCGGCGCGCCCGATGGCGAGCCGGAGTGTCCGGGCGGTGCCCGCCCGATGGATCGATCTGGGGCATGTGGCGCCCTCGCGGTTCCATGCCACCTATGCAGGCCTGGCTGCGGCCCAGCCGGAGGGGGCGCGGCCCATCGTCGTATGGGCGCGGGTGGCGCCCCATATCGCATTGGGGATACACCAGGATGCGGGCACCGAGCTCAAGTCTTCGCTGGACGTACCCGTGGTTCGCCGCCCCCTGGGCGGCGGGGCGGCCTGGGTCGACGAGTCGCAGTGTTGTTACGTGCTGATCATGCCCTTGGCGGCGCTTAAGTCTCGCCCCAGCGAGTGGTTTGCGTGGGGCTTGGCGCCCGCCGTGCGGACCTACGCGGCGTTCGGGCTCAATGTCGTGCGTGAGGCCCAGGACCTGAGTCTTGGGGGACGAAAGATCGCAGGCAGCGGGGCCGCGACGATCGGCTCATGCGCCGTGTTGGGATCAAGCTTTCTCCTGCGCTTCCCGGTCGAGCGCTTCGCGGCGTGCATCGCCGCGCCCTCGCAGGCGTTCACCGGTTGGCTTGTCCGCGCCCTGCGCGACTGCCTGACCGACTGGGAAAGCCATTTGCCGGCACCCTCCGAGGACGTTCTGCGTCTCGCGTTCCGGCAGGCCCTGGAGCAGACGCTGGGCTGGGCGCTCGCCGAGGATGCGGTGGCCCCCGCCGAAGCGCAAGCCATCGAGCAAGGCCGCGCCGAATGGGACGCGGTGGAGGCGGATCGACGCGCGCGGCGGGTGCCGCACGGGATCAAGGTGAAGAAGGATGTTTTCCTGACGGAGTGTCATGTAGGGGAGCGTTTCGCCCGCGTGCTGACCCGTTCTGGCCGCTTCGAGGCCATTGCCCTGTCCGCCTGCCTTCCCGAGGCCGCCGATGCGGTCCTTCGCGCCTGTCCGCCGGAACTCGACGCCTTGCGCCGCTCCCTAGCCGGTTTCGTGCCCCGGGAGGACGCCGAGGATTGGGCGCGGCTCATTCTCGACACCGCCTGCTTCCACGCGGACTGACGTCATGACGGCACCGACCATTGCCTCGCGCCTCAGGCGCCGCTTCGTCGTGATGACGACCGACGAAGCGCTCCTCGAGCGATTGAGGCGTGACCTTCCCGCCGCCTGGGAAATGGTGGAGGCGCTGGATCTGGAGACGCTCGGCGAATATCAGGACATCTTGCTGTTTCGGTTTCTATTCCTCGACCTGGACGAACAAGCGGCCTTCGATCCGCTGGATATCATCGACACGGTGCGACGGGAACACATGCTCAACGTGCCGATTTTCTGTTTCGGCGGAAGTCAGGCCTTGCGCGATGCGGCCAGGCTCGCGAGAGCAGACCGCTTCTTCGAGCGAGACGAGGTCGCGGAAAAAGTACGGCTGTTTTGCGACCAATACCGCTGGGGGGAGGAGGCGGACTGAACGCCAAGCGTTTGCGAGGTGCGCGCCATGCGGGCATGCGTCCGCCGTCGGACCTCGCGTGGCTCATTACGGCACCGTAACGCCCTGATGCAAGGCCTTGTGCTAGCATCCCTCAAAACGCATTCATCATATAACATGGACCACGGAGAGAGGCTTTGGCGCCATGACGAGCGTTCTGGGAGATTTCTTTGGCAAGCCCTTCTCGCGGTTCGCAGCGGTCTACGGGCCGATTGTCCTGACGCCGCTTCTCCTGCTCATCATGGGCATGACCGTTGCCCACCTGCATGACAGCACTAACCAGGCGTCGTCCGCGCTCTTGCTGCTCGCACGCAGCGCGGCTAGTGAAGAAGGGGGAGGCCTGGCACGCGGGTACCGCCTGTTGACCCTGATCGGCTCGCCGGCATTGTCCGAACCCACGCCTCGACGATGCGCCCGCTTCCTTGCGCGGGAATTGGATCGGTTTCACGCCTACGCCAATTTCGGCCTGCTCAAGCAAGGCCGCATCTTCTGCACCGCTCATCCTGTGACCGCTTCTCTCGCCTTGCAAGTTGCCGCGCGAGCCGCGTCAGGGCACCCCTGGGCTTTTTTGAGGGGCAGCGGCATCGGGCAGCAGGAGATCGTCTTCGGCCTGCCGATCCCGCAATCCAGCGGGATGCCCGCGGGGAGCGTATTCGGCACCCTCGACATGGGCGGCCGTTTGGCCCGACTCGCATCGCGGTTGGGCGACGGACCCGTGTCGATGACGCTGCTCTCGGACGAGAGTGCGCCAGAGGCCCTCGATGGACGCATGCCGGCGCTGCGCGCTGCCGAGGCAGGGCGGGCGTCTCTCGTACGCATTGCCTTGCCGCACCGCCGTGACTGGCTGTTTGCCCTGGCCCCGATGTTGGGAGTGCCGTTGCCCGGGGTCTATTTCGCCGTAGGGATCCCGGCGCCTAGACGCGTCATGTGGACAGAGATCGGGCTGGCGCTGGAAAGCATCCTGCTCGGTTTGGCGCTCGGGGTCTGGGTCACCGCCGGAGGCATCCCCACCGCGCGCGCCTGGTTTGTGCGCGCGCGTGGCCGCCGGCCGGGTGCCGTGCGCATGCGCATCGTGGTCCGGGCGCGGCGTGCCCTGAGGAGGCTGCGCCGCTTCCGGCCGCTCAAGTCTCGGCCGACGCCTGCCGATCTCAGGCGCGCGAATCGCACGTTGCAGCGCGTGCTCAAGGAAACCCGCCGCGGCGCGCGCGAAGCGCAGGCCCTCAGTACCCTGAGCGAACTCCTCCAGAGCGCGGCGCAATATCGGGACGTGGGGGAGGTCGTCGCGCAGGCCGCGAGCCGGCTCATGCCCGCCGCCCGAGGGGGCGCGCTCTTCATGCTTGCGGCGGGCGCTCGGCGGTTCCAGCTCATCAGCCGCTGGGGCCACGCCGACGACTTGCAGCCGCCTTGTGCGCCCGACGCGTGCGGGGCCATCCGCTGCGCAAACACATCCTTCGCGGAAGGAGGAAGTGCCCCCATGTGCCGCAATCCGGGGCGCAGTGCGCATCACGTCCTGTGCGTGCCGCTGGTGGCGCACGGTCAGCCGATCGGCGTGCTGCACATCGACTGTGCGCAGCCTTCCGGGCTCAAGAGAAGCCGCGAGCGCGCCCGGCGGGCCACCTGGAAGATGGCCGAGGCGTTGGCCGTGCGCACCGCGCTCGCGCTCGCGAACATCCGGCTTCGCGAGGAATGGCGCATGCGTTCGTATGTCGATGCGCTGACCGGGCTCTACAACCGGCGCTTCCTCGAGGAGACGCTGGCGAGCTATGAGCGCCGCACCCTGCAGGACCGGTCGGTCATGGGCGTGATCCTGATCGACATCGACCATTTCAAGCGGTTCAACGATACCTATGGCCATGACGCGGGGGATGCGCTGCTGCGCGGCTTCGGGAGGTTCCTGCGCGAGCAGATCCGGGCAGGGGATCTGGCGTGCCGGTTTGGCGGAGAGGAATTCATGGTGGTCATGCCCGGCACCGACGCGCGAGCCGCCTTCGATCGCGCGGAAAGAATACGCCAAGCCGCTGCCGATCTCCAGGTGGTTCATGGCACCGCGGCGCTGGGGCCGGTGACCGTGTCCCTGGGGGTCGCCGCCTTGCCGACGCACGGGCGCACCTGGCAGGACGTGTTCCGTTCCGCGGACAGCGCGTTGTACCAGGCCAAGCGCGCGGGGCGCAACCAGGTGGCCGCCGCAGGGCAGGCCGAGAGGGTCGGGGGGCGGCGGGTGGGGTCCTGAGCTTAGGCGAGCTTCGCCAGTTGCGCCTGCAGCTTTTCGAGGGTGCTGCCGAAATCGCTCAGGCGCTTGCGCTCCTGCTCGACGACGGCGGCCGGCGCCTTGTCGACGAAATGGGGGTTGGCGAGCTTGGCCGCCGCCTTGGCAATTTCCTGGCCTAGCCGGTCGATTTCCTTGGAAAGACGGGCCTTCTCGGCGTCGCGGTCGATCTCTATCTTGAGCATGAGCTTGATGTCTCTGACGATGGCGATCGGCGCATCGTCGGGGGGCAGCTCCTCCTCGTGGATGACCACCTCGGACAGTCTGCACAAGGCCTTGAGGTAGGGCGTGAAGGTGCGCACCGCCTCGGCATTGCCCACGCCATGAAGCGGCACCGCCTTGGCGGGCGTGAGCCCCATCTGGGAGCGCAGTCCGCGGGCCGCATTGACGATCTCCTTCAGGAACGCCACCTGTGCCTCGGCGTTCTCATCCAGGCGATCGGCCTGCGGCGCGGGATACGGCTGGAGCATGATGCTCTCGCCCTGGGCGCCGGCGAGGGGCGCCACCTTCTGCCAGAGTTCCTCGGTGATGAAAGGCATCAGGGGGTGCGCGAGCCGCAGGACCGCTTCCAGAACTTCGATGAGGACGCGGCGGGTCGCGCGCGCTTCGTCCTCGCTGCCTTGGGCGATCTGGACCTTGGCGGCTTCGAGATACCAATCGCAATACTCGTCCCAGACGAATTCGTAGATGGCGCGCGCCGCAAGATCGAAGCGGTATGCGTCGAAGTGGTCGGCGACCTCGGCCACGGCGCGCTCCAGGCGGCTTCGGATCCAGCGGTCCAATTCAGAACGGCATGCCCGCTCACTGGACCCAATGGCCTGGTTCTGGACGTTCATGAGCACGAAGCGGGTCGCGTTCCACAGCTTGTTGCAGAAATTGCGGTAGCCTTCGCAGCGGGCGAGGTCGAACTTGATGTCCCGTCCGTGGGTGGCGAGGCTTGCGAAGGTGAAGCGCAGCGCATCGGTTCCGAACGCCGGAATGCCGTCGGGGAAATGCTTGCGGGTGGCGTCGGCGATGCTTTGGGCCTGCGCGGGATTCATGAGATTCGAGGTCCGCTTGCGGATCAGCGGATCGAGCGCGATGCCGTCGATGAGGTCCAATGGATCGAGCACGTTGCCCTTGGACTTGCTCATCTTCTGGCCTTCGGCGTCGCGCACGAGCCCATGCACGTAGACCTTGCGGAAGGGGACCTTGCCTGTGAAGTGAAGGCCCATCATCACCATGCGGGCGACCCAGAAGAAGATGATGTCGAAGCCCGTCACGAGGACGCTGGTCGGCAGGAACGTGGCGAGTTCCTCGGTGGCCGCCGGCCACCCCAGCGTCGAGAAGGGCCAAAGCGCGGAGCTGAACCAGGTGTCGAGCACGTCGTCGTCTTGCGTGAGCGCCTTGCCGCCGGCCAGGGTTTGCGCTTCCGCCGCGCTGCGCGCGACATAAACGTTCCCGTCCTCGTCATACCATGCGGGGATACGGTGGCCCCACCAGAGCTGTCGGGAGATGCACCAATCCTGGATGTCGGAGAGCCACTGGCGATACGTCGTGCCCCAGTTTTCCGGAACGAAGGCGAGTTCCCCCTGATCGAGCGCCGCGAGCGCAGGACGCGCGAGCTCTTCCATGGCCACGTACCACTGGTCGGTGAGCATCGGTTCGATGATGCTGTGCGTGCGCTCGCCGCGCGGCACCATCAGCTTATGGGGCTTGGCGGCCACCAGGCTGCCTTGTGCATGCAAGTCGTCGAGAATCCGCTGGCGCGCCACGCTCCGCTCGAGTCCCTGGTACTCGGCCGGGGCGAATTCGTTCAGGTGCGCGTCCAGCGTGAAAATGTTGATGGGCACCAGGTGGTGGCGCAAGCCGACCTGATAGTCGTTGAAGTCGTGGGCGGGCGTGATTTTCACGCAGCCGGTGCCGAAGCTGGGGTCGACGTATTCGTCACCGACGATGGGGATGGTGCGTTCGCAAAGCGGCAAGCGGACGTGGCGGCCGATGAGCTGCCGATAGCGTGCATCCTCCGGGTGGACGGCGACGGCGACGTCTCCCAGCAGGGTCTCCGGGCGCGTGGTGGCGACTTCAACATAGCCCTCGCCGTCCTCCAGCGGATAGCGGATATGCCAGAGGAAGCCATCTTCTTCCTGCGAGACCACTTCCAGGTCGGAGACGGCGGTCTGCAAAACGGGATCCCAGTTGACAAGGCGTTTTCCGCGATAGATGAGGCCTTGCTCATAGAGGCTCACGAACACCTCCACGACGGCGCGCGACAAGCCTTCATCGAGCGTGAAGCGTTCGCGAGACCAGTCGCACGAAGCGCCCAGTCGGCGCATTTGACGGGTGATCGTCGAGCCCGATTCCTCCTTCCAGGACCATACCCGACGCACGAAGGCCTCGCGCCCGAGCGTCCGGCGGGAGAGGTGCTCCTGCTCGAGTCGCCGTTCCACCACCAGTTGCGTCGCGATGCCCGCATGGTCCGTTCCGGGCTGCCATAGGGTGCGCAACCCGCGCATGCGATGCAGGCGGACGAGGCAATCCATCAGGGTATCCTGGAAGGCATGGCCCATGTGCAAGGTGCCGGTGACGTTGGGCGGCGGCAGCATGATGCAGTACGGGGCGGAACCGGCGTGTCCGGCCGGCTTGAAGTAGCCGCGTGCCTCCCAGATCGGGTACCAGCGCTCTTCTATTTCGCGGGGTTCGAAGCTTTTTGCAAGTTCCATGTCGGGCGTGGGGTTCGTTAAATCGGCGAAGGCGGCGCCGCGCGAGCCGATGCGGGGCGGCAAGCCGTCCGCGCACGCTGGCCAATGAGGGGGGAATTATAGTCTGCTATGCCGCGGAAGGCCATGCGTTCGGCGGCTGCGCGCGGCGCAGGAGTGCATCGCCGCGCACCCGATGAAGCCCACAGTGGGCAGGACAGCCGGGCGCGCCGCTGCAATCTGCGCACGATCGCGGGGGCTCCGGCGCCCGCGGCGCTCATTTCCAGGCGACGATGCGGTCGAAGCCGTCGCCTGCCGCGATGGCATGGGTCTGCTCGACGTTCCAGTAGCCTTGGTGCGAATTGAACACGTTGAAGTAGTAATCCTGGCTCAGCCCGGGACGCTCCCGGATGTCGATCTTCCAGAACAGATGCGCGAGGCCGCGCACGGCGCCCATGGCCAGGAAGGACAATTGCTTCTCGGGTGCGGCAGGGTGCAGACGCCGGTAGCCGACCCCTTCGTAGGAGTTGTATATCCGAACGATCAGCTCCTTGCCGGGAACGATCCTTTCCACCCGCCACGCCCCCCAACCCAGGGCATTGATGACGGCCACCATGCCGTGGATCCAGTCGGCCACATCCTGGCACATCGGGACCACCAGCGCATGGAATTCCGGGCTTTCCATGATGCCGCCGAAGGTGTTGAATGCGCACACGTGACCGCACTGGACGAACGCCTCCCGAGCCATGTCGGCGGGCACGCCGGCGTGAACCATGTGCCCGTAGGTCTGGTAGCTGATGAGGTTGTAGTAGTCGGCGTAGTGGTTGGTGAGCACGACGCCGAAGGCCGGGATCAGGCCGTCGCCGTTCTCGCTCGGCGGCTTGCCATAGAGCGGCAGGGTGGCCACGGTGGCGACGATCGTGTCTTCGTCGACCGGCGTGGAGGCGATCTCGCAGCCCTGAAAATCGAAGCGCCGGGGTACCGGCGTGAACGGCGGCGGGTTGACGAACGGGTTGTCGGGGGCCGGCGCGGGCGCGCCGAAATCGAACACGTCGGTGCGCGCCTTCGTGTGCCGGCATGCCGTTTCGGTAGTGGCTCGGCCGGTCATGCCTTGCAGGAAGCCGGCGTTGAAGAAGCACGATTTCTCAGGCACGCCGAGCAGGTAGGTGGACTGGCCGTAGTGCGATCCAGGCAATTCGACCTGGTCGGCCGTGACGTCCTTGATGTAGCCGAACCCGCACCAGGTGAACTCGTCGCGCAGATCCTGCGGTTCATAGCCGCGCGCTTTCAGGGCCTGGACCACCTGCGCTGCGCCGTCGCGCAGCAGGCGGCGCGGATCGAAGCCTCCTTCGACGCCGTCGGCGAGCATCACCGTCATCTGCAGGTGGGCGTTGTAGTGGTTGCAGTGATACACATGGTTCAGGCCGCCGAGAAAGGCTTGGCCGTGCTGGTATTCGGGGGTTTCCTTCATGTGTTGTCCTCGGTCCTCGGTTTATGTTTTTGTTTTCTTGCCCAGCAGGTCGCCCATGTCCTCGAACATGATCTCGAATTCCTTGCGGATGAGGTCGGCGAACCGGTCGAGTTGGTCCGGCGTCAGTGTGATCCGTTCGTCGTTCAGGTCCACCTCCAGCTCAAGCTCTGCGGACAGCGCTTCGCGGCAGCGCTTTTTGACCTTGTCCGGCGTGATCGGGCGATGTCCGAGATAGGCGCGGCGCGTGATGATGGACAGCAGCAGGTTGTTGGTGTCCAGCGCGTAATGGCGCGTGTGCATCCTGGATTCGTCCTTGGCCGTGATCCCGTGCAGAAACCGGCCGAGGAAGCGCTTCCCTTCGCCGCCGGCGTCGACGCCCGGGGCGGTGGAGGGAGGTGCCGCTTTCGCGACCGCCGGGCACAGGCTGCGCAAGCCACCCGGGATGGCTACGTCGAATTGCTGGGCGACGATCTCGTCGAGCGCGTCGAGGTCGCCGTCGCTCACGATCAGCTTGTCCTCACGGAAATTCAGGGCGCGTCGCCGCATGATGGAGAATTTGATGCCGGTGTGCACCGAGATCACGGCCGGCTCCACCGGCTGCAGGCCCTTGGCGCGGCGTTGGCGATTGATCGCGGCGTAGAACTGGAACATGGGAAGAACACGGCGGGCATCCTCCGTGCCGCCGGCCGCCGCCGCAGGGGCGGCGGACTTGTCTGCCAGAGGGTCATCGTCCAGATGAAGGTCGACGTTGAACAGTTCGCCCAGCGCGTGGCACAGGGCATCGGCGTCGGTCTTTTCCAGATCGATTTCCGTGTTCTGCAGGTCCATGTAGCGCTGTCGGTCGATCGCGAACTTGATGCTGGCGCGGACCGCCATCACTGCGGGCTCGACGGTGGACAAGCCTTGCGCCTTGCGGCGCGCGTTGACCCGTTCGAACAGCGTAGGCAGATTGATGCGAAATGACCGTCCTTGGCTCATGATGCCGGCTCCAGGATCGCGGCGATCGCCGCCAACACGTTGTTGCGGTCGGCCACACGGGCGGTCCGGAAGAAAGTGACCTTCAGTTCCGGGAAGTTCCGCGTCGGAATCTGGAAAAAACCCCAGTCATTTCGAACAGTGGTCACACCGATGGCGGTGTCCTGGCAGATGCCCAGGACGCGCAGCCGTGTGCTTATCTCTTGCCATCCGCCGTCATTGGTGGAAGGCAGCGCATGGGTGTAGGCGACATAATCGACGCAGGCCTGCGCCTTGCGCCAGCCCATTGCACCTGCCCTGCCGCGATCGTGTTTCACGGTCTGCATGGAATTCACCGGCTTTTTCTGTCACGCCTGACGAGTCACGCCCCGAGCACGCATCCATCCCGGCGTGGTGTTTGCGGGACCCGGCGCGATTGGCGCCGCTCGAACCGTCTTTTAGAGGATAGAAGCATCCTATATATCGGCGGTGCACAGCCTTTGCTTTAGCTGTATTATCAAATGGTTATATTGTTATTCAGCGGATTTCTCAGGGTCGTCGGTCGGGTCTTGGCGGTATCTGCGCAGCTCGCTGGCCACGGTCTCGCGCACGATGTGCTCGATGTGGATCCTGAACTGCTCGATCATGGCGGACAGTGCGGCGTCCAGGGACTGGGCGAGGCGGGGGGCGATGACCGTCTGCAGGCACTTTTCCAGGTGTTTGTCGACGGCGCGCAGGAGCACCTCGGTCGCCGAATCGTTGATGGGCGAGGCATCCTCGATGGCGGGGGGCGTGGCCGGCCCGAGACCCCAAGGGGTAGGGGCCGGATGTGTGGGCGGTTCGGCAGGCGCTGGACGCTCGGGGAAGGGATAGTCGACATCCAAGGGCCGGACGATGTCGGTGAGCGTGGGAATGGCGCTCATCGTCGGCAGTTCCCCGTCCGGGTCGAAGCCTTGGGGCGTGGGGGGCATCTCGGGGAAATCCGTCGCGGGGCGCGCGGGCTGCGGATGATGTTTGCGCAGCAAGGCATCCATCTTCTCGAACAGTTCATCGGCAGCCATCGCGTAAGGACCTCCTCGGGCTAGGGTTGCGCCGGCATCGTGGCGCGCGCGACGGACGTCTTGGACACGTCGTGCGAATGAATTTCATAGCCGCGGTCGCGATAGAAGCGGTAGCGGCCGCGCGCGTCCGCCGTGCTGCCCTCCGCCGCGTCGACGATCTCGAGCAGCCGCTGGAAGCGGCTGAAGAAAGGCGGCAGTTCGGGGCGGAGGTTGAGCAGGACCTCATCGTGAAGCGGCTCCCTCATCGCGTGGTCGATCAGGACCGGGGTTTGCGCGGCGAGCGGATGATCGCGCATGCAATGCGGCACGAAGCCGGTCGCCGGCGTGCGCCAAAGCTCGTGATCGATGCCCTCCGAAGCTTGCGCGCCGGGCGTGAGGATGAGGACGCGCAAGCCTTGGCGGTATGCCTTGAGGGTGAGTTGGCACGCGACATCGAGGGTGTTGTTCACATGCGTATAGAAATCGATGCGCGTCATGGTCGAGGCTCTGGCAGGTTCTGAGGCGGGCGGCCGGCGCCGGCGTGGCTCCCATGGAACCGCGCCGGTGGACGCCGGGCGTCAGCGATCGGTTTGCTTCCTCATGGCACGCTGGACCAGGAATTGCGTCAGCAGCGGGACCGGACGCCCCGTGGCGCCCTTGTTGGCGCCCGACTTCCATGCCGTGCCGGCGATGTCGAGGTGGGCCCAGACGAATTTCTTGGCAAAACGCGACAAGAAACACGCCGCGGTGATGCTGCCCGCGGGCCGCCCGCCGATGTTGGCCATGTCGGCGAAGCTGCTCTTCAGCTGCTCCTGATAGTCATCCCACAGCGGCATGTGCCAGGCGCGGTCGTTCGAGTACTCTGCCGCATGGAGCAGTTCGCGCGCCAGCGCGTCATTGTTGCTGTACAGGCCGCTGGCGTGGTGACCCAGGGCGATGACGCAAGCGCCCGTCAGGGTGGCGACGTCGATGACCAGCTCCGGCTCGAAGCGCTCGGCATAGGTCAGGGCATCGCTCAGGATGAGGCGACCTTCGGCGTCGGTGTTGAGGATCTCGATCGTTTGCCCGGAGAGGCTGGTCACCACGTCTCCCGGCTTGTTGGCGGCGCCGTCCGGCAGGTTTTCGCAGCTGGGGATGATCCCGACCACGTTGATCGGCAGTTGCAAGGACGCCACGGCCTTCAGGGTGCCCAGCACCGAAGCCGCGCCGCACATGTCGTACTTCATCTCGTCCATGTCGGCCGCGGGCTTGAGGGAGATCCCCCCGGCATCGAACGTGATGCCCTTGCCCACCAGCACGATCGGTTTTTGCGAGCGGCCGGCGCCTTCGTACTGGATGATGATGAGCTTGGGCGGCTGCCGGCTGCCCTTGGCCACCGAAAGAAAGGCACCCATGCCGAGCTTTTCCAACTCGTCGCGCTCGAGCACCTGCGTCGTCAGGTTGAGCGTCTTGGTGAGGCCCACGGCCTGATCGGCGAGATAGCTCGGCGTGCAGATGTTGCCCGGCAGGTTGCCCAGATCCTTGGCCAGGTTCATGCCTTGCGCGATCGCCACGCCGCGCCGCACGGCCTCCTCGCCGAGTGCGAGCTCGTTGCGCCGAGACACACTCAGGGTGAGCTTGCGCAGAGGTCTGCGCAGCTCCTCCTGCTTGCTTTTCAGGCGATCGAAGCGGTAGGTGCTCTCCATGGCCGACACCACGGTCTGCTCGATCTTCCAGTCCATTTCGCGGCGCTTGACGGGCAGTTCGGTCAGATACATGACCGCTTCCATGGAGCCGGTGTCCTGCAGCGTCTTGATGGCCGCGCGCACGGCCTCACAGTACTGGCTCTCGTGGAAATCGCGCTCCTTTCCCAATCCCACCAGCAATACCCGGTCGCACAGGGTATTGGGGACATGATGGAGCAGCAAGGTGGACCCGAGCTTCCCTTCCATGTCGCCGCGGCGGATAATCTCGCTAATGTACCCCTCGGACGTGCGGTCGACGAGATCGGCCGGAAGCGTCAGCCGACGGGGTTCGAACACGCCGACCACGACGCAGGCTGTGCGCTGCTTTTCCGGACTGCCGCTTTTTATGCTAAATTCCACGTGTTGTGTTCCTTCCATCCGACATCGAGTTCAAGGTGGGCAAATAGTACGTTTCTCGCAATTATTTGCAGATTCTCCGGAAAAGTCAAAGAAACTCCATAAATGATCTTTAGACGCGCCCTGGTGAGGGAGCTTGCAACCAATGCCCTCGCCGTTTTCTCCGTATTGGCTGCGATCACGGTCACGACACTTTTTATCCGCCTGCTGGGGGCAGCGGCGAGCGGGGATTTCGCGTCCGATGCCATCGGGGCCTTCCTATGGCTGAGCCTGCTCAATTACATGCCGGTGCTGTTGTCTCTGACGCTGTTCATTGCCGTCCTGGCGGCCGTGACCCGGAGCTACCGGGAAAGCGAGATGGTGGTCTGGTTCAGCGCAGGGATGGGGCTCACGGCCTGGATCCGGCCGGTGCTGGCGTTCAGCGCGCCTTTCGTGGCGCTCATCGCCATGCTCAGTTTTGTGCTCTCTCCCTGGGCGTTGCGGACGGCCAATGAGCTGAGTGCCCAGATGCAGGCGCGCAACGACTTCGCGACCATCGCCCCGGGCGTGTTCAAGGAATCCCGGCGGGCGGACCGCGTCTACTTCGTCGAGAACTTCGCGGGCAACTCGCGCACGGTGCGCAACGTGTTCGTGCAATCCCTGCAGCACCACAAACTGGGGGTGATTGTCGCCCAGAAGGGCTACGAACACACGGCGGCCAATGGGGATAAGTTTCTCGTGTTGCTGGATGGCCGCCGCTACGAAGGCACGCCGGGAACGCCGGAATACCGGGTGCTGGAATTTGCCCGATATGCCATGCGCATCGAGGAGCAGAAGGCCAGGGTGTCGGCGGGCTCTCCCAAATCGGAGACCACCGGCACGCTGATTAGGCAGCCTACGCCGGATAATGTCGCCGAACTGCAGTGGCGGCTCGATCTGCCTTTGAGCGCGACCATCCTGGCGCTGCTTGCCATCCCCTTGAGCTTCGCCAACCCGCGTGCAGGCCGATCGGCAGGCCTGCTCATGGCGCTCTTTATCTACATGACCTACAGCAACCTGCTGAGCATCAGCCAGGTCTGGGTGGCGTCCGGGCGCATCTCTCCGCTGATCGGGTTCTGGGCGATCCACCTCCTGATGCTGGCGCTGCTCGGCTGGCTGTTTTATCGGCGCCTCTACGGCCTGCCTTCCACCTTGTCGTGGCTCTCGCGCGCCGGGTCGCAGGCGTGGCTGCGCCTGCAGGAACGCCTGGCCTTCGCCCGCGCGGATCGGGGGACGCCGCGATGAAGCTCCTGAACCGCTATCTGATGCGGGAAATCCTGGGCAGCACCCTTTTCGTGCTGGCGGCGCTCCTCTCGCTGTTCGCCTTCTTCGACCTGATTCATGAGCTCGGGGACATGGGGAAAGGCGGCTACCGCCTGAAGGAGATCTTTGTCTTCGTCGCGCTGAGCGTACCTGGCCATGTCTATGAACTGTTCCCGACCGCCGCGTTGATCGGCACGTTGTTCGCGCTGGCGAAGCTGGTCGCCAATTCCGAGTTCACCGTGATGCGCGTTTCGGGCCTGTCCATCCATCGCATGGGGTTCTGGCTGGTGCAGATCAGCGTGCTCTTCGTGCTGATCACCTTCGTGTTCGGCGAATTCATTGCGCCGTGGACCGAGCGCACCGCGCAGCAGCTCAAGCTCAAGTCCATGCATTCGGTGGTGGCCGAGCAATTCCGTTCGGGGTTGTGGGTGAAGGACGGATCAAGCTTCGTGAACGTCAAGGAAATCCGCCCGGACTCCACGCTGGTCGGCGTGAATGTCTACCGGTTCGATCGCGCGCACCGGCTGACGGACATCCGCTATGCCCAAAAAGGGACCTATCTCGGGCGGGGGGAGTGGCGGCTCAAGGGGGTGGTGGACACCTACTTCGAGAACGGGCGCACGCGAGTGAGCCAGACGCCCCAGGCGGATTGGCATTCGGTGCTCACCCCCAGCATTCTGAGCGTGTTGCTGGTTGTCCCGGACCAGATGTCGGCTTGGAGCCTCTATTCCTATATCCAGCACTTGCGCGAGAACCATCAGAGCGCGACGCGCTATGCCATCGCCCTATGGTCGAAGCTGAGTTCTCCGTTGGCCGTCATGGTCATGATGCTGCTTGCCCTGCCTTTTGCCTACCACCGCTCCCGCACGAGCAACGTGAGTTCCAAGGTGTTCGCGGGGATCATGCTGGGCCTGGGATTTAACCTCTTCAATCGCCTGTTCGCGCATCTGGGACTGCTCAACGACTGGCCCCCGATGTTCAGCGCCATGTTTCCGACGATCTTTTTCCTCGCGCTCGCGCTCGCGATGATGTGGTGGGTCGAGCGGGTCTAGGGGGTGTCGCTTTCCGCGACCGGGGACCCGGGCCGCACCTTGGGCGGACGGGGGTCGACGACCACCCGCGTGCGCGCCAGGCGGTCCTGAAGGAACTGCCGATCCGGATCCAGCAGCACTGCCCATGCCACTCCGAAGCCGCCTACGGCACACAGCAGCAGCAGGCGCCAAAGCAGGCTGAGATGAGGCGGCGCCCACGCCAGCCCGAGTCCGCCCAGCGCAAGGGCGGCCGCGCTCGCGAAGCGTATCCATGCCCGTGCAAATCCGATGCTGCCCCCCTCGCGCCGCTCCACGCGCAGGCGCCAGGCCCTCATTGCCGGCGTTTGGCCGCCATGCTGCCAGAACCACGTGAAGTAGGCGCCGGCGACGAGCAGGAGGTAGGCTTGAAAGAACGGCTTGATGTGGGGGGATTGTGTGTTGGGGCCCAGGTGGGCGAGATGGAGTCCTGCGACAAAGAGGAAGGAAGCCACCATCCACACCGCCAGGAGGAGCAGCGCGTCATAAAAGAGGCCCGCGAGCTGGCGCAGAATTCTTCTGAACTCCAATGGGAACGTCATCCTCTACCGGAAGCCCCTGCGGCAGGCGCGCGGCGCTTCGCATGCACAACGGTGGGGTGTGCTATAAAAAATCATAATTTCCAACGGCTGGCGCGTTCGAGCGCGCCTTCGGGTCGCAGGCCCATAGGCGGCGCATCCCGAAAGCCCAGTATACCACATGGACTCGCGGACGGCGGGCGTTGGGGATCGCCGTCGTCGCAGGATGGGCGCAAAGCAGTGCAGCGCGGGAAGGCCATCACAAACACCGTTTGCGGACCTTCAGACTGTGAGGCAGACCATCATGAATCTTGATCGGTTGATGAAAGTGCCGGGTGCGTTGGCGGCTTTTCAGTATACGGACGTGGGTGACCTGACCGACCATGCGATCAAGCCGGGCACCGAGTTTACCCCGCAGGTCCTCGACTTGCTGGCGCACACTTGCGTCGCGAACATGGCGATCGCCACCATGGAAGCGCGCGGGTGGGAAGCATTGACGGGGCAAGACGGCTTCGAACCGCTGCAGGCCTTCGCCCTGGTCGGACTCGATTGGTCGGCGGTCGCCGGAAACCACCAGGCGGTCATCGTCGACAACAGCCAGCTGGATTACGAGGCGGCGTTTGCTGCCCTGGAACCGGTTCAGCCCTGAGGGCGGTCGCCATGCTCAAAGATCTCGACGTTTCCGACGGCGTGTTTGCCGCCTGCCGCTTGCAGGACGACGGGTCGATCATGGAATCGCTGGGGGGGCTGAACGAGGCGAACATGCGGCACTTTGCGCAGTTCGCCCATGCCTACCGGCGCATGATCGGCGGCAATACCGATCTGTTTTCGCTGTTGGCACAGATGAACGGCTGGACGCCGGCGCGAGGCTGGATCGTGCGCGGGAGCCGGATGACCGTTTGCAATGTGGCCAATGTCGTCGCCATGGCGGAAAACTGCTCGGTTCCCCTCAAGCGGCTCGTCTGCGCCGTGGAGGCCGCGGCCCACGAATAGGCGCTTCGCGCCTCCTGTGGGGCGCGCCGGCGATCTCACGGACGCGGGGCAGCGGGGGCGATGGGAGCAGCGGGGGCAGCGGGTCGCGTCGAAGAGGCGCTTGGGGCCACGGCACGCGCCGGATGGCGCGCAGCGGCTTGCTCCCGCATCTTCAGTTCATGGCGTTCACGGAGGAGTTCACGATGCCGTCGCAGCCATTTCAGCTTCAGCGCGCGGCGCTGGGCAGGCGTTAGCCGCCTGAGCCGTTCGTAATTCTTGCGCGCGAGCGCGCGCTGCTGCGGGGTCAGCCGGCTCCAGGCAATCAGGTTCGCGCGAACATGTTCTTGTTGCTCCGGATTCATCCTGGGGTACCGGTTCGCGACGACCACGAACGAGTGCCGCAACTTGAGCGGCAGCGTGTTCCATTCCCGGCTGACGGGCGCGAGGACCGTGCGCTGCTCAGGCGTCAGGCTGTTCCACGACAGGGGCGCCGGATGTGGCGCCCTCGCGGGGTGCGCAACGGCCGGCGGCCCCGCATGCTGCGGGGCCGCCGGCACGGCGGGGTGCGCGACCGGCTGCGCATGCGCCAAACCCACCCAGAACCACAAGCCGATCAGTTGTCGGAAGAGGCGTTTATCCATTTGGCGAAGGTGTTGTCGACATAGGCCTGAAGGGGAAGGTCGCTCGACAGCAGCCTCGCGTCGATGTCCCCCGCACTGGGGGGCGCCACCTGGGTGCTTCTCCAGGTGGTCAGCGTCAGTACCGCGAAGATCAGTGCCGCCAGCGAGACCCGCAGGCGGTGGTCGGCGAGCAAGTTCCAGCCATGCGGGGGGATGTGCGCCGTGGCGCCGGCCAATCGCGGGGCACGCTGCGGGGCGCGATGGCTCATGAGGGCGTCGGTGCGCGCGGTGCGCAGGCGTGCGGTGATCTTCGGATCGAGATCCTTCAACGCTCGGCTCATGCGGGCGGCGATTCTTTCAGCTAGTTCGGCTTCGTTCACGGTGTGACTCCTCTAGCTTTCAAGATTGCGGCGAGCGCGTGGACCGCCCGTGAGCAATGGGTCTTGACACTCCCCTCCGAACAGCCCATCGCCGCCGCAGTCTGTGCGATGTCCATATCCTCCCAATAACGCAGCAGAAAGGCTTCGCGTTGACGTGCCGGCAAAGTTTTTAGCGCCTCCTCGATGGCATCGACCACCTGGCTGCGCGCAAGGCTCTCGGGAGGTTGCTCCAAAGCTATAGAGCTTTCCTCGAGCCTAAAAGTTTCCAGCGCATCGGCATCCTCGCCCTCGCCGCCCGGGATGAGCGAAGAGGTGGGTGTCGTCCACAAGGATCGGATTTTTTGCCAGCGAAAATGACTGCGAATCTTATTCTGCAGAATGCGGTGGAAAAGCATCGGCAATTGATCGGCCGGCTTCCCGGCATATTTTTCGGCCAGCTTCAGCATAGCATCCTGGACGAGGTCCAGAGCGGCTTCCTCATCGCGCACCGCGAACAGGGCGTACTTGAAGGCGCGCCTCTCGATCTGCTCGAGAAAGTCGGAGAGTTCCTGATGGCTGGCCAGTTTGATCGTCCTCGCATGGGCCTGGCGGAGTGCCATGCCGCCGCCCGGTTAGAGGCCCCGATCATAACAAAAATTCGCGAGTGCCAATACGTCTTGCGGGGAAACGAGGATCCTGCCGCCCGGCGGCGATGCCCGACGAGACAGCGGGTACGGGCATCGCCGCCTTAGGGCAGGCGCAACGCTCGCCGGACGGCGCCAAAGAATCGCCGGTAGAAGGAAGGATCTTCGACGGTTTGGCCCCCTCTTTGCACCTGGGCTTCGGAAGACGAAGCGCTCGTGACGGTGATCGGACCCACCAGCGGGAGGCCGATGCCGCTTTTTTCCTTTTGCTGCGCCACGTCGAACCGGCTTTCCACCGCGGTGACGAAAAGCGCCGTCCCTTTGGCCTGCGGGCGGCAAGCGGCCTGGACCTGAAGCGTGGCGAAGCGATTGTCCTTCTCTTGGAATTGCTTGGCGCCGACCAGGGTCAACTGGTCTGGCGAGACGGACGCCAGCACATACCCCTGCTCGAGCAGCGCCGCCTGCGCCGCCGCGCACACCCGGGCGGGCGGCGCGTCGAACACTTGGCGATGCTCGCCGTTCGGCCCGAACCGTTCCTCCAGAAAGTGCTCGGGCGGCCCGCCTCCACAGCCGGCCAGCACGAGCACGCAGGCGCAGAAAAGCGCAAGATTTCGCCCCTTGAGGACGCATCGGAGTCGCTGTTTGGCTTCTTGGCGCATACGCATATCTCGGGACCGTGTTATCCATTATAGCCGTCCCGGCTGGACGCTGACGCCCCTTGACCAAACGGCATACAACCATTAGTGTTCTAGGTTTCCTCGGGATACAGCTTTCAGGGCAATCTAACTATGGAATTGACGGGCGCGGAAATCACGGTTCGCTGTTTGCAGGAAGAAGGGGTGGAATTCGTTTTCGGCTACCCGGGTGGGGCTGTCCTCAATATCTACGACGAAATCTTCAAGCAGAAGCACTTCAAGCACGTGCTCGTGCGCCATGAACAAGCGGCCGTTCATGCCGCGGACGGGTATGCGCGCGCGTCCGGGAAGATCGGCGTCGCGCTGGTGACCTCGGGACCCGGGGCGACCAATGCCGTCACGGGCATTGCCACCGCGTACATGGATTCCATTCCTCTGGTGATCATCAGCGGCCAGGTGCCGACGCCGGCCATCGGACTCGATGCCTTCCAGGAAGTCGATACGGTGGGCATCACGCGGCCCTGCGTGAAGCATAATTTCCTCGTCAAGGACATTGCCCAGCTTGCCGACACCCTCGCGCGCGCGTTCTATATCGCCGCCAGCGGGCGCCCGGGGCCTGTGCTGGTCGATATTCCCAAGGACGTCACCCAGCAAAAGACCGAGTTTGCCTATCCGCAGAAGGTGAGCCTGCGCTCCTACAATCCGGTCACCAAAGGCCATCCCGGCCAGATCAAGAAGGCGGTGCAGCTGCTGCTCGGCGCGAAGCGGCCGATGATCTACACCGGGGGCGGCGTGATCCTGAGCGATGGCGCCCCCCAGCTGACCGAACTGGTGCGCGAGCTGGGTTTTCCGTGTACCAGCACGCTCATGGGCCTCGGCGGGTTCCCGGCGACCGATCCCCTTTTTCTGGGCATGCTGGGCATGCACGGCACCTACGAAGCCAATATGGCGATGCAGCACTGCGACGTGCTGCTGGCCATCGGCGCGCGCTTCGATGACCGGGTGATCGGGAACCCGGATCATTTCTTCCAGGAGCCCAAGCAGATCATTCACGTCGACATCGATCCGGCATCGATCTCCAAGCGCGTCAGGGTGGATGTGCCGATCGTCGGCAGTGTGTCAGACGTGCTGGGCGAGATGCTCAAGCTCATCAAGGGGGCCAAGGAGAAGCCGGACGAGGCGGCGCTCAAGACCTGGTGGACGCAAGTCGAGCTCTGGCGTTCCCGCGATTGCCTTCACTTCGACCGGACCTCCAAGCTCATCAAGCCGCAAGCCGTGATCGAGCAGCTCTATGCGGTCACCCACGGGGCGGCCTTCGTCACCTCCGACGTCGGCCAACACCAGATGTGGACGGCGCAGTTCTACAAGTTCGCGCAGCCGCGCCACTGGATCAGCTCGGGGGGGCTCGGCACGATGGGGTTCGGCCTGCCTTCTGCCATGGGCGTTCAGCTGGCGCATCCGGACGCGACGGTCGCGTGCGTGACGGGCGAGGCCAGCATCCAGATGTGCATTCAGGAGCTCTCCACGTGCAAGCAGTACCACCTGCCCATCAAGATCGTGAACCTGAACAACCGCTACATGGGCATGGTCAGGCAGTGGCAGGAATTCTTCTATGGCAATCGCTACGCCGAGTCATACGTGGATGCGCTGCCGGATTTCGTGAAGCTGGCGGAGAGCTATGGCCATGTGGGCATGCGCATCGAATCGCCCAGCGACGTCGAGGGTGCCCTGAAGGAGGCCTTCTCGATGAAGGAACGCCTGGTTTTCCTGGATTTCATCACGGACCAGACGGAGAACGTCTATCCGATGGTGCCGAGCGGGAAGGGCTTGAGCGAAATGATCCTGGTATAGTGCGCGCATGCGGGGTCCGCATGCGGCCTGTGGCAGGCCTTGAAAGAAAGAGTTGGAACCATGCGACATATAATTTCCCTCCTGATGGAAAACGAAGCCGGTGCGCTGTCCCGCGTGGCGGGGTTGTTCTCCGCGCGTGGCTATAACATCGAGTCCCTGACGGTGGCGCCGACCGAGGACGCGACGCTCTCGCGAATGACGATCCTCACCCGCGGATCGGACGAGGTCCTCGAGCAGATCATCAAGCAGCTCAACAAGCTGATCGATGTCGTCAAGGTCGTCGACCTCAATGAAGGCAGCCATATCGAACGCGAGCTGATGCTCGTGAAGGTCAAGGCGGCCGGCAAGGACCGCGAAGAGATGAAGCGCATGGCCGACATCTTTCGCGGCCGCATCATCGATGTGACGGACAAGACGTACACCGTCGAACTCACCGGGACGGGATCCAAGCTCGATGCCTTCCTGGAAGCCCTTGAAGAGGGCACCATCCTCGAGACGGTTCGCACGGGAGCGTGCGGCGTCGGGCGGGGCGATCGCGTCCTGAAAGTCTAGTGCGGCTCGGTGCGCGGGCATCGAGGATGCGAGGGTTCCGCGTGCCAGGTGTGGTTTTGTACTATAATTGCGCCTCGCGCTTGGAACACCTATTCCCCGTGGCGGCCGGAGGGGCGCGATGGCCCGGCCGGGTGCATGGCGTGTGCCAAGAGCAGCCGTATGTGATGGAAGCGGTGTTTTTGTGGTTTTTTGAGATAGCCAACAAGACAAGAAAGGAGCGCGGGAACCAGGAGCCGAATCGCGGCTGTGCTATCCCTCCCCGGGGTGCGACTGAAGGACGTCCTTCACGGAAGGCCTGGGGTTCTTCCTGCAGACACGAATGAAGGTCTACTACGACAAAGATGCGGACTTGTCCCTGATCAAGGGGAAAAAGGTCACGATCGTGGGATACGGCTCGCAGGGCCATGCCCATGCCAACAACCTGAAGGACTCCGGCGTCAAGGTGACCGTCGGGGTGCGCGAGGGCGGCGCCTCATGGAAAAAGGCCAAGGCCGCCGGGCTGACGGTGAAAGAGGTGGGTGCGGCCGTGAAGAACGCCGATCTCGTGATGGTCCTCATTCCCGACGAGCAGCAGCCTGAGACGTATCGCAACGAGATCGAGCCCAACATCAAGAAAGGCGCGGCGCTTGCGTTCGCGCATGGATTCAACATTCACTTCGGCCAGATCGAGCCGCGGGCCGATCTCGACGTGGTCATGATCGCGCCGAAGGGGCCCGGGCACTTGGTTCGCTCCACCTATACGCAAGGCGGCGGCGTTCCTTCGCTGATTGCCGTGCATCAGAATGCCAGCGGCAAGGCGCGCGATCTCGCGCTGTCTTATGCGTGCGCCAACGGCGGTGCCCGCGCGGGTGTGATCGAGACGACGTTCCGCGAGGAGACCGAAACCGATCTCTTCGGGGAGCAGGCGGTGTTGTGCGGTGGGACCACGGCGCTCGTGCAGGCGGGGTTCGAGACGCTGGTGGAAGCGGGCTATGCGCCGGAAATGGCCTATTTCGAGTGTCTGCACGAGCTCAAGCTGATCGTCGACCTGATGTACGAGGGCGGCATCGCGAACATGCGCTATTCCATCTCCAACACGGCCGAGTATGGTGACTTCACGCGCGGTCCGCGCATCATCAACGACGGCACCAAGGCGGAGATGAGGAAAATCCTGCAGGAAATCCAGAGCGGGCAGTTTGCCAAGGAGTTCATTCTCGAGAACCGGGCCGGCGCCGCGTCGCTGAAGGCGATGAGACGTCTCGGCAAGGCGCATGCGATCGAGACGGTGGGCGGCAAGCTGCGCGACATGATGCCTTGGATCAAGAAAAACAAGCTGGTCGATCAAGACAAGAACTGATGCGACGGGCGGCGCCTCGGCGCCCCCGGGCGTTCGACGAGAGGCTCATGGACGATTATCCGCATCCTTACATAGCCCGGGAGGGCTGGCCGTTCCTTCTGGGGGCCGTGCTGCTATCCATCGCCGTGACGGCATTCGCCGGTGCCGGTTGGGCGTCTCCCTTTTGGCTGATCACGGTGTTCGTGGCGCAGTTCTTCCGCGACCCGGCGCGTCGCGTGCCGACCCAGCCGGGTGTTGTCATCTCGCCCGCAGACGGGCGGGTGGTTTCGGTGGAACGAACCCAGGACCCCTATCTGAATCGCGAAGCCCTCAAGATCAGCGTCTTCATGAACGTATTCAACGTGCACTCGAACCGAAGCCCCGTGGAGGGTACGGTCCGGGAGCGCTGGTACAATGCGGGCAAGTTCCTCAATGCGGCGCTTGCCAAGGCGTCGGTCGAGAACGAGCGCAACGCGTTGTGGATTCAGACCGACGACGGGGCGGATGTCACCAGCGTGCAGGTGGCGGGCCTGGTGGCCCGCCGGATCCTGTGCTACGTCGAGCCCGGTGCTCATGTGCGGCGCGGGGAGCGTTATGGGTTCATCCGTTTCGGCTCGCGCCTCGATCTCTATCTGCCGGTGAGCGCCCGGGCCAAGGCGGTCATCGGGGATACCGTTCGGGCAGGCGAAACGATTCTGGCAGAGCTTCAAGGCGCGGCGTGAGCCCTCGCGTCGACGGGATGAATCGCGAGGACGTGTTGACACCCTGACCTTCCATGCAGAATTTCCACCACCATCGCCCCTTGCTCGACCCGCGGCTGCGCCGACGCGGGTTTTACCTCGTCCCCAACCTGTTCACCACCGGCGCCCTGTTCGCAGGTTTCTACGCCATCGTGCAAGCGATGAATGGCCGGTTCCAGGCCGCCGCCATCGCGATCTATGTGGCCATGGTGCTTGACGGCATCGACGGGCGCGTGGCGCGCCTGACCCATACGCAAAGCGCCTTCGGGGCGGAATACGACAGCCTTTCGGACATGGTGTCCTTTGGCATTGCGCCGGCCCTGGTCATCTACGTCTGGGCCCTGCGGGGGCTCGGCAAGCTGGGCTGGATCGCGGCCTTCGTCTACTGCGCGGGCGCGGCATTGCGGCTTGCGCGCTTCAACACCCAGCTCGAGGTGGCGGACAAACGTTTCTTCCAGGGATTGCCCAGCCCTTCCGCGGCCGCCCTGATTGCGGGCCTCGTGTGGGTGATGGACAGCTACGGCATCGCCGGTACCCATATGCCCATCTGGGCGTGGTTCGTGACGGTCTTCGCCGGGCTGTCCATGGTCAGCAACCTGCGCTACTACAGCGGCAAGGAGATCAATCTGCGGAAGAGCGTGCCTTTCGTGGTGATTCTCTTGATTGTCCTGGCCTTCGTGCTGATTTCGTACCGGCCGCCCGAGATCCTGTTCGGCAGTTTCGTGCTTTATGCCCTCTCGGGCTATGTGATGAGTCTGTGGGCCTGGTGGAAGGGGCCTGGGCGATCGCAGGCGCAGGACCCGGCAGACGCCCCTCGCCGTCGCCGCGGAGATGGGCCCGGCTGAAGGTCCGGGTGGGGCGCGGCCGTTGCATGGGTGCTTAAAACTCAGTATATTTCCCCGATGCCCAGGCTTTCTCAGGCATTGCTCGCGTGCCCCTGTTCCGATCGCTGGTCACCCGGTCCGTCGATGCATCCCGACCTTTCCACTTTCCGGCGTTCCACCCGACGGCTGCATGCCCTGGCGGCCGTTTACCCCCAGGCGAAGCGGCGATCCAGCGCCTGAGGGCGGGTGCGCGAACCGCGATGGGCGCTCGATCGGGTTCCGGGGCCATTCAAAGGTCATCTCCAGTGCGGGAGCAGTCATGAAAGAAAAACTGATCATTTTCGATACGACATTGCGCGACGGCGAGCAAAGCCCCGGCGCCTCCATGACGCGCGAGGAGAAGGTGCGCATCGCAAGACAGCTCGAACGGATGCGCGTCGACGTGATCGAAGCCGGCTTCCCGGCCGCGAGTCCCGGCGATTTCGAGGCCGTCAAGGCGGTTGCCGGAGTGGTGAAGGACAGCACCGTGTGCGCGCTCGCCCGCGCCCTGGAACGCGATATCGACCGGGCGGGCGAGGCGCTCAGGAAGACTGCCTCGGCGCGCATCCATACGTTCATCGCCACCTCTCCGATCCACATGGAGCGCAAGCTCCGCATGGCGCCGGATCAGGTCGTCGAGCAGGCGGTCAAGGCCGTGAAATGGGCACGGCGC
>JAKAFK010000147.1:2582-3985 GCA_021817985.1 Pseudomonadota bacterium | reverse complement strand
CGCTATCCTCCCGGTGTTGTTACAACGACAATCCCCGTCCTCGCCCCCGCGTAATCTCGTTCATGGCCTGGCTCATGCTGGGCGCGTCGATCACGCGCCGCAGCGTCGAACCCCTGTCGATGCCCATATCCTTGGCGCGTGCGCGCACCAGGCTTTCAAGCTGCGGATCACGCTTGAGCTTGCCGGCGATGTCCTCCATCTGCTTCTCGATCTTCTGTCGCGCGTCACGGTCCAGATAATTGTCCCTGAGCTTGTCGTGGCGGGCTTCGAGTCGCTGCCAGTCCGTCACCAGCCGTTCGGCCTGCAACGCCGGATTGCGGCGCACCTTTTCCTCGTGCCGGATCGCCCCGGCAAGCTCGGCGGCACGTTCGGGACCGGCAAGCTGCTTCATGGCCCGGAAGGTCGAAGGCTCATAGCGCATGGCGTTGTGCAAATCGCGGGTCGCGTTCGGCCGCACCGAATCCAGCGCCGTGCCCGCGTCGCGCAATTCGCGCTTTTGGTATTCGAGGACGGGAAGCTCTTGCGCCCGCATCCGCGCGGCGTCCGTCCAGGCCCGCGCATAACGCTCTGCCGCTTGCTCCAAGGTGGATGCAGGCTCCGGCTTGGCGACACTTTTCCGCTCCGGGGTTGCGCGCAAGCTTTGCAATTCCGTGTGCATCATGTCGGGCGAGGGCCGCACGGTATGCAATTTGAGGCCGTCGAACATGCTGCGCTTCTGCTTGGGTGCAGCCGCGCGCGCGGCCTCCAAGCCTGGCGCGCGCGGCGCCCCAACATCCAGGCCCCGCCGCTGGGCATAATCGAGGGTGGTTTCCTTGAGGCCCGCTCGGGAGAGGCGCGACGACAGCGCGGCCACATCCGTGAATTCGTCGCGCCCGGCGTACAGCGTCACGGAATCGCGATGGCGCGTCATGCCCACATAGGTCAGGTGCCGGTCCATCGAGCCGGAGGCCAGCACAAAGCTCCGGTCCACCGTCACGCCTTGCGCCTTGTGGATTGTGGTGGCGTAGCCGTGATCCACCGCCGCGTAATCCGCCATCGAGACGGAGACGATGCGCCCCGGTCCGCGTGCAGCGTCAAGGCGGATTTCCAGGCGGCCGGGCTCGGCCTTCTCCACTGTGCCCAGCATCCCGTTCTTCACGCCCAGGTCGCGGTTGTTCTCCCGGAACAGCAGCCGGTCGCCGGCCGCAAAGGCCCGTTCGCCCTCGGCGGTTTGGTACAGCCGTTCGTTCTGCAATTCACCGCGCGCCTGGCGTGCGGCGCGGATCGCCTGGTTCAGGTCCGCCACGTCCATGCGCCGGTGCGCCAGCATCAGCCGCGAGCCGGTTGGCCGCGCCTCCATGTCGGTGAGGGCGTCCCGCACCATGGACTGGCGCGCCGCCATACTATCGTCTTCGAAACGGATC
>JAKAFK010000147.1:0-2572 GCA_021817985.1 Pseudomonadota bacterium | reverse complement strand
CGAGCCGTCCGGACGGGCTTCCCGGTCGGCGATCACGTCGCGCACGATGGCGCTGCGCGCGGCGGCAATGTCGTCCTCGAACCGGATTGCGCCGCGATCGGCGTAGGCCGTCAGGCCCTCATGGGTGCGTTGGCGGCCAAAGGCCATCGAGGCGTCGCGCTGCCAGTCTTCGCGCTGGCGGCGGATTTGCCCAAGCTCGGCGACCCCCGCCCGCTCGGCCACGGCCCGGAACGCCGCCCCCGGCCCGATGGGCTGCAACTGCTCGGGATCGCCCACCAGGACGAGCTTGGCGCCCGCCCGGTCGGCGTGCTGGATGACGCGGGACAACTGCCGGGACCCCACCATCCCGGCTTCGTCCACCACGAACACGTCCCTGGGTCCAAGCTGGTCAAATCCCCGCTCCCAGCCCCTTTCCCAGCTCGCCAGCGTCCGCGCGGCGATGCCGGAGGATTCCTCCAAACCCTCCGCCGCCTTGCCCGCCAGGGCCGCGCCATGCACCGCATAGCCTTCGGCTTCCCAGGCTTCCCGCGCGGCGGCCAGCATGGTGCTCTTGCCGGCCCCGGCCAGCCCCACCACCGTCGCGATCCGTTCCGGCCCCGCGATATGGCGGATCGCCTTCCTCTGTTCCTCGGCCAAGAACGGACGGGCGGCAATGGCCGCCTCTACCCGCCGCCCGGCAATTCCGAAGTTTCGCTCCGTGGCCATGCGGTCGGCGCTGTCGGCAATCTGCCGCTCCACCGCGACCATCTCTTTGGTCGAATACCGTGCCGCCGCCATCGTGCGGCCGGATGCGTCGCGTTGTTCCGGGCAAAGCTCCACCAGCGCGGGCGAGGCCATCGCCTTGGCGAACGCTGCCTGGAAGTCGTTGGGGTTCTCGATATAGCGGTGCAGGACCATCGCTACGTCGGCGCGGTCGAACACGCTCTTTTCGTGGGTGATGAGGGCCAAAGCCTGTTCGGGCTGTTCGCGGATCAGCTTGGCGTTGTACCGGGCCGCGTCCTTGTCCTGGCGGCGGCGGTCCACCTCCTTGCCGCGCCGTTCCATCTGCGAGGCATGGACCCCGATATGCTGCGTCGGTTCGATCTGAAGCCCGCAGTCACGGTGCGAGCGATGATCTATGCGAAGATCATGCCCCGCCCGCGCCAGATGCCGGTTGGCGTGCTGCTCCCAATCCACCCGAAGTTCCCGGAGCTGATCGTGCGAAGTTGGCAGGCCGAGGGCGATGAGTTTTTTGTTCTCAAGTTCCAGGTCGGTCTTTGCGCCCAGGCCATTCGCTTCGACCTTGCGGGTGGTCAGCAGGAGATGGGCGTGATGGTTGCGAACGTCGGTCGCCCCGTGCGGGCTGTGGATGGCAAAATCCACCACCACGCCATAGCGATCAGCAAGGCCGTGGGCGAACTCTCTGGTAAGCTCTAGCCGCTGCTCGGCCGTCAGTTCGTGGGGCAGCGCAACCTCGATCTCGCGGGCCACCCGCGCGTCTTTGCGCTTCTCCGCCGCCTCGGCCATGTTCCACAGGGTCGAACGGTCCAAAGCCCAATCGGCGTTCGAATCCTTGGGAACCACAATCTCGACATGCTCCACGCCGCTGCGCCGGGTGAAATCATGGGTCAGGCCGTCCCGCTCGTTGGTGAGCTTTTGCGAGGCGCGATAGGCCGCCGCCGCCACGGCGCTACGGCCGCTGCTGCGGGCAATGGGCTTCATCGCCAGATGGTAGATCGCCATACCGATCTGCCTCTCGCGCCGCCCCCCTGACGGCCATGGCTGCTGCCCTGTGAGCCTAACAAGCACCGGAGTTGCGAAGCAACTCGTAAGTGCGCCCTTACAAATCTTCGCTATGCTCAGATTGTGCGGGGTGGTGGCGCGCTGTGCGCGCCAGGATGTCAGGATAGAATTTCAAAATAAGAAGGAAATGGCCGGAAAAACAAAGACGCAGCACGCGATATGGAAAAATGAGTCCACCGGCAACAGCATGGCCAAAATTGGGGACCGAGAGAACAGCGCTCCATGACGGCGGTGACCATTTTGTGACTGCATGACGGCGCGATGGCAAAGCGAGCAGACTTTCATGACGATGGACGGCATTTCGGGAAGGCATGACGGGGCGATCCCGAGACGCTATGGCTCGTTCCCCAGAGGGCGCGCCCATCGGAAGAACGGGAATGGCAAAGCGGTCTATCGCAGAACGGCTGGCGCAACTCGAAGCCCAGCGTAAAACCCTGCAATCCAAACTCGGCAAACAGGAACGGGCCAAGGATACGCGGCGCAAGGTGCTGTTGGGCGCCTTCGTCCTGCATCGCCTTGAAAAGGGCCAGGACGAATTTTCCAAAAAGCTGGGCGACTGGCTGAACAAGGAACTGCCGGGCTTCCTCACGCGCGAAGACGACAAGGCCCTGTTTGACGATCTGCTGAAAAAGCCCCGCTCCGAGAAAGCCGAAAGCGCCAGAGAGACCGGCAAAGCCGTCCCATGAGAGTCTGGCGGGCGTTCTGCAACATGCTGGGCGAGGCGATCCGCCATCCGGTATGGGCGATCTCGAAAATCATCTCCGCGCCCATCCTCGTCATCAGGCCGTTG
>JAKAFK010000007.1:59972-87051 GCA_021817985.1 Pseudomonadota bacterium | reverse complement strand
CGATCTTGCCGTGCACCGAACGAAGCTCGGCATACAGGCGCTTCAACTTCGCGTTGACCGGCAGCCTCTGGCCAAGCTTCAGCGGCTCCTCAGGGGCGAGCCCCAGTTGGCCTTTGGCCTTGATTTCAGCAGCACCGGCTCGCTGATCTCGACCGTTCCGTACACCGCGTCCTCGTAGCGCATGGGATGCCCAGTTCTCGTTGGGGGGGGACCATCGTCTGAAATTGAGCGCTCCGCACGGCATTTCGCGCAGGTGAGCGGCCGCGGGGCGGGTTGAGACCGTTCAGGCGTTCGTCGCCTGCGCGTGTGCGTCCCCGGACAGCGCCTGTTGCTCGGCGTGGTAGCTTGATCGCACCATCGGTGCGCATGCCGCGTGCTTGAATCCCATTTCGATCGCCTTGATCCGGAAGCGTTCGAATTGCTCGGGCGTCACATAGCGGGTGACCGGCAGATGATGGCGGGAAGGCTGCAGGTATTGGCCGATGGTGAGCAGATCGACGTCATGCGCGCGCAGGTCGCGCATGACGGCATAGATCTCCTCGTCGTCCTCGCCCAATCCCACCATGAGCCCCGACTTGGTGGGGATATTCGGGTGAGCGCGCTTGAATTCTTGCAGGAGCGCCAGCGAATGGGCGTAGTCGGCCCCGGGACGCGCCATCTTATAGAGCCGCGGCACTGTTTCCAGATTGTGGTTCATGACGTCGGGCAACGCGGCCGACAGGGCCTCGAGCGCAATCTCGAGCCGTCCGCGGAAATCTGGCGTGAGGATCTCGATGCGGGTGGCGGGCGAGCGCCTGCGCACCGCCGCCACGCAGGCGGCGAAATGGCCCGCGCC
Organism: Pseudomonadota bacterium; assembly: GCA_021817985.1. Taxonomy (GTDB): domain Bacteria; phylum Pseudomonadota; class Gammaproteobacteria; order Burkholderiales; family JAKAFK01; genus JAKAFK01. The sequence goes on along the minus strand of JAKAFK010000007.1, from coordinate 86,216 downwards.
GCCATCGCGCAGATCGTCCCGGTCGACGCTCGTGATGACGACGTAGCGAAGCCGCATGGCCTCCAACGTGCTCGCCAGATTCAGCGGCTCGTCCGGATCGGGCGGTTGCGGACGACCGTGCCCCACGTCGCAAAATGGGCAGCGGCGGGTGCAAAGGTCGCCCAGGATCATGAAAGTGGCGGTGCCGTGGCGGAAGCATTCTCCCAGGTTGGGGCAGGAGGCCTCTTCGCAGACGGTGTGAAGGCGATGGGCGCGCAGGATAGCCTTGAGCTGGGCCACTTCCGGGCTGCCGGGAAACTGCGCGCGGATCCAGGCGGGCTTTCTCAAGGGAGGCTGCGGCATCACCTTGATCGGGATGCGGGCTGTCTTCGCTTCGCCTTTCTCGGCTTTCGGGTTGGTGCTCATCGTACACTCTCGGTTGGGCATCCGCCGTGCCGTGCTTCGCGGGAAATCGGCGTGGGTGTGAGAGTATAGCCCAACTCGCCGGCCAAGGCCTCCGCCAGTTCGCCTGCGAGCGTGTGTGCATCCTGCGGGATTCCCAGGTCGCGCGTCTGGGTGACCCGAAGGCCGGCGTAGCCGCACGGGTTGATCGATGCGAAGGGCGCCAGATCCATGTCGACGTTGAGCGCGAGGCCGTGGTAGCAGGCACCCTGCTTCACCCTGAGCCCCAGGGCTGCGACCTTGGCGTCTTCCACATACACGCCCGGCGCGTGCGCGAGAAGGTGCCCGGTCACGCCATGCGCCGCGAGGAGGCTTAGCACGGCGCGCTCCATCGCGCTCACCAGGACGCGCACGCCGAGGTTCATGCGCCGCAAGTCAAGCAGGGCGTAGGCGACGATCTGCCCGGGGCCGTGGTAGGTCACCTGTCCGCCGCGGTCGACCTTGACCACGGGAATGGATCCCGGGTTGAGCAGGTGCTCGGGCTTGCCGTTGAGGCCGAGCGTATAGACTTGCGGATGTTCCAGCAGCCAGAGTTCGTCGTCTGTCGTTCGGGTGCGCGCGGCGGTGAATGCCTGCATGGCCGCATAGGTCGCCGCATAGTCGGCCACGCCCAGCCGCTTGACCCGCAGACTGCGGGTCGGCGAACTCAAAGAACCACCTTGACGCCCGGGTGGGCGGTCAGTTCTCGGTACAGCTCGTCGAGCTGGTCGCGAGAGGTGGCGTGGATGGTGCACGTGAGGCTCAAGTAACGCCGGTGCGCCGAGGCGCGCATTTCCATGGTGCCCGGATCGAAATCCGGGGCGTGGCGGATCACCACGCGCGCAATCGATTGCGCGAAGTCGTCGCTGCATGTTCCCATGATCTTGATGGGAAACCATGTCGGGAACGATAACAGCTCGGACATCGCTAGCTCGCCTTGGGCGAGCGCATGACGAGGTTCTTGTAGGCCTGATAATGGGCGTTCATGCGCTCGAACATGGGGCCTGGCCGCCCCGATCCAACGGGCTGCCCGTCAAGCTGCGTGATCGGCAGGACTTCCCGGGTCGACGAGGTGAGCCACAGTTCCTCCGCGGTCCGCACCTCGAATTCCGAGATTTCCCGGATTTCGCATGGGATCTCGTTTTCCCGTGCGAGCTCCAGCACGACGTCGTAGGTGATGCCCGGCAGCATCAGATGGCCCTTGGGCGGGGCGATGACGCCGCCGCCGCGCACCAGGAAGATGTTGCTGGCGGCGCCTTCCGTCAGAAAGCCCTCGCGCAGCAGCACGGTCTCAACGGCGCCCGCATCCACCGCAAGCTGGCGCAGCAGCACGTTGGGCAGGAGAGAAGTCGCCTTGAGGTCGCAGCGCACCCAGCGGTTGTCGATGGCCGTCACTGCCGCGACGCCGGTGCGCTTGAGCGCCTCGCTCGGGGGTACGAGCTCGTTGGTCATCATGAAGACGGTGGGCGGGATCCCGGGAGGAAACGCGTGATCGCGCTTGGCGACCCCCCGGGTGATCTGCAGATACACCGATTGGTCCGGCCATGGGTTGGCGTCGATCAGACGATGGATCAGATCGTGCCACTGCTCGCCCGTATAGGGATTGGCGAGCCGGACGCCATCGAGGCTGTGTTGCAACCGCCTCAGATGTTCGTTGAGCCGGAAGGGATGGCGGGAGTAAACGGGGATCACCTCGTAGACGCCGTCGCCGAAGATGAACCCCCGATCCAGAACGCTGACGCAAGCCTCTTCGATCGGTTTGAACTCACCGTTGAGGTAGCAGGTCATCCGTGTGCCTTGACGAAAAGCTTTATTCTATCCCAAGTCCGCCCGAAGAAACTGGCAAGACCGACCGGCTTGAGCGCGACCACCGGGTAGCTGCCCAGCGCCTTGCCGTTGAGCGTCAAGGTCAGCGTGCCGACGCGGGTTCCCGGGGTGATGGGGGCGACCAGTGGCTGGCGGCTGGTGAGGGCCGCCTTCAGGCTGTGCGCCTCGCCCTTGGGCAGGGACAGAACCACGTCTTCGTCAAGTCCTGCGGGAACCGTACCCTGGGTCCCCTTCCAGACGGGCAGCTGGGCGACGGCTTGGCCCTTGCGGTAGGCGAGGACGTTCTCGAAGGCACGGAATCCATAGTTGAGAAGGTTCTCGCTATCGATCATGGACCCCATGTCGGTGGGGTCTCCGAGCACCACCGAGATGAGTCGGCGGCCTCCGCGCTTGGCCGAGGCGACGAGGCAGTAGCCGGCCTCCGAGGTGTGGCCGGTCTTCAGCCCATCGACGGTGGGATCCATGAACAACAGGTGATTGAAGTTCGGCTGGCGGATGTTGTCGTACTCGAACCACTTGTGTCCGAACAAATGGTAGTACTGCGGAAAGTCGCCGATAATTGCCCGCGCGAGCGTCGCGAGATCGCGTGCCGTGGTGTAGTGATCGGGCTCCGGCAGGCCGGTGGCGTCCGCGTAATGGGTATTCTTCATGCCCAGTTGCGCCGCTTCCTCGTTCATCATCTGGACGAACGCCGTCTCCGTGCCGCCGATGTCTTGCGCGAGGGTGGTTGCGGCGTCGTTGCCGGAAGGCACGAGCATGCCGAGGAGCAGGTCGTGCACGCTCACCTGCGTGTTGGGGCTGAGGAACATGCGCGAGCCGCCGGTTTTCCACGCACTGACCGATACCGGCATCATCTGCGTGAGGCTCAAACGGTGTTGCGAAAGCTCGCTCAGGGTGATGAAGGCGGTCATCAGTTTGGTGAGCGAGGCCGGGGCGGCGTGCATGTCGGGGTTGTATTGGGCAAGAATCTGGCCGCTGTCGTAGTCCTCCAGGATGTACGCCGTCGCGTTGAGTTGCGGCGCCGGAATAACCGGGACTGCGGGAAGCGGGACGACGGGGAGTGGCGGCGGAGCGGCCATCGCGTCGGTCGTTGCAAACAAGGAAACGAACAATAGGGCGGGCAATGTCTTCATGTGAGGAAATCAACGACGCACGGGGTTAAGGAAAGACACGGGATTTAAGGAAACAAAAACTAGACCATTATAGCGTGATAAAGTTGCACGGGCCGGCGCTTGGCTAGCGTGCGATGACGAGAGGGCTTTCCTGCAGGAGGCTTTGCACCTTGGCGGCGATGCGGCTGGCCTCCTGGCGGTCCTTGAACGGGCCGAGATTCACCCGGAACAAGCGCCGCCCGGTCGCGATCGCCACGTGCCCGGGCAGTTCACCCAGGGCGAGGCGCGCCTTGTCGCGGAAGTCGCGCGCGTCTTGGCGCGCGCTGAAGGCGCCGAGCTGAAGATAGACCGCGCGCCCGGCGCTCGCCACGATGCTTCCCTGGAGGGCGGGCGGCGCCGGGTCCGGCGTGGTGTTCGGCGGGGTCTTGGGGGCGGCGGCAAGCCACGTCCCGTTTTCCTCGTCGGGCAGGATGGACTGCACTTCGACCAGACCGCTGCCGGGTCCGATGAGCCCGAGCTTGTACGCCGCCGTATAGGACAAGTCGATGAGCCGGTTGTCCATGAAGGGGCCTCGGTCGGTGATGCGCACGATGACCGAACGGTGGTTGGCGAGATTCGTCACGCGCGCAAAGCTGGGTATCGGCAGCGTGCGGTGGGCGGCGGTCATGGCGTACATGTCGTAGGGCTCGCCGCAGGACATGCGCACGCCCTGGAATTTGCGCCCGTACCAGGAGGCCACGCCGACGGCGTCGTAAGGCGCGAGATGGGTCATCGGCACATAGGTCTGGCCGAACACGGTATAGGGCCGGTTGGCCGCCGCGTCCAAAGGTTCCAGCCGCGGGGTGGGGTTGGGGATCGCGGCGAGGTCGGGCGGCGGGTGGGCGCCCGGCCCGTCATTCTCGTAGTACCCCCCGCCGCGCGCAGGCAGCGTGGCGGACGGCGTGACGACAGGCGCGGCGAACCGGGGGCTCGCGCAGCCCGCCAGGGTGCCCAGGACCGTAAGGGCCACGAGCCCGCGCGCGAAGGTCTGTCCGTCCTGACCGCCAAGCCGCGGCAGGCGCAATACGGGGATCCCCACGAGTCTTTTATCCTTTGACGAGCTTCTTGTGGGTCTGAATGCTCATCAAAATACCAAATCCGAGCAGGATTGTCAGCATGGCGGTGCCGCCGTAGCTCACCAGCGGCAGGGGAACCCCCACCACCGGCAGGATGCCGCTCACCATCCCCATGTTGACGAAGGCATAGGTGAAGAAGGTGAGGGTGATGCCGCCTGCCAGCAAGCGCGTGGCGAGGCTGCGGGCGTCGGCTGCGATCACGAGCCCGCGCGCGGTGATCAGGAGGAACAGCGCGAGCAGCACGATGTTGCCGATCAGGCCGAATTCCTCCGCGAACACCGCAAAAATGAAGTCGGTGGTGCTTTCCGGCAGGAATCCGAGATGGGACTGGCTCGCGTGCAGCCACCCCTTGCCGAAGATGCCGCCCGAGCCCACCGCGATGGTTGACTGGATGGTGTGGTACCCGGTGCCCAAGGGGTCCAGGGAGGGGTTGATGAGCGTCAGGATGCGCTGGCGCTGATAGTTGTGCAAGTGCGACCAGAGCAGGGGCATGGCGGCGACCGTCGCGGCCAGCGCGCCGAGCAGGATGCGTGAGCTGATGCCGGCCAGGAAGATCACATAGAATCCCGAGGCGAAGATGAGCAGTGCCGTGCCAAGGTCCGGCTCCTTGGCGATCAGGCCGACCGGTATCAGCAGAAGCACCAGGGCCAAAGCGAAATGGCGCAGCTTGAGGCGGGCCGAGTGCCGCTCGAAATACCAGGCCAGCACGAGCGGCAGCGCGATCTTCATCAGCTCGGAGGGCTGCAGACGGACGAATCCGAAGTGCAGCCAGCGGCGCGCGCCATGGCTGACTTGTCCGACGCCGGCGACGGCAATGAGCAGAACCACGCCGAGGATGTAAAGGGGAACGGCGATGCGCAGCAGATGTTCCGGGCGAACGTTCGCGACCGCCCACATGGCCGCCAGGGCGATGCCGATGTTGACGACCTGTGCCAGGACCTTGGCGGGGTCTTGCTCCGAGGCGCTATACAGCACGAATAGGCCGATCACCATGACGGCCGCCAGCAAAGTGAGCAGAAACCCATCCAGCGGGCGGGCGAGGCGCAGGAGCATGCGCTTAACCATGAGGGCTTTCCTTGGCGGTCGCCGGCGGCGGGGGCGGAGGCGGCACTTTGCCGAGCAGGTAGTAATCGAAGATCTTCCGGACGATGGGGGCGGCCACGTCGCCACCCTCGCCGGCATTTTGCACCACTGCGGCGGCGGCGATCTTGGGATCGTCGGCCGGCGCATAGGCGATGTATACGCCGTTGTCGCGCAGCCGGGCGTTGAGCTTGGAGGCGTTGTAGTTCTGCCCCTGCCCGATGTCGATGAGCTGCGCGGTGCCCGTCTTGCCGGCCACCGGGTAGGGGCAGCCGTGCCAGGCGATCGGCGCGGTGCCGCCGGGCAGATTGACGTGGATCATCGCGTCGCGGATCAGGGCCTCGTAGGCCGGATCGAAGTGCTCATCCCTCGTGATGATCGGGACGACGGTCTTTATCCGATCGGTCTTGCCGTTTTGGATGGCCTGCACCAGATGGGGCCGGTAGGCGGTGCCGTTGTCGGCCAGCATGGCCACCGCATAGGCGAGCTGCATGGGCGTCACCAGCGTGTAGCCTTGCCCGATGCCCGTGATGACGGTCTCTCCGGGATACCAGGGCTGGTGGAAGCGCTTCCACTTCCATGTGGGCGAGGCCAGCAGTCCCGGCAGTTCCCCTTCGATGTCGATCCCGGTGCGGGAGCCGAAGCCGAACTTGGAGACGAAGTCGTGGATGTTCTGGATGCCCATCATGTGGGCGAGGGTGTAGAAGAAGGTGTCGCAGGAGACGATGATGGCCTTGTGCACGTCCACGATCCCGTGTCCCCCTTTCTTCCAGTCGCGGTAGCGGTGGGACTGACCGGGCAGCTGGAAGTAGCCGGGATCGTGGATCTGGAACTGGGGCGTGATCACATGGAGTTCCAAGCCCGCCATCGCCATGAACGGCTTGAAAGTCGAGCCGGGCGGAAAGAGGCCTTGGATGACCCGGTCCTCGAGAGGATGGTCGGGCGAATCGTTGAGCGCGTTCCAGTCGACGGTGTCGATGCCGTCGACGAAGAGATTCGGGTTGTAGCCGGGGCGGCTGACGAAGGCCAGGATGCCGCCGGTGTGCGGGTCGATGGCGACCAGGGCGCCGCGGTTGTTGCCGAAGGCCTGGTCCGCGATCTCCTGCATGCGCGCGTCCAGCCCGAGGTACAAATTGTCGCCTGAAACCGGCGGGGTGCGGCTCAAGGTCCTGACCGGACGCCCCACGGCATTGGTCTCGACTTCCTCGTAGCCGGTGCGGCCGTGGAGTTGCCTCTCGTAACTTTGCTCGATGCCCGTTTTGCCGATGTACTGGGTGCCTTGGTAGTTCGACAGTTCGCCTTGTGCGGTGAGCCGCTTGAGGTCGCTGTCGTTGATGCGTCCCACGTAGCCCACCGCATGGACGGCGAGGTCGCCGAGCGGGTAGTCGCGGAACATCCGCGCCTTGATTTGGACGCCCGGGAAACGGTAGAGATTCACGGCGAGGCGGGCGACCTCGACCTCGTTCAGGTGCGTGCGAATCGGGATGCTTTGGAAGGCGTGGCTCTCATCGCGCAGCTTGTCGAACAAGGCGCGATCGCGCGGCGAGATTTCGACGATCCGTCCGAGGGCCGCGATCGTGGCGCCCAGGTTGTGGACCTTGGAAGGGGTGATTTCCAGGGTATAGGCCGAATAGTTGCGGGCCAGCACGACGCCGTTGCGGTCGAGAATGAGGCCGCGGTTGGGCACGATGGGCACGATGGTGATGCGGTTGTTCTCGGCCATCGTGCTGTAATGCGCGTGCTCGGTAATCTGGACGTAGAAGAAACGCCCGGCCAGCACGATCGACAGGAGCAGGATGAATCCGGCGCCGAAGGCGAGTCTTCCCCGGAATCGGGCGATCTCGCGCTGAGGGTCTTTAAGTTCGGAGCGTGGACTCATGGAACGCGTTACGCGGTTTCGGCATTCGATCGGGCGCGCTGAACGGACAGCAGGATTTCTGAAAGGACGGGCCACAGCAAGGCGCTGGTCGCCGCACTCGCAAAATAGCCCCAGCCCGCGAAGAAGGCATGCCGGGCGGTCGCCTGAACGCCCAGCAGCAACGCATCGAGGAGGCCCATGAGCACGAGGATGTGCACGGCCTGCCCGAGCAGCGAGAACCTGAGAATGCGGCGGCGCCAGGACATGGCGGCAAATATGACCAGCGCGTAGACGAGCGCATGCGCGCCGAACAGGCTCCCCGTCGCGGCGTCCATCACGAGGCCGGTCAGCCAGCTGACGCCGATGCCCACCTTGCGCGGCTGGTGGATCGACCAATAGAGCAGGCACAGGACCACGAAATCGGGCCGGACGAGGCGGGCCGGGCCGAACCAGGGCAGCAGGTTGAGCACGACGGCCGCGATCAGCGTGAAGGCGACGAAGCGGCCGCTCACGGGCTTCAGGAGTTCGGCGGAGGAATGTGCGGGCACTAGCGATGGCCTCCTGCAGGCGGCACGGGGTGGGCAGGTGCGGCTGTGGACAGGCCGCGCAGGATGAGCACCTCGGTGTGCTCGTCGGCGCCCGCGTTCGAAATGCACGTGATCTTCGCGAAAGGATAGGTGGGATCGCGTTCGACGCGGCCGACGACGGCCACCGGCAAGCCGGCGGGATAGGTGCCGTCGATGCCGGAGGTGACGAGCACGTCGCCTGCGCGAATGTCGGCATTGACGGGCATGTAGGGGAGGTTGACCTCGCCGGGGCGACCGGCGCCCATCGTGATGGCCCGCAGGCCGTTGCGGACCACCTCCACCGGGACCGCCTCGTCCTTGCTGGTGAGCAACGTCACTTCGGCGGTCAATGGAAAGACTCGCGTCACCTGCCCGATGACACCGTTCGCGTCGATGACCGCACTGCCGGCGCGGATGTGCTCGTAGGCGCCCTTGTCGACGATGATCTTCTGGATGAACGGGTCACGTGCGTTGTGGATGATGTCGGCCAGCACCGGCGTCGGCTGCTGGCGCGCGCGCACCCCGAGCAGGCGGCGCAGATAGGCATTCTCGGCTTCCAGGGCGGCGTAGCGCTGGAGCTGGGCGGAATCGCGCAGCAGCTCCTTTTTCAGGGCGACGTTCTGTCGCTCCAGGAGCGCATGGCCGACGAAGAATCCCCCCACTTGCCGATAGGCCCTGAAAGGGCTGCTGGCGAGCTGTTCGAGGGGGTAGAGCGCTACGGAGGCGGCTGCGCGCGCGCTCTCCAGATAGCTGAAGCGGGCGTCGGTGAACATCAGGGCGATCGACAGGACGGCGACGATGCCGACGCGCGCGAGCGGGCTTATTCCGTGCTTAAAAAACTCTGGTGATTCCATTGAGCCGCGCCTTGGCGTGTTCTCCCTGGGCCTGCGTTCCCGGCTGCGCGCGCGGGCAGCCGCATCGCTGATTCAAAGTGGATGCGCCTGTCAGCCCGAGGCCGGCTCGCACCTGACGCGCCTAGTCGTAGGTAAACACCGTTCCCAGCTTGTCCATCTCTTCCAGCGCGCGCCCGCTTCCGCGCACGACGCAGGTCAGCGGATCCTCCGCGACGATGACGGGAAGGCCCGTTTCCTCCATCAGCAGGCGGTCGAGGTCGCGCAGGAGCGCCCCGCCGCCGGTCAGGACCATGCCCTTCTCGGCGATGTCCGCGCCCAGCTCGGGCGGGGTCTGCTCCAGCGCCGACTTGACCGCGCTCACGATGTTGTTGAGCGGATCGGTCAGCGATTCCAGGATCTCGTTGCTGGAGATGGTGAAGCTCCGGGGGATGCCTTCGGCGAGATTGCGGCCCTTGACCTCGAGCTCGCGGACTTCCGAGCCCGGGAAGGCAGAACCGATTTCCTTCTTGATCTGTTCGGCCGTCGACTCGCCGATCAGCATGCCGTAGTTGCGGCGAATGTAATTGATGATGGCCTCGTCGAACTTGTCGCCCCCCACGCGAACCGAGGCCGCGTAGACGATGCCTCCCAACGAGATCACGCCGACTTCGGTGGTGCCGCCGCCGATGTCGACCACCATGGAGCCCGTCGCCTCGGCCACCGGCAGGTCCGCGCCGATGGCCGCCGCCATGGGCTCCTCGATCAGATAGACCTGGCGCGCCCCGGCGCCGACCGCCGATTCCCGGATGGCGCGGCGCTCCACCTGGGTGCTTCCACAAGGCACGCAGATGATGATGCGCGGGCTCGGGCTGAAAAGGCGCGAATCATGGATTTTCTTGATGAAAAACTTGAGCATCTGCTCGGTGATGGTGAAATCGGCGATGACGCCATCCTTCATCGGTCGGATCGCGGAGATGTTGCCCGGTGTCCGGCCGAGCATCTGCTTGGCTTCCAGGCCAACCGCCTGAATGGTTTTCTTCGCGTTGGGGCCGCCCTCCTGGCGAATGGCAACGACCGATGGCTCGTCGAGGACGATGCCCTTGCTGCGGACATAGATGAGCGTGTTGGCGGTTCCCAGGTCGATCGCTAGATCGTTGGAAAAATAGCCGCGTAGAAATCCGAACATAGAATATGGGTTCCGGTGGACTGTGACAGCGAAAGAGGGTGGTTCAACCCAAAGTAAAACAAATGTGCTAACCTAGTCGAGTTTTGGGTTTAAGGCAACTATTAGGCGAAACGCGAAACATATTATGTCATTATCCAACACGGATGTGAAACGTATTGCACAACTTGCGCGCATCGCGGTGAGCGAACCCGAGGTCGGGGAGTATCTTCGCCAGCTGGAAGGCATTTTCGGGTTGATCGAGGAGATGCAAGGCGTCGACACGGAGGGCCTGTCGCCCATGTCGCACGCCCTGGACGAGAGCCTGCGGATGCGCGAGGACACGGTGACCGCGCGCGACCAGCGCGACCTCTTCCAGACCCTGGCGCCGCAGGTGGAGGCGGGCCTGTACCTCGTTCCCAAGGTGATCGAATAGTCGCTCGCCGTCGGCGTGGGCTCTCGGCCCGCGCCACCGATTTCATCCGAATCGACACGAAAACATGCTGAATCTCAGTTTGAAGGAGCTTGGGGCGCTGCTGGCCGCCAGGAAGATTTCCAGCGCCGAGCTCACGCGCGCCTTTCTGGACCGGATCGAGGCCCTCAACCCGGCCCTCAATGCGTTCATCACGGTGGCGCCGGAGAAGTCCCTCGAGCAGGCGCGCCGTGCCGACGAGCGGCGGGCGGCGGGAGACGCGACGCCGCTGACCGGCATTCCCATCGCGCACAAGGACATTTTCTGCACGAAGGGCTGGCTGACCACATGCGGCTCCAAGATGCTGGCCAATTTCGTGGCCCCCTACGACGCCCATGTGATCGAGCGCTGCGCGGATGCGGGGTTGGTGAGCCTGGGCAAGACCAATATGGACGAATTTGCCATGGGCTCGTCCAATGAGACCTCCCATTTCGGGCCGGTGAAGAACCCCTGGGATCCCGCCGCCGTGCCGGGCGGCAGCTCGGGCGGCAGCGCGGCGGCGGTGGCCGCGCGGCTGGCGCCGGCGGCGACCGGCACCGACACCGGCGGCTCGATCCGGCAGCCTGCGGCCTTGTGCGGCATCTCCGGCATCAAGCCGACCTATGGCGCGGTCTCCCGCTACGGGATGATTGCCTTCGCCTCTTCCCTGGATCAGGGCGGGCCCATGGCCAAGAGCGCCGAGGATCTCGCGCTGCTGCTCAATGCGATGGTGGGCTTCGACGAGCGGGATTCGACGAGCTTGAGGCGACCGCCCGAAGACTACGCGAGAGATCTCGAGGCGCCCCTCGCGGGCCTGACGATCGGCTTGCCGCGGGAGTACTTCGCGGAGGGCTTGAGCGAGGACGTGGCGCGGGCGGTCGAAGACGCGCTTGCCCAATACCGGCGGCTGGGTGCCAAGACGGTCGAGGTCAGCCTGCCGAACACCCGGCTGTCGATCGCGGCCTACTATGTGCTCGCGCCGGCCGAGGCGTCCAGCAACCTGTCCCGCTATGACGGCGTCCGCTACGGGTATCGCGCCCCCGAATACAAGGACCTCGCCGACATGTACGGGCGCACGCGCGCCGATGGCTTCGGGCCTGAGGTCAAGCGGCGCATCATGATCGGCACGTACGTCCTGTCGCATGGCTATTATGATGCCTATTACCTGAAGGCGCAGAAGCTTCGCCGACTGATCGCGAGGGACTTCGCCGAGGCCTTTGCGCAGTGCGACCTCATCATGGGACCCACCTCGCCGACGGTTGCCTTCAACCAGGGCGAGAAGAGCAGTGATCCGGTGCAGATGTACCTGTCCGACGTCTACACGATTGCGGTGAATCTGGCCGGGCTGCCCGGGATGTCGATCCCGGTGGGTTTCGGGAGGGAGGGGCGGCCGGTCGGCCTGCAGATCGTGGGCAACTATTTCTCCGAAGCGAAGATGCTCAACTGCGCGCATCAGTTCCAGCGGGCCACGGATTGGCATGGCCGCATGCCTTCCGGCATCCCGGGCATCTAGAGGGCTGTCTTGCGGCCGGCCGGCCGCCCGAGAATGAGGATAAACGAACGATGCAATGGGAAATTGTGGTGGGCCTCGAGGTGCACGCCCAACTGTCCACCCAATCGAAAATCTTCTCCGGGGCGGCCACGGCTTTCGGCGCCGCGCCCAACGTCCAGGCCTGCGAGGTGGACATCGCGTTGCCCGGGGTGCTGCCGGTGCTCAATCGGGGCGCGGTCGAGCGGGCGGTCAAGTTCGGGCTTGCCGTCGGCGCCCGGATCAACCGCCGCTCGGTCTTCGCCCGCAAGAACTACTTCTATCCCGATCTTCCCAAGGGGTATCAGATCAGCCAATTTGAGCTGCCGATCGTCGAGGGAGGGGAGGTCGCGATCGAAGTCGAGGGCAGCGCGCGCACGATCCGGTTGGTGCGGGCTCACCTGGAAGAGGACGCCGGCAAGTCCCTGCATGAGGATTTCCACGGCATGACGGGGATCGACTTGAACCGCGCCGGGACCCCCCTCCTTGAAATCGTCTCGGAGCCCGACATGCGCGGGTCGCACGAGGCGGTGGCCTATGCCAAGGCGCTGCATGCCCTCGTGCGCTACCTCGAGATCTGCGACGGCAACATGCAGGAGGGTTCCTTCCGGTGCGATGCCAACGTCTCGGTGCGCCGCATCGGCGCCCCGCTCGGGACGCGCTGCGAGATCAAGAACCTCAATTCCTTCCGTTTTCTGGAGCGTGCCATCGAGTTCGAGGCGCGCCGCCAGATCGGAATTCTCGAGGAAGGGGGATCGATTGCGCAGGAGACGCGTCTGTACGATTCGGTCAAGGATGAGACGCGCTCGATGCGTTCCAAGGAGGAGGCGCACGACTACCGCTATTTTCCGGATCCTGACCTCCTGCCGATGACGCTTGACGAGGCGTTCATCGAGGCCATCCGCGGGGGGCTGCCGGAACTGCCGCAGGCCAAGCGCGCGCGCTTCGTGGCCGATTACGGACTGAGTGCCTATGACGCGGGCGTGCTGACGGCCTCGCGCGAATTGGCGGATTATTTCGAGGCGGTCGTTCGCGGCGTCCCGAACGAACCGAAGGTGTGCGCCAATTGGGTGATGGGGGACTTGAGCGCGGCCCTCAACAAGGACGATCTGGACATTGCTCGCGCCCGTATCCCGGCCAGCGAGCTGGCGCGCCTGATCGGGCGCATCCAGGATGGGACGGTTTCCGGCAAGATCGCCAAGGAAGTCTTCGAGGCCATGTGGTCGACGGGCAAGGATGCCGATGCCCTCATCGAAGAGCGCGGCTTGAAGCAGATCTCGGACGTCGCGGCGCTGGAGGCGATCGTCGACGAGATCATGGCGGCGAATCCGGGGCAGGTCGAGCAATACCGCGCGGGCAAGGACAAACTGTTCGGCTTTTTCGTGGGGCAGGCCATGAAGGCGACCAAGGGTCAAGCCAATCCCGCCCAGCTGAACGATATCGTGCGCCGGAAACTGACGGCTTAAGGGACGCTCAGGATCCGACGCCGTAGCGGGCGCGGTAGGCCTCGACGGCGGCCAGGTGGGCCGCCTGGTCGGGGTGATGCCCGAGATACCGGACGAGATCGTCGAGTGTCGCGATGGCGAGGACGGGAATCCCGTAGCGCTCGGTTACTTCCTGGACGGCCGAGAGGCTCCCCGTTCCGCGCTCCATCCGGTCGATGCTGATGACGACGCCGCACGGGGTGGCGCCCGCGCCGTCGATGAGCGCGATCGACTCGCGGACGGAGGTGCCGGCGGAGATCACATCATCGATGATGAGGACGCGCCCGTGCAAGGGCGCGCCGATGATGGACCCGCCTTCGCCGTGGTCCTTGGCTTCCTTGCGATTGAACGAGAACGGCGTATTCCGGTCGCGGGCGGCCAGCGCGATGGCCGTGGCCGCGGCGAGGGGGATGCCCTTGTAGGCCGGGCCGAACAAGACGTCGAACGAGAGACCGGAGGCGAGAATGGCACGCGCGTAGAAGTGTGCCAGCCGGGCGAGCGAGTCCCCGTCGTTGAACAGTCCGGCGTTGAAGAAGTAAGGCGATAGCCGCCCCGCCTTGGTCTTGAATTCGCCGAAGCACAGGACGCCGCGCTGAATCGCGAAGTGAACGAATTCTTCCCGAAAATCCCCGTCCGCCATGAAGAAGGTCCTTTAAGAGCATTCGATGCCGTATCTTACCGGAATCAAAAATAATGGGAAGGCGCCCCACCATGAACATCGCGATCATTCTTGATCCCCTCGAGCACATCAAGACATACAAGGACACGACGTATGCCTTGATGCAGGAGGGCGCTGCCCGCGGACACCATCTTTTTGTCCTGCAGGCCCATGATCTCGTGCTGGAGGGCGGCCGGGTGGACGCGTATGCGCGCCGAGTGACTCTTCGGTCCGAGGGGGCGCGCTGGTATGCGCTGGACGAGGCGCGGCGCGCGCCGCTGTCGGACTATGACGTCGTTCTCATGCGCAAGGATCCGCCCTTCGACATGGAATACCTGTATGCCACCTACTTGCTGGAACGGGCGGAAGCGCAGGGCGCGCGGGTCGTCAACAGGCCGGCTGCGTTGCGCGACTTCAACGAGAAGCTCGCGATCCTGCGGTTTCCGGACTGGATTGCGCCCACCCTGGTGAGTGCCCGGCGCGAGTCGCTCAAGGCGTTCGTCGCGCTGCACGAAGACGTCATTCTGAAGCCTCTCGATGCCATGGGGGGGGCCGGGATCTTCCGGGTGAAGCCGGATGATCCGAACCTCAACGTCATTCTCGAGACGATGACCCAGTTTGATGCCCGCACGATCCTCGCGCAGCGGTATATTCCCGAAGTCACTGCAGGCGACAAGCGGATCCTGCTCATCGACGGCAAGCCCGTCCCGTTCGCCTTGGCGCGCATTCCCCAGCCCGGAGAGACGCGCGCCAATCTGGCGGCTGGAGGCACGGGGGTCGCGCAGGCGCTGTCCGCACGCGACGCCGAGATCGCCGCGGCGCTCGGGCCGAAGCTGAGCGAGGCGGGGCTCTTGCTGGTGGGGCTCGATGTGATCGGCGATTACCTGACCGAGATCAACGTGACGAGTCCGACGGGCATGCGCGAAATTGCCGCGCAGACGGGCTTCAACGCTGCGGCCATGATGCTCGATGCGCTGGAGCGCGGATGCTGAGGGTCATTTCGGCCAATCTGAACGGTGTCCGCTCGGCCGCCAGGAAGGGCTTCTTCGACTGGCTGCCCGCCCAGAATGCGGACGTGGTCTGCGTGCAGGAGCTTAAGGCGCAGGCGGGGGACATGCGTGCCGAGATCATCAACCCTGACGGCTACTTGGGTTATTTCCATTATGCCGAGAAGAAGGGCTATGCCGGGGTCGGCCTCTATGCGCGCCGCCAGCCCGACGAAATCATAGAGGGTATTGGCCTTGCGGACATCGATGCCGAGGGGCGATACGTCGAGGCGGTGTTCGGCCGGCTCTCGGTGGCCTCGGTGTACTTGCCTTCCGGGTCGAGCGGCGAGCACCGGCAGGCGGCGAAGTTCCACTTCATGGCGCAGTTCCTGCCGCACCTTGAACGGGCGATCAAACGAGGACGCGAGATCATCCTGTGCGGGGACTGGAACATCGCCCATACCGAGCAGGATCTGAAGAACTGGAAATCGAATCAGAAGAATTCGGGCTTCCTGCCGGAGGAGCGTGCCTGGATGACGCGGGTCATCCAGGAATTGGGTTGGGTGGACACGTATCGGCGTCTCTATCCGGACGCCGCGGGCGAGGGCTATACCTGGTGGTCGAACCGAGGCCAGGCTTGGGCCAAGAATGTCGGCTGGCGCATCGACTATCAGATGGCCACCGAGGGCATCGCGAGCCTTGCCCGGCACGGCTGGGTCTACAAGGACCAGCGGTTCAGCGACCATGCGCCGCTGATCGTGGACTACGAGTATTCGCTGTGAAGCGCCCCATCACCTAGGCCGCGGAAGCGGCGACTGGTGGCGTGTCCGACAGCAACCTTGCGCTTTCGTGTCGGCGCGGCAATGGGGCGCTTCGGCGGAAAGGATCGGTGGGTCATCGTGGGCGGGTGGTTCGCCGCACCCTGGCCTGCGCGTGTTCTGCCTGGCGTGTCCGTGCCGCTCATCGGATCAGAATCGATAGTGGACGTTGACCGACACCTCGGGATCATGCTCGAAGCCGTTCAAGTACTGATGAATGACTTCATTGGCCGACCGAAGGATCGAGGGGTTGCCGGCGTTTGGCGCGGAAGCCGTGGAACCGGAAAGTGTGGCGGGTTGCTCGGAGGACACCGCCATTTCGACGGAAACCGACCGATCGGGCAATGGCTTGATCACGCCGACACCCAAGCAGGACGCCTCGCTGTTCCGCAGAAGTCTGTTCGCGGTGTCTTCTTGGTTGGCGTGGACAAGGCCGCACGTCATCACGAGGCTATGGGCTGACGCATCTCTTTTGAGGTGCATCCTCTCGCTTGGGCGCGTGGCCTCATCGCGCCGCTGTCGGGCCCAGGATCCTTGAAGGGCCCCTTCGATGCCATGTGCGCCGCCTGTCCCCGCCGTCGGCTGATCCAGGATCAAAGGGCCGGCGTGCGCCCGGGCAGGCACAACCATGAGCAGTAGAAGTGTGGTGGTCGCAATGATCATGCCCATGGGCTTTTCCCACGTTCCCGGTCCCAATACGACTGACCTCTTTTCACTCGAGTGGTTTCATGGGCTTGCATCGGGCGTGCGCCGATAAAGCATGGCATCGCACCGGCATGGATGCCCGCATATCGGGCAGGTGAAGCCGCGCTTGAGGCTGTCCTCAAGCCAATATTCCCGCACCCGGCACGATGGCGCGAAGCCGATGCGGCGCAACAGGCGGTCTGCGGGAATCTCGGAGCCGGAGATCCAGGCAACGGACAGCCAGGCTTTGTCAGGATGCCTCGCCAATGCCGCTCGCCCGAGCAGCAGCCCCACCCCCTGGCGTCGATAGGCCGCATCGACGACGACGACGGGAAGTGACATGCCCTCGCCGGCAGGCTCGATCACCAGGAACCCAACCGCCTTGGGCCCCGCTTTGGCAACCAAGCCGGAGCGTGCAGTCAGCTGGAGCACTTCGAAGAAGCCGACCCCCAAGGCATTGTCGGCCATGAGCTGAAGGGTGGCCGCATCGTCCGGGGAATAGGCTTCGACCGCTATCGAGGGGGCCTGCGTCTCGCCGTCGGCGCAAACGGAGGGTTCTGCGCCACCCAGGCGCCCAGCCGCCACTGCCTTGAGCATCCGCGCCTCCGTACGATCGCGTTTGGCGAAATCCCCCGATCTTTGAGCGCGTGTCGGGGTCGTTTGGATCGCCGCGCCCAACACGCCGCAAACAGGGTTCTTCGGCGCCCTATGGACATGCCGAGGCCGTCCGTTCGCGAGAGCCGTCAGCGTTCATCATGGCACGTTGCGCCTGGGGTTTGTCAACCCCGCGTGCGGGTGCTCCGTTGAGGCGGGCGTGCGCAGATCAGTGGTGCGACCGCGGAGCGATTTGCCGGCACCCTTCGGGCGGCGCTCCAACGCGGTCTATCCCGCCCGGCGCGGGGCGATGAAAACGTCCGTTTCCTTTGGACAACGCTGTCGATGCGTATCGATTTGATGCCATGCGCGTCCTTGCGGTAGCATCGTTTCTTTGCAATCCCCTTCGCACGGACAAAACCTGCTTGACTTGACCGACCGGTCTGTTAATATGAAACGCATGAATCTCGAAACCGATACCCGCACCCGTATTCTCGTCGTGGCTCGCGACATGTTCCACGGCCGCAGTTATGCCGATGTCGGCATCCAGGAAATCTGCGAGGCGGCTCGTGTGCAGAAGGGCAGCTTCTACCACTTCTTTCCGTCCAAGCGCGATCTGGCGCTGGCGGTGATCGACGACATGGCCGACGACTGGGCGCACGGTTTCGTGGCCGAGGCGTTCGACGCGGGGCTGCCGCCGCTGGAGCGGCTGGACTATATGATCGACGCGGCCTATTACTGGCAGAAGTCCGCCGCCGACATGGAAGGCCGGATGCCCGGCTGCCTGTTCGGCAACCTCGCGTTGGAGATCAGCACGCGCGACGACGTCATGCGGGCTCGGCTCAACGCGGTCTTCGACAAGGCCCGCGACAAGTTCCGCGTGACGCTCGACGAAGCCGTGGCAGCCGGGGCGCTGGCGGCGCTGAACACCGAGGCGACCGCCTCGGCCATGCTCGCTTACCTCGAAGGTGTCATCCTGCTGGCCAAAACCCGCAACGACCCGCAGGTGATCCAGACCCTGGGGCCGGCCATCAAGACGCTGAGAATCGAGATGAGCCACTGACTGAAAGTTTCCGGGCCGGCATCGCGGGCCCGGCACGACGAAGGGCCCCAAACGGCCTTTTTTTTGGCTTGCCGCTGGACCGACCGGTCTACTCGATGCGGCTGACTTCAAAGGAGAAGGACATGGACTCGACTCAGATGCTGGACGCGCGCGGCCTCAATTGCCCCCTGCCGATCCTGCGGACCAAGAAGGCCCTGAACGCCATGCACTCGGGCGACACCCTCAAGGTGGTGGCGACCGACCCGGGTTCGCTCAAGGACATGGTTGCCTTCTGCAGCCAGACCGGCAACGCACTGCTCTCCTCGCAACAGGCGGGCGGCGACTTCGAATTCTTGATCCGCAAGGCATGAGGAGGCCATCATGAGCATCACCCAATTGCATTCCCCCGAGACTCGCCCGGACGCTATGCCGGCCGACCTGTCCAGCCTGGAAGCATGGTTCGACCGGCGCCTAGACGAGAAGCTGGCGGAGCGCGAGGCCGCCAGGATTCCCTCGCTGGCCATCATCGCCACCAAAGGTACCATGGACATGGCCTATCCGCCCTTCATTCTGGCCTCAACCGCGGCCGCCCTGGGGTGGAATGCCTCGATCTTCTTCACCTTCTATGGCCTGGAACTGCTCAAGAAGGATCTTGACCTCAAGGTCTCGCCGCTCGGGAATCCGGCCATGCCGATGAAGATGCCCTTCGGCCCTCACTGGCTGAAGCATCTCAATATACCCGTGCCGACCCTGGCCGCGGCCTTGCCCGGCTTTCAGGGCTTGGCTACGGCGATGATGACGAAGACCGTGAAGGCGAAGGGGGTGGCGAGCATCGGCGAGTTGCGCGTGCTGTGCCTCGAGGCGGGTGTCAGGATGGTCGCCTGCCAGATGACCGTCGATCTGTTCAGCTACGAAAAAGACGAGTTCATCGCCGAGATCGAGGACTGGATCGGCGCGACCAGCTATCTGGCGGAGGCGAAAAAGGCCGACGTGTGCCTGTTCGTCTGAGCGTCCGACCCAAGCGGCTCAAGCGCCTGCGGGGCGAGGTGCCCCGCACCCATCCGGGGGCGGGGCTTGGACCGACCGAGCCTTAAGCCGGCTGCGCGAGCCCGAAGTACATCGCCTCTTGCAGCGCGTCTTGGGCCGCGGCATAGCCGGGGTCGAGTTCCAGGGCCCGGCTGAACGATGCCATCGCGTCCCGGAAACGCCCAACGGCCATGTAGGCGAGCCCGATGTAGTGAAACACGTCCGGCGAATCGGAGGAGACCGAGATCGCTTCCTTATAACAGTTGATCGCGACCTCGGCGTTGCCGATGCTGTAGCAGATGAGGCCCAGGTTCACCCACCCGCCATAGTGGTTGGGATTGAGGGCGAGCGCCTTCTGATAGCAGAAGGCCGCGGTGGTGTGCTCCCCGATCCCCTGCAAGGCCACGCCCAGGCCGAAGTGCGCAGCGCTGAACAGGGGGTTGGCCGCCAGCGCCTTGCGGAAGTGGTCGATGGCCTCGTCGAAGCGCTCCCTTTGGATGAGGATCATTCCAAGGGCGGCGTGCGCCTCGCAAAGGCGGGGCGCGATCGCGATGGCGCGCTGATATTGCTCGATCGCGGCATCCGTCTGGTCAAGCGATGCCAATGCGCGCGCCATGTTGTAATGGCAGACAGCCGTACGCTTGCTGGCGTCGGGCTTGACGAGGATGAGCGCGAGCGCCTGGCGGAACTGTTCGAGGGCCTCGGCATAGCGCCGGCCCTCGAAGTGTCGGTTGCCCAGGTCGGTGAGCTTCGCGATGGCCTGCATGTCTTTTTGCTGGGCGCTGGCGACCGCGCGGGCGCTGTTAGGGCGACGGTTCATGTGTGCATTATCGTCGTGGCGCCGGAATAGTTAAGCGGTTTGTGGTCCCGAACCCGGCGCCGCGCCACGGCCTTCGGCCGGACGCCTTGCGGCAGCCGTGTTTTCTGCTATTTGTAAAGATAAGTCACTCCAGTGACGCCAAGGGAATGCGACAGCGCTGCCAGCTTTGCTTTGGCTGACGCTGGAGCCTTAGGCCGGTACGGCACCGGCCCTCCGCCACACGGCCGGTTCCTGGCCGTAGGCATGGATGGCCGGGCGCTGACGGCCAGTCCGCATGATCGGCGGCCATGCGTCCTTTATGCCCCTGCTTTCCCCCATGCGATGGGGGAGGTGCCTTCGCCCCGGTCTGCGGAACGCCTGCTTGTGCGGTTTTCCGGGCGCGGTTGTTCTCGCACCCCAAACCCAACTTTCCGAAAGGAGGAAGCCATCATGGCGACTGAAAGGACGGAAGTGACCCGGGCGGGACAGGCCGGGCCGATGCACGCGCTTAGTCCCCTCGAGGACATGGAGCGCATGATGGAAGGCTTTTTCCCGCGGGGCTGGATGCGTCCCCTCCGGTGGGGCTGGCCGACGTGGTCCGAGGCGGCGCCGATGCCGCGCATCGACGTCCTCGACCGCGACGAGGATATCCTTTTGCGGGCCGAATTGCCGGGGGTCGAGAAGAAGGACCTGGACATCTCGGTGAGCGGCAATACGGTCACCCTGAAAGGGCAGACCCTGCATGAAGAGAAAGACGAAAAGGGTGATTACTACCGCCACGAGATTGCGCAAGGCTCCTTTACGCGCACGATGGTTTTGCCGGCGGAAGTGGACGCCGACAAGGCGGAAGCGTCGTTCAAGGATGGGATGCTGGAGCTGAAGCTGCCTAAGATGGAGGGGGCGAAGCGCCATTCGATTAAGATCGAATAGCCCACGGGCGTTTCCGGGGGTATGGAAGGGCCGACTTGGCGTGGCTGTGCCCTCGCGAAGGTTCGCCAGACGCCTGCGGCCTATGGCGTCAGCCGCCCTTGGCACAGGGCCTGCCCCTTTTCCCGTGTTGTCCTCTCGAAGCGGCTTCCGGCAAAAGCGCGGCGGCCCGATTTTCGCCGGGCGAACTCGGTGCTATGATGTGTCCTCGCGAGCAGCGAGTCGCAGAGGATGCAGGCCGATCTACCCTCGAATGCAGTCGAAGTGTTTATCGTGGGAACCATGCCCACCGTCCGGACATTCACAAGGCCGGTGGCAGCAACGGCGCTCACCGTTCGCCCGACGCCCGCGCTTCGCGGGAAGCGCGGCTGCCGGTTCGGTGTGGCCACCACGTCCGCTTTGGGTGGCGGAGACGTGCCCGAACGCCGCCGTTGGACAGCGTGCATGTCCGCCCGTCGACGGGAACGCAAGCTTCTCCCTCATGGCCCGCATGGCTTGCTTCGCACGCCCGCAATTCCTCCCCTGTCTCGTCGATAGGGGCTTCTTTGCGAGACGCTATGAAGTTGGAATACAACTACACGATCGGACCCGAGGGCATAAGCTTCTCGCTGCTTGACGATGCGGGCGATCAGCTCCGGGTCGATGCCACGCCGGAGCAAAAGCGGACGATCCAGCGGTATGTGATGACTGCCTGGCAAAAGGCGATCAACGCGACGTCCAACGGTCCCGATGAAATCCGCCAGCTGATGGCGTCCCGGGAGGGCCAGGCCGTGCTGATCCAGCGCGCGGAAAGCTATCTGATGGATCTCCTCAAGGACATTCCTCCTGACCTCGATCGGCGCAGCAAGGAAAGCGGCGCCGGAGCGCCCTGGGACCCCGCCAAGGATCGGCGCCGGCTCGGGAAACGCAAGTCCTGACGCGGAAAACGCCGGTCAGCCGGGCAGCGTGATCGTGATGCGCGCGCCGCCGAGGGGGCTGCGACCGATCTCCAGCGTGCCGCGATAGGCGGCCACGATATCGTGGACGATGGCGAGTCCGATCCCGTGGCCCGGCACGAGTTCGTCCGCACGCCCTCCGCGTTCCAGGATGTGCGTCCGCAGATGCGGGGCGATCCCCGGGCCGTCGTCTTCCACCACGATCAGCAGGGAGGCATCGGGCGCCCGTCGGCCGATGGTGATGCCGACGCGCCCGTTGCACCACTTGAAGGCGTTGTCGAGCACATTGCCGAGGAGTTCCATAAGATCGCCTTCATCCATCGGAAATGTCAGTTCCGGCGCCACCTCCGAGCGCGCCACGACGGCACGCTCCTGATGCACCTTGCCGAGCGAATTCAGGATCCTGTCCAGGACTTGAGGGACCCGGACGCTCGGACGCAGCCGCGAGGAGGCGCCCTCGGTGGCGGCTCGCTGCAGCTGATAGGCGACGATTCGGTCCATTTTCGTGACTTCGTCGTCGATGGCCCGCCGCAGCGCGGCCGGCGAGGATGGGCCGGATAGGGCTCCCCGCAGGACGGCGAGCGGCGTCTTGAGACTGTGGGCGAGATTGCCGAGGGCATCATGGTAGCGTTGTGCGCGCGCATGTTCGTGGGCGAGGAGCGTGTTGATGTTGTCGGAAAGCCGCCGGATTTCCCTCGGATAGTCGCCGAGCAATTTGTCCTGCAAGCCGTTCTCGATCGCCGTGAGCTCCATCGCCACGCGCCGCAGCGGCGCGAGGCCCCAACGCAGCAGAGCGGCCTGGACGACAAGAAGCACGACGGCCATGGCGGAAAGCGAGCTCCATAGGCTTCGCCGGTAGCGGTTGACCTGGGCATGGAACTCGCGGGCGTCTTCGAGGACGGCGAAGGTGAACGGGTAATGCTGCCCGTCGGCGACCCAGCTGACGCCCAACCGTTCGGCAAAAAACGTCTTTCCCTGGAGATTGGTTGCCGTGCTGAAACGGATTTGGCCCGCAGCCAGGGCGGTGAGGGCGGGCAGCGACTGGCCCGTCGCGGAGTGCGAGGACCAGGCCACCGCGCCGCCCGTTTCCACGATGCTGGCGTAGAGGCCGGAAGCAGGCAGGCCGAAGCGGGCTTCCGGCAGGTGGGCGGGTACCGTGAGGTGGCCGTGGGGGCCGACGTCGGCGGCGCCGATGAGCAGGTAGACTTCGCCCAGGAGCCGCTCTTGCATCGCCTGTTGGGCGCTGTCCCGGAAGGCCCGGTCGAGTGCAAAAGCGGTCGCCAGCAGGAAGACCAGCAGGACGAGGCTGGCGCCGAGCGTCATGCGGGCGTTGATGGAATGCAAGGCCGGCATCTCAGGTGTCCTCGGTCGAATCGCCGAGGGTCAACCGGTAGCCCCGGCCCCTGACGGTTTCGATGGGCGCCAGGCGGCCCTCGGGATCGAGTTTGCGCCGCAATCGCCCGACCAGCACTTCGAGGACGTTGCTGTCGCGCTCCTCGTCGTGGGAATACAGATAATCGGCCAACTCGCCCTTGGACACGACCTTGCCGCAACGGGTGGCGAGATACTCGAGGAGGCGGTACTCGTATTGGGTGAGGTCCACCGCCTGGCCATCCACAAGGACCTTCTGCGCGTCCAGCGCGAGGGTGAGGGGGGGCAGGCGCAAGGTGCGCTGGCCCTGGCTGACCGCGCGCCGCAACAAAGCCTTGATCCGGGCGACCAGTTCCTCCATTTGAAAAGGCTTGACCAGATAGTCGTCGGCCCCGGCCTCCAATCCCTCCACCTTATCCTGCCAGCGCCCGCGCGCCGTCAGGATGAGGATCGGCAGTCGCTGCCCGCGGGCACGCAGCCGCTGAATGATCTCCAGGCCGGACAGGCGCGGCAATCCAAGATCCACGATGGCCGCGTCGAAGGGATATTCGGTCGCCAGGTGCAGGCCGACCGCGCCATCCTCGGCGCTATCGACCCGGAAACCGCTGTCCGTGAGCGCCGTGCTGATTTGGGCGCGAACAAGCACTTCGTCTTCGATCACGAGGATGCGCATGGTGGATTCCAGCAAGGCGGGGCGGCCGTTCGCAAGGTCATGGAATTGCAACGCCCCGACGCCAATGGACATCTTGATCCGGGGGCGGGAGGGAACGTCTTTACTGGATCGCGCCCGTCTGGGCGTCGACGTCGTACGTTCGAACCTCGCCCTCGCGCGTGAGGACCTTGATCCGATAGACTTCACGCCCAGACTCGGAAACCTGCGTCGCGTTGACGACACGTCCGCCCGTTTGCGCCTCGATCAGCTGCATGGCTTGGCCGAGGGTGATGCGGCTTCGTGCCGCCGGCGCTCCGCGCCGCACCCCCTGCTCGTGCGGGCCGCCCGACGGCTGCCATTGGGCAAGGCTGCTTTGTGCCGCAAGGAGCGCGACCAGGAGCCCGCCAATCACTCGCAGTCGGTGGCCGAAGCCGCTTGGCCCTCGCCTCGGCGACGGTGCGGCGCGCGTGTGAGTGCTCATCGGGGTCTCCTTCGTTCTCTCAAGTGGCGGTTCGCCGGCCGTCCCCGGCGCGACGGGAGGTGCTCGAAGCGCCTATCTCATCACAACCGGCTCGGCTAAGCAATTGGCGATTGTTCGAGAGCGGGCCGCGGCGCCCGGAAGGGATGTCCTAGTATGGGTTGACGGAGACTTGCACCGGCATCCGATCGCCGGGCGCGTTGGGCATGGTGGTCACGAAGGTGCGTCCGGCATAGGCGTAGTGGACGCGATAGCCCACCCACTGCCGATCCCAGTGATCGACCTGTTCGCAACGGCGCACAGGCTCGGAACCATAGCCGGCGTCGGGTTGCCGGTTTTGCAGCCGATCACCGACGATGGCGCCGGTGATTGTCCCCGCGACGGTTGCCGCCGTGCGGCCGTTGCCCTGTCCGACCTGATTGCCCAGAATGGCTCCGGCGATCCCACCCAGGATGGAGCCGCCGATCGCGCGCGGTGCGGGTGAAGGGGTGGCCGGCGCATATTCCGTTCGGCATTCCACGCGCGGATTGTTGACGCGCTGGTATTGCGGCGTGACGTCGAGCACCCGCGCGTAGGCCACATAATCGTTCGCGGCCGCCGGTCGCGCGCCGAGAGCGAGTGCGATCAAGAGGCCCACTCCGATGCCGGCTTTGTCGTGACGCATAGTCATGGCTGTTCTCCTTTCAGTGGGTATGGGCGGAGGACCCCTGAACGGGGATCCTGGGGCGCATCCTACGCGTCCGGAACTGAACGGGAGATGAACAGAAAGGCACGGCGGCAGGTCGGTGCGAGCTCGGTCGCAGGAGGATGGGCGTGCGACGCTGTTGACAGCTGAACACCCGCAAACCGCGCCCGCCGTCCGAGGTTTTCCCGCCACAGAAGGCCGACGTCCTCTCGGCGCGCATGGCGCTTCGCCGCACACCGATCCATGGCCTTGGGTTCCCCATGGCGGAGACCGGGTTCTTGCCCCTTTACCCGGCAATGGCTCGACCCGCGAACACGGCCCAATGCGACCGATCGTCATCCCCGGGTGGGTCGTTGGGAGACTCGCGTGCGCTGCGGCGGGGCGGCCGCGCCACGGTGCCCCGCCCGTGGCCTGCGCCGCGGTCAGGACATCCGGCCGACAAGGAATCGGTTCGCCGGCCCCGCAGGAATGGGCGGCGGCTCAGTCGGTGAGTGCTCCCACGTCTTCTTCGTGCAGGTGGGCGCGCAGGGCCTTCAGGGCCTCTTCCTGCAATTGGCGGATGCGTTCGCGCGTGAGCTTGAGCCGCTTGGCCAGTTGTTCCAGGGTGCAGAGCGGGTGGCCGTTGAGCCCGAAACGCCGTTCGATGATCCAGCGCTGGCGCTTGCTCAAGCCAGCCAGCCAGTGGGCGATATGCGCGCTCACCTCGGTTGACTGGATGGCCTCCTCGACGGGGGGGTGGTCCTCGTCCGGCACCGCTTCCGCAATCGATACCGGGCTGTTGGGCGTGATGGGCGCATCGAGTGAAGTGATGGATTCCGACAGCCAGAGGATCTTCCGCACTTCCTCGGCGGGCTTGCCCAAGAGCTGGGCCACGTCCTCGGCGGTTGGATCGCGCCCGTCATGCGCCTCGCGCTCAAGGTGGCGCTGTGCCCGCAAGGACAGGTTGAGTTCCTTGATGACATGGACCGGCAGGCGGATGGTGCGCCCGCAGTTCATGATCGCCCGCTCGATGCTTTGCCGCACCCACCAGCTTGCATAGGTGGTGAAGCGGAAGCCGCGTTGGGGATCGAACTTGTCCAGCGCATGCATGAGGCCCAGATTCCCCTCCTCGATGAGGTCCAGCAGGTCGAGCCCGCGATTGACGTACTTCTTC
>JAKAFK010000007.1:0-59962 GCA_021817985.1 Pseudomonadota bacterium | reverse complement strand
CTGATCGCCCTCCTTGGCCCGGCAGGCAAGCGCGTGCTCCTCCTTCGGCGTGAGCAATCGCTGGTGGCCGATCTCATTGAGATACATCTGGGTGATGTCGTCGTCCGGCTCGACAAAATAGGCGCTCGCCTCAACCGGGCCACTCGCATCCTCCTCGTCCGCGCCCTCAACCGCGCTCCAGTCCGAGGACGGGTCCGGGTCTTCCTGATAGAGTTGTTCCATGGCGATTCTCCTTTGGCCTTCGGTCTGGGTGCCATTTACCGCCGCTGCGCGGCGCAAATGACGATATGTAAGCTTTGCGTAAGGCCACAATACGCCAGCGAAATAAGCGATTCTTTGACGAATGTCAAATTCTTCAATAATTTGACATTCACGCGACGGGGCCTTGCCGCAGGCCCGCGGCGCTCCGGTGCGCAACCCGCATACCGGTGCCTCGCACCCAATTCTCCAACGGACCGGCGATGTGGCATAATCTCTTGAAAATCCGTCCTATAAAAAAGTCATCACCCGGTGTTCTGGCGATCGCGCGACATGCAATGCAGCCGACAACAGCGTGCGGCCGCTGACGAAGCGGGCTTCCGCCCGGCAGCAGGTGGGTGGAGGTTGTTTTGGCGCGCTCCTCTGGGGGAACTGGGATGCGGCCCGGCAAAGAGCAGGAACAGTGGCTCACCATTGGCAAGGTGGCAAGAACAGCCGAGGTGAGTGTTGAGACGATTCGTGAGTTTCAGCGCCGGGGCTGGCTGACCGAGCCGGATAAGCCGCCGTTGGGCGGGCTGCGGACTTACAGCGGAGAAGACCTCCAGCGCATCTACTTCATCAAGCGTGCGCAAGGGGCCGGGTTCAGCCTGAACGAAATCGATCTGCTTCTCCAGGCACGGGCGGATCCTCGGGGTGTGTGCGGTGAACTGCGCGCGATGCTCGCCGCCAAGGTTGACGAGTTGAGCGTGCGCCTGGATCAACTGGCGGCGATCAAACAAGAACTGCAGCTCTTCCCGCATGATGGTCGTTGTGCGAGGAATCGCTGTCACATCGTCGATTGGCTCGGCGAGGGCCCCTTGCCCGCGCCCACGCGCCCTGGGATGCCTGCGCCCGAATGCCAGTCGCCGCTCGTCTGGCGACTGGCCGCGGCGGCGCCGGAGAGCTGGCTCGACGAGAAGGGCGACGATGGGCGCCTGATCGAGCAGTCGCTCAAGGGCGTGTATCTCATGGCGGGCGGCGCGCTTGCCTATGTCAATCCGCGTCTCGCGGAAATCTTCGGCTATGCGGTCGACGAGCTGACGAATCTTCCGATCGAAGGTTTGGCGGTGTCCGGGGACCGCGCCCGCGTCGCGCAGGCGTTCAGCCGTCCGGCTGAGCGGATGCGCGTGGCTTTCCGAGGGCTGCGCAAGAACGGCGAGACGGTCGACGTGCTCGCGTATGGCGAACGTGCCGCGTTCGGAGACCGAGAGGCCGTCGCGGGGTTCGTCGTCGATGTGACAAGCCACCGGCAGACCACGGACGCTCTCAGGAACGAGCGCAACTTCATTGCGGCCGTGTTGGAGACTGTGGGTGCCCTGGTCGTCGTCCTTGACCGCGCGGGCCATATCGTGCGTTTCAATCGGCAATGCGAGAAGCTGACCGGATTCAGTGCCGCCGAAGTCCTGGGTAGGCCGGTCTGGGAACTGCTGATTCCGGCGAACGAGGTGGCCCGCGTCAAGCAGACCTTCGAGGGTCTCCTGGCGGGGCAATTTCCGAACACGCTCGAGAACCACTGGCGAACGAAAGACGGCGAACGCCGCGCGCTTCGATGGTCCAACACGGCGATTCTCGATGCGGCGGGCAAGCCGGAGTTCGTGGTCGCCACCGGCCTCGAACAAAACGGCCATGGGGAACGGCAGGTCGCACTGCGCGAGATGGCCGGCGCGCGATATTCGTCAGCGACTGCGACGGCGCACGGTTGCACCGCCTGTGCCAACTCCCGCACTTGCCTGCCGGTGGGCTTGTCTTCCCTGGAGCTCGACGTGCTGGAAGAGATCATCGTGCGGCGCCATGGCGTGGCCCGCGGCGAGGCGGTGTTTCGAGCCGATGCGCCCTGCGAGCGTCTGTTCGCGTTGCGCAAGGGATCGCTGAAAACGTGCCTGGTCAGCGCCTCGGGACGCGAACAACTGCTGGGCTTCCATTTGCCCGGCGAACTGGTGGGCGTGAGTGGCATCGACGGCGGTGTTTACGGATGCGACGGCGTGGCCCTCGAGGACAGCGAGGTCTGTGAAATCGCGCTTGCGCGCCTGGAGGAGCACGCGTCCCGAATGGCCGTCCTGCAGCATAACCTGCATCGGCTCATGAGCCGGCAGATCCGCAATCAGCACCGGCTGATGCTGGTCCTGGGCACGTTGCGCGCGGAGCAGCGGGTGGCCGCATTCCTGCTCGAGCTGCATGAGCGCATGGTGCTCCACGGCGCGCCTTCGCGGGAACTTCATCTTAGCATGGTGAGAGAGGAGATCGCCGCCTGCCTCGGATTTTCCATGGAAACCGTCAGCCGGGCATTCTCGCGCCTGCAGGACAGCGCTCTGATCGAAGTCCATACCAAGCACGTCCTGTTGCACGACATTCCCGCGCTCAGGCGTTTGGTCGCCGGTTGAAACAACTGGTGCCGTTGGAAAGGCGACGCCTTGCGGGACGCTGGAGCGCGCCGGGCGGGTGTCGGCGTGCCAGGCACGATATTTCAATGGAGGGGGTACGGTGGAACCTGATGCTCACTATCTGGCGCGCATCGCGGCCGCGGCGGCCACGTTGGGCTTGCCCATGGAGGACATCCGGGCGCGCGGGCTGCCCGTCTGCGGCGAGGCCGCCGACCTCGTCACGGTCGAGACTGACCTCTACGGGCGCGCCCAAAGCCTCGCGCCGGCGGCGGCGGCCGCCTGGTGGCGGATGAAGGCGGCCGCCGAGGCGGCCGGTCTTAGGCTGCACGTGGTCTCGGGATTTCGCAGCTTCGACCGCCAGGTCGCGATCATCCGCCGCAAGATCGACGCGGGCCAGGCCGTCAGCGAGATCCTGAAGGTGAGCGCGCCACCGGGCTACAGTGAGCACCACACCGGCCTCGCCGTCGACATCGCGACACCGGGCTGCCCTCCTTTCGAGGAACCGTTCGAAGGGACCCAGGCCTTCGCCTGGCTGTGCACCCATGCCGGCACCTACGGTTTCCACCTGTCCTTCCCCCGCGACAATTCCTACGGCTATGCCTACGAGCCCTGGCACTGGTGCTATCGCGAGAAAGGAGGAGCGTCCAACGTGTAAGGGTTCTTGCCGCGGCCGCACGACCGCGACAGGCGAGCAAGCGGTGCTTATTTGTGTATAATCGCGTTGACAAAGGCATAAAATCGTGGCTGCAGCGTCGGCGTGTGGCAGGATAAGAAGTCATGAAAAACGTTGGGGGAATGACGAAGGGCGATCGCCTGTTCATGTTTCTGTTCGGCAGCGCGATTGTCCTGGGGCTTTACTTCAGCTGGCCAAGCCTCCTTTACGGGGTCGCGGCCGTCTTGTTGCTCGAAGGGCTGCTTAACCGCCGCTCCAGCGGACTGCTGTCAAGGCTTCTCGACGGCGGGCGCGCGGCGCCGGTGCTCCGCGCATCGGTCGATGCCGGACGCGTCTGGCGTCTGCTCATGGGGCTGGCCGTGCTGGTCTCTGTCCTCTTCCTCAAGCATCTGTGGTTTCTCGCGTGGTTCGTCGGATTCGTGGTCGCTGGTGCCGGCATCAGTGGCGTGTGCCCGGGGCTCATGCTGCTTCAGCGCATGGGGCTGCGCTGATGGCATCTGCCCACAGCGCGCCGGCGCCGGGTGCGGCGCTCGCGACCCGCATTGCCGGGACGGTGTTCTGGGGACTGGTGGTGATCGGGCTGGCCATCGCGGTCATCGAATCCCAGGGGCTGCGGCATCGCGTGCTGGCCGCATACGCTGCCACCAGCGACCGCGCCACCCTGCGCCTGGAGCAGATGGCAAGCGCGCACCCGGGCCTCGCGCCGGAGGCTGTCCTGCCGCTCATTTCGCGCGAATTCTCGATCCCGGCGATCGAGGCGCTGCGCGCTCGCCGACTGACGCGCATCGGGAACATTCCCCCCGGCGCTTTCGTGGAGGCCCGGCACTTCACGTATCTCGTGCAGCGCGGCACGCGCCTTGCGCGCGAAGAGGTCGCATTGCGCATGTATTACCCTGACCCCGCAGGCAGCGTCGCACGGCGGCGCAACCGCCTCCTCATCACACTGGGCACCCTCTTCGTCGCCTATGGCTTCATCCTGCAATGGGTGCTGCAGCGCCTATTGACGAGGCCGTTCATGCGCATGGTGTACACCGCGCGCGACATCTCCGCCGGCGAGGAGGCGTTGCGGTTCGACGCCGCGCGCGATGACGAATTCGGGTTTCTGAGCCATTTCATCAATGACTCGCTGGATTATTTGAGCCAGCAGAAGAACGCGCTGGCCGATGCGCTGCGCCGCGTGCAGGAATCGGAAGCGGCCCTCTTCGCCGAAAAGGAGCGTGCCGAGGTCACCTTGCATTCGATCGGCGATGCCGTCGTCACGACGGACGCCCAAGGGCGCATCGATTACCTCAATCCCGTCGCCGAGACGCTGACCCGCTGGACACAGGGAGAACTGCGCGGGCGCCCGATCGCGGATGCCTTGTGCCTCATCCACGATGGGACGCGTGCGCCCCTCGAGAATCCCGTCACCCAGTGCTTGGGCAACGGCGAAGTGGTCCAGGGGGACCACCAGGGCCTGCTGGTGCGCCGCGACGGTGAAGAGATTGCCATCGTGAGTTCGGCGGCGCCCATCCGCGATCGCGCGGGCGCGATCATCGGCGCGATCATGGTGTTTCGCGACGTCTCGGACCACCGCAAACTGTCGCAGCAACTGGCCTACTATGCGACGCACGACGCACTGACGGGCCTTTGCAATCGACGGGAATTCGAGGCGCGCCTTGCCCAGGTCCTGGCCTGCGCCCAGGACGACTGCGAGGCGCAGCACGTCTTGTGCTTCCTCGATCTCGACCAGTTCAAGGTGGTCAACGACACCAGCGGGCACGCCGCCGGCGATGAACTGCTGCGTACGCTGGCGGCCCTGATGCGGCATGCGATCCGCGAATCGGACCTCTTGGCGCGACTCGGGGGCGATGAGTTGGCCATCCTGTTCTCGCATTGCACGCTCGAGCGGGCGGCGGAGATCTGCGAGCGCCTTCGGCGGGACGTGCAGGACCTGCGCTTTGCATGGAACGGCCGCATCTTCCAGGTGACCACGTCCATCGGTCTGGTCCCCTTTTCGGGCGAAACCGAGTCGGTCGGCGCTGCGATGAGCGCCGCCGACATGGCGTGCTATGCCGCCAAGGAAGCGGGCCGCAACCGTCTCAACATCTATGATGCGCAAGATGATGCGCTGCAGCGCCGTCACGGCGAAATGCAATGGGTCTCGCGCATCAGACGCGCCATCGATGAAAGGCGGCTGCGCCTATACTACCAGCCCATCGTGCCGCTCGCGGCGCAGCCCGGCGACGAGGTGCACTACGAGATTTTGCTCCGCCTGGAAACCGAGGATCGTCAACTCGTGTTGCCCGGTGCCTTCGTGCCGGCGGCCGAACGCTATAACCTCATGCCTGCCGTCGACCGCTGGGTGCTCGGCGAGAGCCTCGCGTTCCTGCGCGCACGGCAAGGCACGGGCCCGCAACCTTGCATCACCGTCAACCTGTCGGGACAGACCTTGAGTGATCCGGCGCTTGCCGGAGAGATCATTCAGCAGATCGCCCAAAGCGGCCTCTCGCCGGAACGCATCTGTTTCGAGATCACCGAAACGTCCGCCATCAACAACATGACCCATGCGAACCGTTTTGTCGCGACCCTGCGCGGGCATGGTTGCCGGTTCGCGCTGGACGATTTCGGCAACGGCCTGAGCTCGTTTGCCTATCTGAAGACCCTGAAGGTCGACTTCCTCAAGATAGACGGCGGCTTCGTGCAGGACATGGTGAGCGACCGGGTTGATTACTCCACGGTGGAGGCGATTGCGCGGGTGGGCAGGGTGATGGGTCTCAAGACCGTCGCCGAATGCGTCGAGAACGAGGAAACCCTGCGGGCGCTGCGCGGCCTCGGCGTGGCTTTCGCCCAAGGCTGGCATGTCGCTCCCGCCATGCCGCTCGCCGAATGGCGCGCTCATCAGTGGCCGGTCCCGGCGGCGCTGAAGCCGGCCCCGCCCGCGCATGATTCCTCCCGGTTGCTAGAGACCTAGGCGCGAGCCCGCTTCGGCGGGGATTGTGTCCGACGTCCGCGTCGGGCGGCTTGCTCGTTCCCGTGCGATCAAGCGTGCCGCGCTGCATGGCCGCGAGCGCCGCAGCCGGCCCCGGGAATTTGGGGAATGTCGGCGCACGCTCGGAAACCCGCCCTTGATTCTGCTAAACTAGCTCCTTTCCGAGGGGCGCAGCATGCTCGTGCGCGAGCCTCGGCCCCGCGGCGCTTTCGTCTTCACTCACAGAATTTCCATGCACATTCACATTCTCGGCATCTGCGGTACCTTCATGGGGGGTATCGCCGTGCTGGCGAAGTCGGCCGGACACACGGTGACCGGCTGCGACGCCAATGTCTATCCGCCCATGAGCACGCAGCTGGAAGCGCAGGGCATCCGTCTCATCAGCGGGTACGATGCGGATCAGGTCGGGCTGGTGCCCGATGTTTTCGTGATCGGCAACGTGGTCTCGCGCGGCAATCCCCTGATGGAGGAAATCCTCAATCAGGGACTGCCCTATCTCTCGGGTCCGCAGTGGCTGGCCGAAAACGTGCTGCGCGACCGGTGGGTGGTCGCGGTGGCCGGCACCCACGGCAAGACGACCACGGCGTCCATGACGGCCTGGTGCCTGGAGGTCGGAGGGCTCCGGCCCGGGTTCCTGATCGGAGGTATTCCGCAGAATTTTGGCGTCTCCGCGCGGTTGACCGACTCGCCTTTCTTCGTCGTGGAAGCGGACGAGTACGACACCGCATTTTTCGACAAGCGCTCGAAATTCGTCCATTACCGGCCGAGAACGGTCATTCTCAACAATCTGGAGTTCGATCACGCCGATATCTTTCCCGATCTGGCGGCCATCGAGACGCAGTTTCACCATCTCGTGCGCACCGTGCCGTCCCACGGCCTCATCCTGGCCAACGGGCGCGAGGTCGCCCTCGACCGGGTGCTGGCGCGCGGCTGCTGGACGCCGGTGGAGCGGTTTGCCGTCTCCGACGGGTGGGATGCGGACGCGCCCGCGCCCGACGGGACCTTCGAGGTCCGCCGGGATGGCGAGCCCCAGGGCCGCGTGCACTGGGAACTGCTGGGGGCGCACAACCGGCACAACGCGCTGGCGGCGATCGGGGCGGCGCGTCATGCGGGCGTGCCGGTTGGCGTGTCGCTGGGCGCCCTGGAAACCTTCGTGAGCGTGAAGCGCCGCATGGAGGTGCGGGCGGTCGTGCGCGGCATCACGGTGTATGACGATTTCGCGCATCATCCGACGGCGATCCGGACGACCCTCGAAGGCTTGCGCGCCCGGGTGGGCGCCGCGCGCATCCTCGCCGTTCTGGAGCCGCGCTCCAACACCATGCGCATGGGTGTCATGAAGGATTCGCTCGCGCCGAGCCTGGATATTGCCGATGCGGTGTACTGCTATGCCGGCAATGTCGGCTGGGATGTGCGGAGCGCGCTCCAGCCGATGGGGGCGAAAGCCTGTGTGGAGGACGATCTGGGTGCGTTGGTGGCGCGCGTGGCGCGCGCCGCGCAGCCGGGCGATTCCATCGTGGTCATGAGCAACGGCGGCTTCGGCGGCTTTCACGATCAGCTGGTTGCGGCGCTTGAAGCGAGCGGCCGCCGGGCGACGCACGCGACCCAGACATGATCGTGTACCTGCACGGCTTCAATAGCAGTCCGGGCTCGACCAAGGCGCGCGCCCTTGAAGAGGCCATGGCGGCCGACGGACGACAGGACCGCTTGCGGGTGCCTAAGCTACCGCATCGACCGTCCTGCGCGATTCGCGTGATCGAAGCCGCGATCGGCGCGTGCGCGCAGACGCCTACCCTGGTGGGCAGCTCGCTGGGGGGCTATTATGCGACCTATCTGGCCGAGACCATGGGCCTCAAGGCCGTGCTCATCAATCCCGCCGTGCGTCCCCTCGATCTGCTGCCCGGCCTCCTCGGTCCGCAGCGCAATGCGTACACCGGCGAGGAATGGGTGCTCACGCAGACCCATATCGACGACCTGGCGCGGCTCGACGTGCCGGCCATCACGGACCCTGCACGCTACCTGCTGCTCACGCAGACCGGCGACGAGGTGTTGGATTATGTCCAAGGCTGCGAGAAATTTGCCGGGGCGCGCCAGGTCGTGATTCCCGGGGGCAACCACGCGTTTGCCGAGTTCTCCCGCTATATTCCGATGATTCTGGCTTTCGCCTGCGCGTCGGGCGAGGCTTGAATCCGGACGACGCGCCCTGGCTCAGGCACCCGCAAATCCGCTAAACTCTCCATCTTTTTGCGGCGGCCCGTCCGCCGGCTTTGGGTTGTTGGGAAGCACATGTATATCCTTTACGAGGAAGACGGCGCCTTCAAGGTCGGCGCGATCCTGACCGACAACGACACGTCGTTGCAGGTGGAGACGCTGCACGGCAAGCGCGCCAAGGTGAAAGCCAACAGCGTCCTGCTGCGGTTTGCTTCGCCCGGCCCGCAAGCCTTCTTGGACGAGGCGCATGCGGTGGAGGCGAGCCTGGACGTCGACTTCCTGTGGGAAGCGGCCGGCGAGCCGGAATTCGCCTTCGGCGAGCTTGCGCAAGAGTATTTCGGGCGGGCACCGACGGCTCCCGAGGCCGCCGGCGTGCTGATGCGCCTTCATGGCGCGCCCATGTATTTCTACCGCAAGGGCAGGGGGCGCTATAAGCCGGCACCCAGAGAATCGCTGGAGGCGGCCAAGGCGAGCGTCGAGCGCAAGCGGTTGCAGGCGCTTGCGCAAGCCGCTTACGTCGAGTCCCTGGAAGCCTTCGCGCTGCCGGAGGCATTCAAGCCGCAGCTGGAGACGCTGATTTACCGGCCGGACAAGAACAGCATCGAGTACAAGGCACTCGACGAGGCCGCCCGCACGACGGGGCTCACCCCGATCAAGCTGCTCGAGCGCTGCGGGGCGATCGCCTCGAGCCACGACTATCACGTCAAGCTCTTCACGCTGGAGCATTTTCCGCACGGCACGCAGTTTGCGCCTTTGGCGCACGTCGAGGCGCCGCAGGGCCTGCCCACGGCGCCGGTTGCCGCCTTCAGCATCGACGACGCCAGCACCACCGAGATTGACGATGCCTTCTCGGTGAGCCGCCTGGACAACGGCCACTGGCAGGTGGGCATCCATATCGCCGCGCCGGCGCTGGGCATTGCCGCGCAATCGCCGCTCGATGCGGCCGCGCGTTCCCGGCTGTCGACGGTCTACATTCCCGGCGCCAAGATCACCATGCTGCCGCCCGAGGCCATCGGGCAATTCACCCTGGATGCCGACAGGGCGTGTCCTGCGTTGTCCATGTACCTGGAGATCGGCTCCGACTTCCAGGTACTGGGCTGCCAAAGCCGCATCGAGCGCGTGCCGGTTGCCGCCAATCTGCGCCACGATACCCTCGAGACGCTCTTCAACGCGGAGACCCTTGGACGCGACGACCTGGACTATCCGTTCAGGCAGGAGCTGACTTTCCTATACGGACTCGCCGATGCGCTGGAGGCGCTGCGTGGGCGCCCGGATGCCAACCGGGGGCCCCAGGTCGACTACACCTTCACCATCACAGGCGATCGCGTCGCGATTTCTCCCAGGCGGCGGGGCGCGCCCATCGACAAGGTGGTGTCGGAGCTGATGATCTACGTCAATTCGGCGTGGGCGCGACTGTTGGCCGAGCACCGCTATGCGGCCATCTACCGGTGCCAGGACAATGGCAAGGTGCGCATGAGCACGACGCCGGGCCGTCACGTCGGGCTGGGCGTGGAGCGATATGCGTGGGCGAGTTCGCCGCTGCGGCGCTATGTCGATCTGATCAACCAGCGCAGCCTGATCGCGCTGCTGCGCGGCGAGGCGCCGCCCTATGCGGAAAACGATGAGGCCCTGTTTGCGGCCATGCGCGATTTCGAGGTTGCAGCCGAGGCCTACGGCATCTTCCAGCGGACGATGGAGCGCTACTGGTGCCTGCGCTATCTGCAGCAGGAAGGCAAAAGCGCGGTTGCCGCGACCACCATCAAGGAGAACATCGTCCGCGTGAACGATTTGCCGCTGGTCCTCAAGGTACCTTTCCTGCCCGAACTGGAACCCGGGTCCGCGGTGCTGATCGAGATCGTCGCCATGGATCTGTTGGAGCCCTCGGTGGAATGCCGGTTCAAGGAAGTGCTGAAGTGATCGCGGGGCCGTCATGGGGATGGCACCCGGCTCGCGTTTGTCCTAAAATGCAGGCTGGTCTAGAGCATTCAAGCCCGATGTGAGCGCACCCTTGAGATCCGCCCCTCTGGCCCCGGACTTCGGGGCGTCCCCGCGCGCGATCCCGGCCCCGCTTGTGCTCGCTCTCGCGGTGTCAGTGGCGATGCATGCGCTGTTGATTTTTGGCGTGGTGTTTCGCATGCCGCGGCCGCATGTCGCCAAGAACGTCATCCCGCCCTTGAAAGTCGTTCTGGTGAACGCCAAGACCCAGGATCGCCCGCGCCATGCGGATGCCTTGGCGCAAGCGAATCTCGACCGGGGCGGCGATTCGACCGCCAAACGCGAGGCGACGAGTCCGCTGCCCGCCCTCGAGAGCAACGTTCAGATGATCCAACTGGCGCAGCGGGAGGCCCGCATGCGCGCACTCGAACGCCAGGCCGAACAGCTGCTCACCCAGATCCACTCGCGCGCCAGCCTGGACGCCCAGGCTGCCGGCACCGGGCAGCACGCGCCCGCGGCACGAGTGCTCGATCGCCCCGATGCCGCCGACGATCCGTTGCGGGTGGCGCGGCTGGAGGCCCAGATCTCCCGGGAATGGAGTCAATACCAAAGCCGCCCGAGGATCGCCTTCATCGGCGCGCGGACCCGCCAGTACGTCTTTGCCCGCTATGTGGACGATTGGGTCAACAAGGTCGAGCGGGTCGGCAACCTCAATTACCCGGAAAACGCCAAACGGCGCAAGCTTCACGGCAGCCTGCTGCTGTCGGCATACATCCGGCCGGACGGCACCGTCGAGCGGGTGGAGATCAACCGCAGCTCAGGCTCGCGCACGCTCGACGCCGATGCGGAGCGTATCGTGCGCCTGGCGGCGCCCTACGAACCCTTTCCCGCGCAGGCGCGGGCCCGATACGACCTCTTGATGATCACACGGACCTGGACTTTTACCCACACCGACGTATTGGCGACCAGCGCCGATAGCGGACGGCCTTGAGTCGCTTCCCCTCGGGCCGGACGACCCCCAACAACAGGCGAGTATCCTGAGCCTCTCGCGAGGGCGCCATGCATCCTTCTGACTGGCTCGGCCTGACCGCCGGCACCTTGACGACCGTCTCGTTCATCCCGCAGGTGCTCAAGACCTGGCGCTCCCGGTCGACGCACGATATTTCCCTGGGCATGTTTCTGCTGTTCAGCCTGGGCGTTTTGCTATGGCTGCTATACGGCGCCCTGGTCGGGGCGTTTCCCGTGGTGGTGGCCAATGCGGTGACCCTGGTGCTCTCGGTCGCCATCGTGCTCATGAAGCTCTGGTACAAGTAAGGCCCTGGAGCACTTCAGGTGTTTTCCCTGCGGCCGATGCGTTCCAGCAGCCAGTCCAGCGCACAGCCGGGCAGGGCGCGTTTGAGCCCGGTGAAGAGATGGGTGGGGAAGGTGACTGGATAGCGTGCTCGCGGGCGCGGGCTTTCCAGGGCATGGATCACCTTCTTGAGCACGGCTTCCGGCGGCAGGGTAAAAGGTTGCGCAGGACCCGCGCGGGTGAGGCGCCGTTCCAATCCCTCGTAGCGGTGGCGGTGTGCGCTGTGGGGGGCATCGATGTTTTTCTTGTAGGCGATGTAGGCGTTGGCGCGGAAGCGGCTCTTGATCGGCCCCGGTTCGATCAGACTGACGTGGATGCCGCTCCCCCTGAGCTCGAGGCGCAGCGTGTCGGACAAGCCCTCGAGGGCAAATTTTGAGGCGGTGTAGGCGCCTCGATAGGGCAGGGCAATCAGTCCCAGGATGGAGCTGTTCTGGATGATGCGGCCGTGCCCCTGCGCTCGCATGATGGGGATCACGCGATTGGTGAGGTCGACCGTGCCGAACAGATTCGTTTCGAACTGTTCGCGCAGGACCTCTCGGCGCAAGTCCTCGACCGCGCCCGGCTGCCCATAGGCGCCGTTGTTGAACAGGGCATCCAAGGTGCCGCCCGTGTGGTCGAGGACCTCAGCCACCGCTTGGGCAATCGATTCTGCGTCGGCCAGATCGAGCAGGACGCTCTCCAGGCCTCGTGCGCGCAACGCCCTGACGTCCGTCTCGCGGCGGGCGCTCGCGAAGACGCGATAGCCCCGGGCAGCAAGGCCTTCGGCCACACACCGCCCAATGCCGCTCGATGATCCGGTGATGAGGATGCTGCGGGGTGTCGACATGGCGCCTCACGAATGGCCGGCATAGAGGGTTTCGATGACGGCCTGGAAACGAGCCAGCAGGACGGGGCGGCGCAGCTTCAGGGTCGCGGTGAGAAGCCCGTTTTTCACGGTCCATGGCTCGTCGAGGAGTGCCACCCGGCGGATGCGCGCATAGCTCGGGAAGTTCCCGATCTGCGCAGCGATGCGTGCCAGCGCCGCGGCCTTGGCCTTGGGCGCATCGAGTCCCTCCGGCCCAGCGGGCACCTGGGCGTCCAGGGCGAACCTCGTCCATTCCTCGGGATCCACGACCGCCAATGCCGCGAGGAAGGGATGCCCGTCGCCCAGCACCATGACCTGCGCGAACAGGCTGTCGCGCAGGATCGCATCCTCCAGGTCCGACGGCGGCACCTTCTCGCCATTGGACATCACCAGGATCTCCTTCAAGCGACCCGTGATGTAAACATGGCCGTGCGCGTCGATGCGCGCCAAGTCCCCCGTGTTGAGCCAACCATCGGGTGTCAGGACCGCGGCCGTGGCGGCCGGATTGCCGTAGTAGCCGCGCATGATGCCGGGGCCTCTCGCCTCCAGCACGCCGTCTGGCCCGAGGCGCACGGAGACCTCCGGGATCGGGCGCCCGACGCTCTCCGGAACGTTGTCCTTCAGGCTATTGCCGCAGATCACGGGTCCTGCCTCGGTCAACCCATACCCTTGCAGGACGGGAAGCCCGAGCCCGATGAAGGTTCTGGCGATGTCAGGGGCCAGCGGGGCGCCGCCGGTGATCGCGACCCGCAGGCGTCCGCCCAGCCGCGCCCGGATCGGTCGCGAGACGAGCCGGGCAAGCCCGGGTGCCGCGAGGTGTCGGATGTGCCAGGGCCCCCGTCCTTGCAGATGCTCGAAGCGGCTGAATCCCATGCGCACTGCGGCGTCGAACAGGCTGCGCCGCCAGGCGGGCGCAGCCTCGAGCTTGCTGCGGATGGCCGCGTAGAGCCGTTCGTAGACGCGCGGCACGGCGATCAGGATGGTCGGCCGCGTGGTCCGCAGATCCTCGCTCAAATAGGCGGATGCACGTGCATAGGCGGTCGTTGCGCCGGCCATGATGGCCAGGTAGTAACCGACCGTCCGCTCAAACGTGTGCGACAAGGGCAGGAAGGAAAGGAAACGATCGCCAGGCCAGACTTCGAAGGTCCGCAGGCAGGCATAGGCATTAGAGAGGATGTTGCGATGGGTGAGCATGACCCCCTTGGGGCGCCCGGTCGTCCCCGACGTGTAGACGATCGTGGCGAGCGCATCCGGGTCGGCCGGGATCTCGTCGGGGGCGGGTGTCCGCGAGGGGCGCGGGTCGAGCCGCGAGTCCCGGTGCGCATGGTCGGGTTCCACCGGTTTTCGGCACAACACGCGGGTAAGGCTTGGGAATGTGGCGCCGGACTCGGAAAGAAGCTCGAACCAGTGCTCGGCTTCTTCGATGACCAAGATCTTGGCCCCGCAATCGGCCAGGATCGTGGCGAGATTGTGCCGGGAATCCGGGGGGTATAGCGGCACCACGACAAGGCCCAGCGACAGGGCGGCCTGGTCGACGGCGACCCAGGCGGGCGAGTTCTTCAGCATGATGGCCACCCGCTCGCCGGGGATAACGCCTTCGGCCGCCAGGACCCCCTGCCATTGGATGAACTGTTCGCCCACCTGCGACCACGTGAGGCTAGTCCACGTGCGGCTGGCATCGTCAAAGGCCTGGTAGGCGAGGCCATGGGGAGTGCGGCGCTGACGGCAGGCGAACAGGCCATGCAAGGTCACGGCCTCATCCGGGGGAATCACGTCGGCGTCATGCTTCAAAGCGGGCTTCCTTGGCGGATATTCTATGAGCGAGCGAGGAGCATGGCTCTTGCAGCCTTCGCTTATTATAAGCCGATTGGCAGGCCGCTGTGCCTCCCCCGCGGCGGCGCGCTGAAAAGGGAGTTTGACGGGCGCGCCGTCGAATCTATAGTGAAGTCTGCGGAATGGGGAAAGAACGATGGTGAGACCAGATTACCAGGGCGGCAGCCTCATCAACCTGATGAGTTCCCTTCTTGCGGCGTATGGTGCCGAGGGCTCGGGCTATCCTTTGTTGCGCAACCTGCCGCTCGAGCGGCTCGAACGGGCGAAGGCGGTGGTCTTGCTCGTCGTCGACGGCCTAGGCTACGAGTATCTGGCACGCCGGCATGCGGGCAGTCGCCTGGCCCGCAGCCTGCATGGGCGCATCACATCGACGTTCCCGTCGACGACGGCCACCGCGATCACCACATTCCTTACCGGGCTCGCGCCTCAGCAGCATGCGCTGACCGGCTGGAACACTTACTTCAAGGAGATCGGCTGCATCGCCACGGTGCTCCCCTTCCGGCCGCGCTTTGGCGGCAGTTCCCTGAAGGCGAGCGGGATTCAGCCCCAAGCCTTGTTCGGGCATACCCCTGTGTTCGACCGCCTGCCCGTGACCTCGTACGTCGTGTCCCCGGAAAAGATCGTCCACTCCGACTTCAATGTCGCGTACTCGGGACGCGCGATCCGGCTGGGGTATCGGGACGCGGAGGGCATGTTCGCGCGGATCGGCGAGGTCATTCGGCAAAACGCCGCGCGCAAGTATATCTATGCCTACTATTCCGATATCGACGGTGCGGCCCACGAGCATGGCATTGATTCGCCGGCGGTGGCGCGCCTGTTCGAGGGGCTGGACGCCGCCTTTGCGCGATTTGTCGCCGCCATCGCGGGCACTGGCACGCTGGTCATCGTGACCGCCGATCATGGGCATATCGAATCCGGCCCGGGCAAACTGCTGGACCTTGCCGATCATCCTGTGCTGGCCAATACGCTCGTCATGCCGCTGTGCGGCGAGCGGCGAGTCGCCTATTGCTATGTGCGGCCGCAGGCTCGGGCCGATTTCGAGCGCTATGTCGAGACGGCGCTGGCTCCTTATGCGCGGGCATTCAAAAGCGAGGAACTGGTGGCGGAAGCCTATTACGGCCTGGGTGCCCCGCACCCGCGGTTGCGCGAGCGCATTGGCGACTACACCTTGATCATGAAGCGCGATTACGCCATTCAGGATCGGTTGCTGGGAGAGACACCGCACATGCAGATGGGGGTGCACGGCGGTGTCAGCGAAGCGGAAATGTATGTGCCGCTCGCCGTCGTGGAGTGCTGATTCCGTCCGATCCGTGGTGTCCCGGGCGGGCGACCGCAAGGACCCTTGATCCTTTTTCCATGACCGGCGAAAGCGCGTCATGCGCGGGTGCGTTGAGCAAAAGTCCTGCGCATCCCACGACGCCACCGCGAAGTGGTTGGTCGCTGTCGGCGGGTTCACCGCTGGCCGCATCGCAAGCGGGCGAACAAGGTGAAGGAACGCGCCGGGTAGGCCCGCCTCAGGACGGAAATCGTTGCGCCGGCCGGAACCTCGAAGTGCGCCTTCGGCGGTTCGGCGAGGTGAGGCGGGACCCGGCCGCTCGCGACCTTCGCCGAAGCGTTAGGGCTAAGTGCCGGAAACGGCAAGGTGCGTCACAGGCAAAAGCCCCGGGCGCAACCGAAGTCACCCTCTCGCCCCTGTGGCCGCATGCGCTAAGCGGCCCGGTTGTGGAGCAGGCTCTTGCGGCTACACCGCCTTGCTCTTAGTCGACGGCGTGCCCCCATAGAACTGGAATCTGTGTCTCCCCCGCTTCTTTGCAAGGTACATGGCGGAGTCCGCCTGCCGAACCAGGCGTTCGAGGTCCTGTGCGCCGCCGCGATGGTACGTTGCAATTCCGACGCTGGCGCTAACGCGCACGTCATGACCGCCATAACCCTCAATGCGAAACGGATGGGCGAGCGAGTCAACAATTTTTCCGGCGACCAGTGCGACATCCTGATGACTGGAGAAGCGCTCGAGAAGGACCACGAATTCGTCGCCACCGACGCGCGACACGGTATCTTCGTTGCGCACGCAAGCACGCAGTCGTGCCGCGACGATGCGCAGCAGGTCGTCTCCTGCGCCGTGCCCCAGGCGGTCGTTCACCGCCTTGAAGTGATCGATGTCTATGTAGAGGATGGCGAGCGTGCCTTCGTCACGCTCCGCACGCTGCAGCGCCTGGCGGGCGCGGTCCCTGAACAGGGCGCGGCCGGGGAGTCCGGTCAAATCGTCGTAATTGGCCCTGCGGACGAGCCGCGCCTGCGCCTGCTTGCGTTGTGTGATATCACGCACAACCCGTACGAATAGGCGCTTATCGCCTACGCGGGCGACGCGTGTCGTGATCTCCATGGGAAATACCGCCCCGTCGCGGCGCAGGCCCTCTGCTTCGCGTGGGCTTGCATCGACCGGTTGGCGCATGTCCAGGCGAGCAGGGCCCTCGATATGGCTCTCGTGCGCGCCCTCCCGCGGGACCGGAATCAGCATCGACATGTTCCTTCCCTTCAGCTCGTGGGCCCTGTAGCCGAAGATCGCCGCTGCCGCGAAATTGACGGACAGCATTCGCCCCTGGGCATCCGTCACCACCACACCTTCCAGCATGTGCTTCAGCACTGCGCGTGTGTGTGCCCCCGCACGCTCGGCCCGTTCCCTTCGGCGCGTCGAGTCGCGGAAGTGCCGATGGAAAGACCACAGCAGCCCAAGCAGCACGGCCGCCACGGCAATGAAAATCGCGTTTGCCATGGTGCCCTGGTCGGCGAGAGCCATTGGGGGGCCGATTCGGTTGCGCCCAGGGATGCGCACCCAATGCAGCGAGAGCATATCGATGTACTGCGTGCCGGTCACGGCCGTGGTCATAAGCACGCAGAAGGGGATGAGCGACCAGTCGCCGCGCGCGACACACTCGGCATGAGGCGCATGGAATCCACGCACGATCCATAACGCAGGGGCGGAGAAGCCGACGGCAAATGGATACGAAAGGACGATAGGTCCGACGTCAAAAGATCGGCGCATGCCCGGCACGACAATGCCATGCATGTCCACGACGCACATGCCGACCAGTCCCAGCCCAAACGCCATGCCGCCCGCCAGCGAGCATAAGAGAGGGGTCGGCCGCCTGAGCCGCGTCAGGGCGACGAGGCTGCCCGACAAGCCAAAAACGAGCGCAATCGGCGATGTCTCCGGGTTGTACAAGAAGACGTGCCCGGTGGCGGCAAGAAGGGCGGTCATCTGGGCTGCCCAGCTGCCCAAACCCAAGACACCCGCGCCAAGCCAGGACTCCAGCCGGCAAGACCCCTTGGAAACACGCGGTGAGGCGCGCCACAGCAACTCGGCTGTCGCATAGGAAACAAAGCCCGCCACGACGATTGACCATGCCGCGACGCGGTGGTCGTAACCTCCTGCGCGTAGTGGCGACGATATCGGGATCACGCTCTATCTCGATCCAACTGCAATTCCACCTTATGGCACTGCGAATGAGCCACACGTCGACGCTTCCCGACGTTAAGGCAGCAGCGGAAGGTCCCACAACTCATCAGCGCTTCGGGCAAGCCTGCGTTCCGCTCTGCCGGATCCTTCACGCGCGCCTCGGGCGCAAAACACACCCCAAACGATGCGGACAAGGCCCCCGACATA
The DNA here is from genome assembly GCA_021817985.1 of Pseudomonadota bacterium. Classification (GTDB taxonomy): domain Bacteria; phylum Pseudomonadota; class Gammaproteobacteria; order Burkholderiales; family JAKAFK01; genus JAKAFK01. The sequence continues at coordinate 41,865 of JAKAFK010000007.1, read as the reverse complement.
GACTGCGGCACTACCGAACACGCAACATCGTTCGCCTGCTCGAGTAATGTTCTCTGTCCTTTGCAAGGCACGGCTGTCGTGGAGGAGCTGTCTAAAAGGGGTTCCTCGTTCCCACGACGCGTCAGGCCTCAAATGCGCCGCAGCGGGGAAACCCGAAGACGCCGACCCCGATGGGCGCACGAAAGGGGTGGAGGACGCGAGGCGCATTTCGATCCTGCGGGTGCGGTTTTCCGCTGGCTCGTGCCGGGGTCCTCGCGCCCAACCCCAAAGCGGCCGCAGAAGTTCGCCCACCTGTCGCAGCGCCAGTCGAGCGTCCCGGAAAAAACGGCCGACGGCGAGCAAGATGCGTCGATCCGAATACAGCGACGCGGAACAGGGAGGTTTTCCCTGCTCTTGGCCCCGACCGCCTCGCGGAATTTTCGCATGGATTGGTTTATATGACAAATGAATCAATGTGGAATGTGAGGCGCTCATTTGAATGACCTAACCGAGGCTGGGCGCGGGACAAACCTTAGGATAGGACTCGGCGCTGCGGGAGCGGTACGGCCGTTGGCGCGCAAATTGGCCCGTCTCTGCGGTGGTGATCGACTGGGCGCGGCTTGCAATCGGTCGACGTAGGGGCTGTTGCTTGTGCCTCGCGGATTTTCCTATTCCTGGGCGCAGGCGGTTCTAGAGCCGAGCCCGGCGGGGTCTCCCGGAGAACATGCGAGCGCGTCCTTCGTGCCGTGATCGGTAGCAACCGTTCTTCGACGCGCAAACGGCTCCGACGGTATCGCCACCTTGGGACAAGCCTTCGGCCATCCGCTCACAGCAGGGCCCGGGAGATTTCCCGGACCCTGCTTGAAGGGGTGGATCGAAAGGCTCAGGCGCGACGCTTACCGGCAAAGCCCACTAGACCCACGATCCCGGAGCCCAGCAACCACAAAGGCGGCGGTAGCGGCACCGTCGTGAGGGTCACGTTTCCATCGGCGGCAAGTAGCAGGTCATTGGGGGTCACCGCGTGGCCGCCCACGGAGGATATGCCGCTAAGGAAGGTGGTGCTGCCGGCGCCCGGTGCTTGCAGGGTGAACACGGCGGTCCCGCCCAGAATGCCCGGCGAGTAGACATTCCCGGCATAGCGGGTGGCCTGGAAGTCCAACTGGGTGACCCCCAAGCCTGTGTCGCTGAACGTCCCATTGCCCCCTACGATATTCGCGCTGAAGAGCTGGGATCCGTCGGTGAAACCGGAATCAGTGCTGAAATTATAATCCGGCGCACCGATGTACATGGTCGCGGTGCCGCCGGTCAGCGTGAAACTCGTCACCCCGCCGCTGATACTGTCGACATGTTCGGAGAAGTTGCCTGCGATGGTGAGCTCATAGCCGGAGCCGACGCCCGTTGTATTGAGGTTCGGCGCCGACACGGTACTGCCGTTCGGGGCCAGATGAGCCCCCGTGTAAGCCTGGAAAATGCCCGTCAGATTCGAACCTGCCGACGCGGATTGTGCACCTTCCAGCAGAACAGGCCCAGGCGCTAAGTCGTATGCGTTGAATCCGGACACGGTATCGGCGCCGGCATAGAGATTGCCGTAAGTCGCTGTGAAGGTCGTGATGGTGGCCGCATTGGCGGATGCCGCGACCGCCAGTCCGGCGCACGCCAGCAGTGCCTTGAGATTTGGGGTCATGGTTTGCGCTCCTGTGAGTGTTTGGCGGTGGCACCCGTGCTGCCCTGCAGCAGCTTGTACCGGAATGGACCGGCGCTCCGCCGCCTTGGAGTGGTGGGGCCCATTTAGACAGCCGTCACAAAAGTCCCCTGGAAATTTGCCATCTTCCGCTTCCGTCGATAGAGGTGAAGCGGATTCCGACTTTCCAATCCGAAGTGCGTAAGGAGTCCTGCGCAGTTTTGAGTTAGTGGGGTTTTAGGGGCCGGCAGGATGCCTTCAGACTCTCAAAGCAAGAAGTGTTCCGTTGGAGTGATCTCTCTGTTATTTTGAACATATCAAGAGCAGGTGGATTGACGCGACGCTCGATATGTAAAGTTTGCCGACTGATTCAGGGTTCGCAAAGAGGCGGCCCGTGGGCGCCGAGGAAAGGGGACCTGAGACTGACGCTCCGGCATCGACAAGGCTGATGCCCTCGCGAGGGGCGTCACGAAGCCGTCAGTCGAAAAAAGTCGAGCGCCTGGATCGCTTTCGGCGCGACGATTGTCGCCCGGGCCTGGGGGCGAGGACCGCAGAATGCTCTTTCAAGTGGCAAATCGCCAGAGTCTTCAACACGATCGACTCCAAGGCGATGCGTATGCGCCAAGCTTTGCTTCCCGTTCGGGTCTCCAGCCCACCGGTCGAAGACGCTAGGCCTGTCAGATTTTTTAACGTCCTCCGCCATGGCGGGCTTGCGTCTGATCGAACGTCAGATCCCTTCCTCTCACCCGCCCCGCGAGGCTGTTCCTGTGCACCCGGTCCCGGAGGCGCGGTCTGCTCAGCGTCTCCGGCGCGCGGGTGCATTCCCCGGGCCATGCAGCGAGGTCGCGGGCATGAGGCTTGGCGCTCATGCCTCCCGCCGGCCGGAGGGCCGAGGCAGGCCGTTCACCGCGAGCCCCCCGTCGTCCTCATAGGCCGCGCTGCCCCGATGATGCGCCTATGCCGTTTCAGCTGCAAGGCTTGGGTAGTCGGTATATCCTACGCGGGGATCCGACATGCCGTATCCATAAAAGGTTTCGGCATGCCACGGATTGAGCGGCATGTTCCGCTTCAGGCGGTGCGGTAGATCGGGGTTGGCAATGAAGTCCTTGCCAAACGCGACCGCGTCGGCATGGCCCGCCTTGAGCGCTTGCTGAGCGGTTTCCAGGTTGAATCCCTCGTTGGCGATCAGCACGCCTCCGAAGCGCTTCTTGAGCTCGGGGCTGATGCTGTCGTCCCCCAGTTTTTCCCGCGTAAAGATGAAGGCGATGCCTCGTTTCCCGAGCGCCTCGGCAACGTAGCCAAACGTCGCCAGACGATTCGAGTCTCCCATGGAGTGCGCATCGCCTCGTGGGGCAAGGTGCACGCCAACCTTGCCTGCCCCCCATACGGAAACGACCGCGTCCGTCACCTCGAGCATGAGCCTTGCCCGATTCTGGATAGACCCCCCGTAGGCATCGGTGCGTTGGTTGGTGGTATCCTGCAGAAACTGATCGAGCAGGTAGCCATTGGCGCCATGCACCTCGACGCCGTCGAACCCCGCCCGCTTCGCGTTCTCTGCACCCTTCCGATAAGCCTCGACGATCCCCGGGATCTCCGAGATGTCCAGTGCCCGTGGCACCACATAGGGAACCTGGGGTCGCAGCAGGCTCACATGGCCTTCCGGACGAATGGCGCTGGGTGCGACCGGCAACTCGCCCTCGAGGTATGAAGGATGGGATATCCGGCCGACGTGCCATAGCTGCAGGAAGACGCGTCCACCCTTCGCATGAACTGCAGTGGTGATCTGTTTCCATCCTGCAACTTGATCGTCCGACCAGATGCCGGGCGTATCCGGATAGCCGACGCCTTTGGGGGCAACCGAGGTCGCCTCGCTCAGGATGAGCCCAGCGCCCGCGCGCTGGGCATAATATTCCGCCATCAATGGGTTGGGAACCCTCCCCGCACTGGCGCGGCAGCGCGTCAGGGGCGCCATGATGACGCGGTTGGGGAGTCTTATCTCGCCCAGTTGTAGCGGATCAAACAAACTGCTCATGCCGTACTCCTTAGGTCTTCAAGTCTAGAACGCGTCTTGGTCTCGGATGAGAGGCCTCTCAGGGTGGGCGATGTCCGCCGGCAGCGGCGGGATGCCCTTGTCTGTGCTCAGCCCGGCGCATCGATGCGATCCGGAATGCGCTCGAGATCCGAGAGCCATGCCGCAGACTCGCCGTCGCTCGGCGCCCGGTAGTCGCCGCGCGGCGAGAGCGAGCCGCCCGATCCGACCTTCGGGCTGTTCGGCACACAGCTTCGCTTGTACTGGCTGGTCTGGAAGAATCGTCGGAGAAATACGCCGAGCCAGCGCTTGATCGTCCCGATGTCGTAGTGGCGGCGGTGAATCCCGGCCAGGTCGGGCCAGCGGCCGGCGTCCTCGTCATGCCAGGCGCTCCAGGCGAGAAACGCCACCTTGCTCGGCGCATACCCGAAGCGCAGGATGTAATAAAGGTGGAAATCCTGCAGCTCATAGGGGCCAACGATTTCCTCCGATCGCTGTCCGGGTTGCCCGCCCGGGTCGCCGGGGATGAGCTCGGGGCTGATTTCGGTCGCCGCCACTTCCTCCAGGAGCGGGCTCAAGGCTTCGCCAAACTGATGCGTTCGGGCGGCCCAGCGGATGAGGTATTGAATGAGGGTCTTAGGGACGCTCGCGTTGAGGCTGTAGTGCGACATGTGGTCCCCGACCCCGTAGGTGCACCAGCCGAGGGCGAGCTCGGTCAGGTCGCTCGTGCCCACCACCAGCGCACCGTGCAGGTTGGCGAGGCGGAACAGATGGCTTGTGCGTTCGCCTGCCTGCACGTTCTCGAAGGTCAGGTCGTGGACCCCTTCGCCGTTCGCGAAAGGGTGACCGATGTCGCGGAACATCTGCATGCAACTCGGGCGGACATCGATCTCGCCCGCGTGGGCGCCGACCAGCCGAATCAGGCGTCGCGCCTGGTCGAGCGTGCGTTCGCCGGTGGCGAACCCCGGCAGGGTGTAGGCCAGGATGTTCGAGCGCGGAAGCCCCATCGCGTCCATGACCTTGGCGCACACGAGCAGCGCCTGCGCGGAGTCGAGGCCGCCGGAGACGCCGATCACGACCCGCTCGATGCCCGAGGAGCGCAGTCGCTTGACGAGCCCCTGGACCTGGATGGCATAGACTTCGCCGCACCGCCGGTCCCGGCTTGCAGGATCGCTCGGCACATACGGGAAGCGCTCGTAGGCGCGCTGCAGCGGCAGAGGACCGGCGGGAATGTCCAGCACGAACGGGACCGCCTGAAACCGTTCCAGCGCCTCACGGTGGCGCGCGCGCGCCTGGCCGAAGCTGTTCTGGCGCATCCGGTCCGCCTCGAGACGCTCGAGATCGAGGTCGGCGGTCACGAGCTGGGGATGATCGGCAAAGCGCTGCGTCTCGGCCAGGCAGGTGCCGTTCTCGTGGATCATGCCGTGCCCGTCCCAGGCGAGGTCGGTGGTCGACTCTCCAGGGCCTGCCGCGCTATAGACGTAGGCCGCGATGGAGCGGGCCGACTGGTTTGCGGCGAGTTGCCGGCGATACTCTTCCTTCCCGATCGTGACGTTCGAGGCCGACAGGTTGACCAGCACGGTGGCGCCGGCGAGTGCAGCCAGGGACGACGGCGGTATGGGGGTCCACAGGTCCTCGCAGATCTCGATTGCGAAACGGAAGGCGGGCAGGTTCTCCGCCCGGAAAATCAGCTCGCTCGCGAAGGGAATGTCCGGCTGGCCGCATAAGGTGATGTGTCGGAAGCCAGCCACATCGCCCGGCGTGAATTGACGCAGTTCGTAGAACTCGCGATAGTTTGGCAAATAGGTCTTGGGCACGGCGCCCAGAATATGACCCCGGTGGACGACCACGGCGCAATTGTAGAGGAGGCTGTCCACCCGCAAGGGCATGCCCAGTATTGCCACCAGGGCTAAGTCCCGGGTGGCGTCCAGCAGTCCACGCAGGGCCGCCTGTACGGCTTCCAGCAAGGCCTGCTGATGGAACAGATCGTCGCAGGAATAGGCGGACAGGCCCAGTTCGGGAAATACGGCCAGGACTGCGTGCCGAGCGGCGGCTTCCCGGAGCAGGGCAAGGCTTTGCGCGGCGTTGAAGGCGGGATCGGCCACCCGGACGTCGGGCACGGCCACTGCCACGCGCACGAAGCCGTGGTGATACAGGTTGACGAATGCGTCCGCTGAAGACATGGCCTTTTCCTGGGGATATTTTTGCGACCCTAGCCAGCTGCCCGGATTTTGTCAACCGGGGCGAGCCTCCCCTGCCGTGTTGCCCATGTGCCATAATGCAGACATGGAGAACGTAAACCTGACCGACCACTTCCTCATCGCCATGCCGAACATGGCGGATTCCTATTTTACCAAGACCCTCACCTACATCTGCGAGCACAACGACCAGGGCGCCCTCGGCGTCGTTGTGAACCGGCCCCTGGAAATGACCATGGAATCCCTGTTCGAGCAGCTCGACATCGCGCTCAGCGATCAAACCCTCAAGGAGCGGTGGGTCCACTTCGGGGGGCCTGTCCAGATGGACCGCGGCTTCGTGCTGCACATGCCGGTGGGGCATTGGCAATCCACCCTGGCGGTCAACGGGCGGGTCGGCTTGACGACCTCCAAGGACATCCTCGAGGCGGCAGCGCGCGCCGAAGGCCCGCCCAAGCTTTTCGTCACCCTGGGCTATGCCGGCTGGGCGGCCGGCCAGCTGGAGCAAGAGCTTGCGCAAAACGCCTGGCTTTCGGTCAAAGCCTCCACCGACATTCTCTTCGATGTGCCATGGGAGGATCGCCTGCCCGCGGCCATGAGGCAGTTGGGGGTGGATTTCTCGCGGCTGTCCGAGGCGGCGGGGCATGCCTGAGGGCGCCGTCCGCGCCCAGGAATCCCTCGGTGTGACGGCCGGTGCCGATTGGCCCACGCGCGGTTCGGTGCTGGCCTTCGATTTTGGGCTGAAGCGCATCGGCGTGGCGGTGGGTGACCTGGATGTGCACCTCGCGCATCCCCTGACGACCGTGCCCGGGGAGCCCAAAGCCAAGCGCTTCGAGCGCATCGATGCGCTTGCGCGCGAGTGGGCGCCTGTCCTTCTGGTGGTTGGCCTTCCGTCGTCTGAAGGGGACGGTGAGCACCCCATGGCGCATTCGTGCCGCCGCTTCGGCGCCGAGTTGGGCGCTCGCACGGGGCTCCCGGTCGTTTTCGTGGACGAAACCCTGACCTCGGCCGCCGCCGGCGCCGCCCTGGCCGAGGCCGGCCTGCGGGGGAGACGGCAGAAGCCCCTGCTGGACCCGGTGGCCGCCCAGCAGATTCTCGAGACCTTCTTTGCATCCCTTTGAGCAGCGTGGCAGGGATTTTCCAGGCATAATGGGACTTTGATCCCGCGAGCATCGATGCCATGGACCTGCCGAACGCCGAAACGCTCGTTGCGCATCTGGCCGACCGCATCGCGCCCCATGTGGGCGCCGACAGTGCCCTGGTCGGCATCCATACCGGGGGTGCGTGGCTTGCGAAAAGATTGCACCAGCGTCTGGGGGTGGCCACCCCCCTCGGGACGCTCGACATTTCCTTCTACCGCGACGACTTCAGCCGCATCGGCCTGCATCCCCAGGTCAAGCCGTCGGACATTCCCTTTGCTGTCGAAGGGCGCGACATCATCCTGGTCGACGATGTGCTGTACACAGGGCGCACGATTCGTGCGGCCATGAATGAACTCTTTGACTATGGGCGTCCGAGGGCGATACGCCTAGCCGTGCTGATCGACCGCGGCGGGCGTGAGCTGCCGGTCTGCCCCGACTTCGTGGGGGAGCGAATCGCGTTGCCGCAGCACCAGAATATCCAGCTGACGCTGGATGCGAGCCTTCGCTTTGTCCTGTCGCTACAGTCCTAGCCCGCACAGGTGGATGCCTAAGGCATCCGGTTCGATTATAATCTCGCGCAGCCGTTGTGTTCGGCCGCGCTTGCGGGCGTGGCCTGTCGTGAGCCTGTGACCGGGGACTATGCGCAAGAATCCGCAAATCAACCAGCATGGCGAACTCAATCACCTGCTCACGCTCGAGGGCTTGCCGCGCGAGATCCTGCTTCATATCCTCGACACTGCCGCCTCGTTCGTCGGCGTGGCGGAGCGCGAGGTCAAGAAGGTGCCGCTCCTGCGCGGCAAGACCATCTTCAATCTCTTCTTCGAGCCGAGCACGCGCACCCGCACCACCTTCGAGATTGCCGCCAAGCGGCTGTCCGCCGACGTCCTCAATCTCAATATCGGTGCTTCCTCCCAGTCCAAAGGGGAGACGGTTCTCGACACGGTGGACAATCTGTCGGCCATGCATGCCGACATGTTCATCGTGCGGCACGCCCAAAGCGGCGCCGCTCATCTGATTGCGCAGCATGTCGCGCCATACATCCATGTCATCAACGCCGGCGACGGCCGTCATGCGCATCCCACGCAGGGCCTGCTCGACATGTACACCATCCGGCACTACAAGCCCGATTTCAGCGGGCTGCGGGTGGCCATCGTGGGTGACCTGATGCATTCGCGCGTGGCCCGTTCCGAGATTCATGCCCTCAACATTCTGGGCACCCAGGAGGTGCGCGTCATCGCGCCGAAGACGCTGATTCCGAGCGGCGTCGAGGGGCTGGGTGTCAAGGTCTACCACAACATGGCGGCGGGGCTTGCCGGGGTCGACGTAGTGATCATGTTGCGCCTGCAGCACGAGCGCATGAAGGGCGCCATTCTGCCGTCGGCACAGGAATATTTTAAGTACTACGGCCTCACCCCGGAAAAGCTCGCCTATTGCAGCGGTGACGCCATCGTCATGCACCCGGGTCCGATGAACCGCGGCGTGGAAATCGACTCGTCGGTCGCCGATGGCGAGCAATCGGTCATCCTGCCGCAGGTCACCTTTGGCATCGCGGTGCGCATGGCGGTCATGAGCATCCTGGCGAGCAGCGGATCCTGAAGGGAGCTCAGACGTGTGCGATCCGACAATGGGGCGGGGAACATGAAGCTGGTCATCAAGGGCGGGCGTGTGATCGACCCCAAGCACGGGCTGGATGCGGTGACGGATGTCTACATCGCCTCCGGCAAGATCGCCGCCCTGGGCGCGGCTCCTGCAGGGTTCACCGCACAGCGGACGATCGATGCGACGGGGCTCGTGGTGTGCCCGGGATTCGTCGACCTATCGGCGCGGCTGCGTGAGCCGGGGCTCGAGTACAAGGCGACCTTGGAAAGCGAGATGGAAGCGGCAATGGCCGGTGGCGTGACGAGCCTCGTGTGCCCGCCCGACACCGATCCGCCGCTGGACGAGCCAGGGTTGGTCGAGATGCTCAAGCACCGGGCGAGAAGCCTCAACAAGGCGCGAGTGTTCCCCCTCGGCGCACTGACGCAGAAGCTCGAAGGGCGTGAGCTCACCGAGATGGCCGAGTTGTCCGATGCCGGCTGCATCGGGTTTTCTCAGGCCGATGCCGCGCTCACCGACACCATGACCCTGATGCGCGCCCTACAGTATGCGGCCACCTTCGGATTCGCGGTGTGGCTTCGCCCCCAGGACGTTTTCTTGTCGCGCCATGGCGTGGCGCACGACGGAGAGGTGGCCACACGCCTCGGCCTGTCGGGCATTCCAAGCTGTGCCGAGACCGTCGCGTTGTCGACGATTCTCCTCCTTGCGCGCGAGACCGGGGCGAGGATTCATCTATGCCGGCTGTCGACCGCTGCCGGCATCGGGATGGTGCGCGTGGCGAAGGAGCAGGGTCTGGCGGTCACCTGTGATGTCGGCATGCACCATGTGCACTTGAGCGAGTCGGACGTCGGTTTCTTCGATGCCAATTGCCGCCTGGTGCCCCCGCTACGCACCGATGCCGACCGCGCGGCGCTCCGGGAGGGACTGGCGGACGGCACCGTCGATGCGGTGTGTTCCGACCATAGTCCGGTGGACGACGATGCCAAGCAGGTGCCTTTTGGCGAGGCGGAGCCGGGCGCGACGGGCCTGGAGCTTTTGCTGCCGCTCACCTTGCAGTGGGCACGCGAAGACCGCCTCCCTTTGCACCGTGCATTGGCGAGGATTACGCACGAACCGGCCCGGCTGCTGGGCATCGCGGGGGGGCAACTGGGTTTGGGCAGCCCCGCCGATGTCTGCGTCTTCGATCCTGATACGGACTGGCAGGTCGATCGCAAGGCATTGTACAGCCAGGGCAAGAACACCCCATTCCTGGGCGCGCGGGTGCAAGGGAGGGTGTGCTGCACGCTCGTGGAGGGCCATGTGGTTTTCGATCGCCTGCACGGGCGGGAGGCGAGAAAGCCGGCCGTGTCCTGAGCAGGGGGGCGAAAGCCCTAAAGGGGGAGTCCATGTATCGACGTATTCTGGTAGCCATTGACGGCACCGAGACCTCACGGGCGGCGCTGCGCGAAGCGCTGAAGCTGGCGGCGGAGAGTCCGGCGGTGCTGCGGCTCGTCCATGTCGTCGACGAGACGCTCGTCAATTGGGACGAGGGCGGCTGGATGGCGGACCCGCGGGTCCAGGAGGCGCTGCACGCCGCCGGGCAGGCTATCGTGGAGGCGGCCGTGGAGCAGGCTCGACAGGCGGGTCTCGAGCCCGAAACGGCGCTCATCGAGACGGTGGCGCGGCGCGTCGGCGTGGCCATCGTCGAGGAGGCGGCCCATTGGGCCGCGGACCTCATCGTCATCGGCACGCACGGGCGGCGGGGCATGGATCGGCTCCTGCTCGGCAGTGTGGCGGAGGTGGTGATCCGCACCGCACCGGTCCCGGTTCTCCTGATCCGTTCGGGGGCCGCATGAACGAGCCCAATCCGCCGGTCGCGTCCCCCGAGGCTCCCGCGCACGGCCTGACGAGCGAGGAAGCGGCGCGCCGCCTTCAGCGTCAAGGGCCCAATGCGCTGCCCGAGGAGAAGCCCAATCCCTGGCTGCGTCTGGCGAGCCGTTTCTGGGCACCGGTGCCATGGATGCTCGAGATCACCATCGTCATCGAGCTCCTCCTGCACAAGCGGGCCGAGGCGCTGATCATCGGGATCCTGCTCGTCTTCAACGCCCTCTTGAGCTTCGTGCAGGAGGGACGGGCGCAGAATGCCCTCGCGCTTCTCAGAAGCCGCCTGGCGGTGAACGCGCGGGTCCTGCGCGATGGCCGCTGGCAGATGGTTCCGGCGGCGAACCTGGTGGACGACGACTTCGTCCATGTGCGCATGGGCGATCTGGTTCCCGCAGACCTCGAGATTGCCGAAGGCAATGTCGAGCTCGACCAATCGGCGCTGACCGGAGAGTCGCTGCCGGTTGACGCCTCCGCCGGCAATCCCGCCTATTCCGGCTCGGTCGTCAAGCGCGGCGAGGCGAGCGGGCGCGTGACGGCCACCGGCACGCGGACCTTCTTCGGCAAGACGGCCGAGCTGGTGGGGACGGCCAGGACCGTGAGCCACCTCCAGGAAATCATCTTTCGGATCGTGCGCTACATGCTGATCCTGGATGCGGTGATGGTGGCCGCTCTTCTCGTCTATGCGCCGATCGCCCACCTGCCCTGGAGCGATGTGCTCCCCTTCGCCCTCATCCTGCTGGTTGCCTCGGTGCCTGTGGCCTTGCCGGCCACCTTTACCCTGGCCACTGCGCTCGGCGCCCTCGAGCTTGCCCGGCGCGGCGTGCTGGTCACCCGCCTGTCGGCGATCGAAGAGGCGGCCGCGATGGAGGTGCTGTGCGTCGACAAGACCGGCACCGTGACCGAAAGCCGCCTATCTGTCGCCGGGGTCGCGCCGAACGCACCCTTCACCGAAGGAAAACTCCTGCAGCTTGCGGCCATTGCCTGCGACGAAGCGACCCAGGATCCCATCGATCTCGCCATCCTGGCCGCTGCGCGCGCCCAAGGGGACACGGGGGCATCTGGGCGGCTCCAATTCATCCCGTTCGATCCTGCCACGAAATATTCCGAAGGGATCGTCGAACGTGAGGGCAAGCCCTTCCATGTCGTCAAGGGCGCGCCGGCGGCAGTGGGCGCGAGACTGTCGCAGGCGATGCCCATGGGCGGCATGGAGCCGCTCGCCGCGCAGGGCTATCGCGTGCTCGCGGTCGCGGCGGGCGAACCGGAAGCGCTTGAGTTTGCCGGCTTCGTCGCCCTGGAGGATCCGCCGCGACCCGACTCGGCCGACTTGATCCGCCATCTCGTCGAGCTCGGCCTGCGCGTGATCATGATCACCGGCGATTCGCTGGCGACGGCCCGCGCGGTGGCGGCCAAGGTGGGCATCGGCAACCGGGCATGCACCGGCGAAAGCCTGCGCAACGGGGAGCGCGACGGTTGCGACGTGTTTGCGGGCGTCTTTCCCGAGGACAAGTTCCGTCTGGTGCAAAGTCTTCAGCAAGGCGGGCGCGTCTGCGGGATGACCGGAGACGGCGTCAATGACGCGCCCGCCCTCAAGCAGGCGGAGGTCGGGATCGCGGTGGCCACGGCGACCGATGTGGCCAAGGCGGCTGCCAGCGTGGTGCTGACCCGGCCGGGACTTTCCGAGATCGCGGCTGCCGTCGAGACCAGTCGGCGCATCTACCAGCGCATGCTGACCTACACCTTGAACAAGATCATCAAGACGGTGGAAATTGCGGTCTTCCTGAGCGTGGGCGTCATGCTGACCGGCACTTTCGTGATCACCCCCATGCTCATCGTCCTCCTGCTGTTCACGAACGACTTCGTGACCATGTCGATTGCGACCGACCAGGTCGCTTATTCCCTCCGGCCGGACCGCTGGCGCATCCGGCGACTCATGGCCACCGGCGCGATTCTGGCGGGCTTCGTGCTGGTGCTCTCGTTCAGCGTGTTCTTCGTCGGGCGCGACTGGCTGCATCTGCCGTTGGCGCAGCTTCAGACGCTCATATTCGTGATGCTGGTCTTCACGGGCCAAGGCAACGTCTATCTCGTGCGCAGCCGCGGTCACTTCTGGGATTCTAGACCCAGCCGCTGGCTGCTGCTGGCCTCCGTGCTCGATATTCTCGTCGTGAGCACGTTGGCGGCGCGGGGCATCCTGATGGCTGCGATCCCGGGACCCTTCCTGCTCGTCCTTGGCGCGCTCGTGGTGGCCTATCTTTTCGCTCTCGATTTCGTCAAGATCGCGGTGTTCCGACGCGTGGCCCTGCGCTAGACGAGCGACGGTGCCGCCCAAGGGGGTGGCTAGACGTACTGCTGGGCGAGCGCGACGTAATGCTGCGCCGAATAGGCGAAGTACGCGAGTTCGGCCGGCGTGAGCGCGCGTACCGCTTTGACGGGACGTCCGAGATAAAGATGTCCGCTTTGGAGCGTCTTGCCCTCGGGCACGAGGCTTCCCGCGCCCAGCAATACGTGCGGCTCGAGCACGGCATGGTCCATGATGATGGAGCCCATGCCGATGAGGCATTCATCGCCGATGGTGCAGCCGTGCAGGATGACCGAATGGCCGACGGTCACGCGTTCGCCCACGGTGAGGGGGGCGCCGAGGGGATCTGCAGGCGTCTTGTGGCTCACATGGAGCACGCAAAGATCCTGAATGTTCGTCTCCCGCCCGATGTGGATGCTGTTCACGTCCCCGCGCACCACTGCGTTGCACCATATCGACGCCTGCGCGCCGATATGGACATCGCCAATGACCTGAGCGGAAGGGTGAACGAAGGCGCCGTCCGCGATGTGCGGCCATACGCCCTGAAAAGGTACCGCCGCTCGGTGTCTGATGGTCGACTCCCTTCAACATTCATTAGTCATACCGTGCCGCGCCCTTCAGGGGCGGATGTGGAATGCCGTGATCCATTGCGCCGTCCCCCAGTTGTGCTAGAGTCGGTATGATGGAATTTAATCGAATTCACGCCTAATTTCCAGATCGGATCCCGAGAGGGGGTGGTGGGGCCTGCCGCCCACCCGGATCGGCGATGCCCGCTTCCGGCCGGAAGGTCCGATCAGGAAGGACCGCTTTTGAGGAACAGAGGGCGAGCACCCGGACGCATGGCGCCGCTCGCCCTCGCTGCCGTGAGGGGGGCTCTCGCCGACAAATGATGATATCCAAGCCAGCGCTTGACCGGGGGACGGTTCTTGTCACGGGCGGGACCGGCTACATCGGGTCTCATACCTGTATCGCCCTGATTGAACAGGGTTTCCGACCCGTCGTCGTGGACAACTTGTGCAACAGCGATCCGATCGTCCTCGATCGCATCGCCGCCATCACCGGACATCGCCCCGCCTTCCACCAAGCGGACGTGCGCGATGAGAGGACGATCGAGGAGATCTTGCGTGCGGATCGCCCTATCGCCGCCATTCACTTTGCCGGGCTCAAAGCCGTCGGCGAGTCGGTCGCGCAACCGCTGCGCTATTACGCGAACAACGTGGAAGGATCCGTCAAGCTCTTCGGGGCCATGCGGCGCGTGGGCGTGAAGAGAATCATCTTCAGTTCTTCCGCCACCGTGTATGGCGATCCGGATGCAGTGCCCATCCCGGAAAGCGCGCCGCTGCGGCCGACCAATCCGTATGGCCAGACCAAGGCGATGGTGGAGCAGGTGCTGGGCGATCTGCATCATGCGGATCCAGCCTGGAGCGTCGGCATTCTGCGCTACTTCAACCCGGTGGGCGCCCATGAATCGGGGACCATGGGCGAGGACCCGCAAGGCATTCCGAACAACCTCATGCCCTATGTCGCCCAAGTGGCGGTCGGCCGGCGCGAAGCCTTGAGTGTGTTCGGCAATGACTATCCCACGCCGGACGGCACCGGCGTGCGGGACTATATTCACGTGATGGATCTGGCCGAGGGCCATGTGGCGGCATTGGCGTACGTCCTGGGCAACGAGGGCGTGCTGACGGTCAATCTGGGCACCGGGCAGGGCCACAGCGTGCTGGAAATGGTGCACGCCTTCGAGCGCGCAAGCGGACGTTCCGTTCCTTCTCGCATCGTGGGCAGGCGGCCCGGAGACATCGCGACGTGCTACGCGGGGACGCAGAGGGCGGCCGAGGTGCTGGGTTGGCGCGCGCGGCGCGGCCTCGATGCGATGTGCCGGGACGCCTGGCGCTGGCAGCGCGCCAATCCCGACGGCTATGCGGCGGGCGAGCGCGCTGAGGCGGATGCCGCTGCCCAGGGTTGAAGGCGCCGGCGCCAGTTCGCGTGCATCCCAAGCCCCGCCGCGGCATGGCCCCTCATGGCAAACTTATACTTGACTCAATTGCTCAACTATCATTAAACTTAGACTAAGACTAAGGGTTGAGAAAAGTCTGTTCCCGAATATTTTGATCTGGCCAACGGAGGGCTGACAATGGAACTGCAGGTCGAAGTGCCGCAACGTGATGGCGATGGCTACCTCCTCGACATGAACGAATGGACCCCGGAAATCGGCCGCGCGATGGCGGATGCCGACGGATACGAGTTAACCGAGCAGAAATGGGACCATATTCTCAAGGCCCGTGAATACTTCGAGGAATTCGGCAGCGTGCCACCCATCCGCAAATTCGCCAAGTACATCGGCGAGGAGCAGAACGCCGTGTTCAAGCTGTGGATGACGGGCCCGATGAAGCCCATCACGAAATATGGCGGTCTCCCCAAGCCAACCGGCTGCGTCTGACGCAAAGTCGCGACTTTGCATGGGCAACTTCGGTGTGCGGTCTGCGTCTTCTCACCGAGCGCAGGTCGTTTTCTCCGCGCCCGTCTCCTTCGGGGGACGGGCGTCACTCACTCCGGTCAATGGCTTGGCGACGGCGCCAACCGGTGGCCGCATCGCCCGCCGATCCGTCCGGCCTCGGCCGCAACGCTCTGCCATCGAGCCGACTGATCTCCTTGTCGCCTCGGGCGCCATGGGCGCGTGACCCGCAGCCAGGTCGCAAGACCGGGGCCCGTGCCACGCGGACCCTGCAGTTGCCGGGGCGCGCCGGATCGCTGCGATCCCTGGATGCCCCTTCGTCTGTGGATTCGTGACTGAACTTGGCCATGGACCCCCATGCCGACAACGAACTGGCGATCCTTTCGTGGATTCATCGATTCGGGCATTTGCGGATGACCGAGATCATCCGTCTGTTGAATCCCGCCACGCCGGCGCGTGCCCGCAGGGTGGGACAGGCGCTCCAGCGCTTGCTGGAGGGGAATGCGCTGATTGAACGGATCAACCCGGCCGGTACGGGCTCGTTCCTGTTGAGCGCCGGGGGCGCGCGACGGTTGCGCTGTCTGTCACCCGCCTACGAGGGCGCGAAAAGCGGCGGATCGCTGTCCTCCGTGACCGGGCCGACGTTCTATCATCGAACGCTCGGCACGCTGTTCCTCGTCGAGATGGCCGTGCGAGGACATGACATTACCACCGAGCATGAAGTCCAGCAGGGCCGGATGCCGATCGCGCGTGAGCCGGACAAGGTGCCTGACGGCTTATACGCGCAGGACAATCGTCAGGTATGGGTCGAAGTCGAGTCGTCACGCAAGCCCAAGGCCAAATTTCAGTCGGTGCTGGATTTTGCCTGCGAGCGGGCGCGGACGCTCCCGATTGTGTTTGTCTTCGACCCGGCCAGCGGGCACGAGGCGCGCATCCGGCGAGCGCTTGAGAGCCGGGTTGGAACGGCCGGTCGGGACGTGTGGAGCCGCATCTGCTTTGCGCGCTTATCGCTCGAGCGCGGGGTGAGGTTGTCAGCACTGGACATGTTCGCGCTGGCGCCATCCGACCGGGTGGGTTCGGACGGGGCGCCCCTCTCCCCTGGGGCGACTCTGGGCGATATCACGGGAATCTCGACGCCCCGGCTCATTCTCTTGGCCGACGCCGAGGGGGGATACAAGGTGCCCGGTGGCCCGCACCTGAGCTGTGAGGCGGTGCGGGCCATGGTCGACAGAGGGCTGTCGGGCCCGCAGCCGCCCGCCTTCGTGGAACTGCGTCAGGGAAAGGGCGAATGGACGCGCTTTGATTACCGGGACGGCGTCTATTGCGTCTCGGGCCAGCACGGCACGTGCACCATCGGCCAATTGCGCGATCGCTTGCTGGGCACGTCGCGAGCGCGTGCAGGAGACGAGGCGCCTCCGGATTGACGCATCCGGCGCCGGGGGGCGAGTCCAACCGGTGGCGATGACGGGCGCTCCCTTTGGCCTGCAGCGGCGAGAGACCCACGGCCTTTGCGATGCCTTCTCACCCAGCCGGCCACGCACCGTGGGCGGCTGGGCGAGGAACCTGTTCTCCTCGATCTCGGGCCGCGGGGGCGCGCAATGGCTCAAGACGGCCCTCGGCGATTTGAATTGCGCACCCGAATCGGGGCACAATCGCGCCATTGGAAGACTTCATCCATCTTCGTCTGGGCGATGAGCGCAGCACTTGCGTGAATCCCGACCTTCGGCTTGGTGATGCCATGAACCCTTTGCTTGATTTCTCCGGACTGCCGCGCTTTGGCGACATTGAACCGCGGCACGTCGCACCTGCGATCGACAGCCTGCTCGCCCAGAACCGGGCCCTGCTCGCGGACTTGACCTCAGGCGCCGAGCAGCCGACCTGGGAGACCTTTGCCGCGCCGCTCGAGGAGGCCAATGACGCCTTGTCGCGTGCATGGTCGCAGGTGTCGCACCTCAACGCCGTGATGAACAGTCCCTCGCTTCGCGAGGCATACAACGCCACTTTGCCGAAGATCACCCAATATTATGCGGCGTGGTCGCAGGATATTGGCCTATATGAGCGGTTCAAGAGCCTGCGCGAGTCGCCAGGCTTCGCGAAGGCGAGCCTCGCCCGCAGACGGATCGTCGACAACGAGCTGCGAGACTTCCGCTTGGGCGGCGCACATTTGCCGCCGGCGCAGAAGGGCCGCTTTCTCGCGATCCAGGAGGAGCTGGCAAGCCTTTCGGCGCGCTTCGAAGAAAACGTGCTGGATGCGACCAACGCCTTCGCCCTCTACCTCGCCACGCCGGACGCACTGGCGGGTCTGCCGGCTGACCTGCTTGCGGCTGCGCGCGAGAGTGCGAAAGAAGACGGACGCGAAGGCTTCAAGCTGACCTTGCACGCGCCTTCCTATGTCCCCGTCATGCAGTATGCGCACGACCGGGCTCTGCGGGAGACGCTCTACCATGCGTTTGTCACGCGTGCCTCCGAATTCGGGCAGGCGGCCTTTGACAACACCGCGCTGATTTCGAGCATTCTTCGCCTCCGGCAGGAGGCGGCGCATCTGCTGGACTTTCGCAACTATGCCGAGGTGTCGCTGGCGTCCAAGATGGCGGAGTCCCCCGCCCATGTGCTGGCTTTCCTGGACGATCTGGGCGAGCGCGCGAAGCCGTCCGCCGAGCGCGATTTCGAGGAGCTGGCCGAGTTCGCGCGCGCCGAATTGGGGCTCGCGCGGGTGGAGGCCTGGGACATCGCCTATGCGAGCGAGAAGCTGCGGCTTGCCCGCTATGCGTTCTCAGAGCAGGAGGTCAAGCAGTATCTCCCGGAGCCGCACGTGCTCTCGGGGCTTTTCGCGCTCGTCAAGCGCCTCTACGGCCTGACCATTCGCAGGACCGATGCGCGGGTCTGGCATCCCGATGTCCGGTTCTTCGAGATCCGCGACCGCGACGAGACCCTGATCGGCCAGTTCTATCTCGATCTGTATGCCCGTGCCCACAAGCGCGGGGGCGCCTGGATGGACGATGCCATGACGCGCCGGCGCAAGGTCTCCGGCATGCAGACGCCGGTCGCCTATCTGACCTGCAACTTTTCCCGCCCGGTGGGGGATAAGCCCGCGCTTTTCACGCATGACGAAGTATTGACCCTCTTCCACGAGTTCGGCCATGGGCTTCATCACCTGCTCACCCGCATGGAGGAGCGTGGCGTCTCGGGAATTCATGGCGTGGAGTGGGACGCGGTGGAACTGCCCTCCCAGTTCATGGAGAACTTCTGCTGGGAATGGGACGTGCTGCGCGAGCTCACGAGCCATGCGGAGACGGGCGAGCGGCTGCCGCGCACGCTGTTCGACAAGATGACCGCCGCGAAGAACTTCCAAAGCGGCATGCAGACGGTGCGGCAAATCGAGTTTGCCTTGTTTGACATGCATCTTCACACCGACTTCGACCCGAACGGCCCCTCGTCGGTGCTGGACGTGCTGGAGGCGGTCCGTGCCCGCATTGCGGTGGTGATGCCGCCGCAGTACAACCGCTTCCCCAACAGCTTCTCGCATATCTTTGCCGGCGGCTATGCCGCGGGCTACTACAGCTACAAGTGGGCCGAGGTGCTCTCGGCCGATGCCTTCAGCCTGTTTGAGGAGAACGGCGTGCTGAGCGAAGAAATCGGCCAGCGCTTCTGGCGGGAGATCCTGGCGATGGGCGGCGCGCGCCCGGCGATGGAGTCGTTCGTCGCCTTCCGCGGACGAAAACCCACGCTGGATGCCCTGCTCCGACATAGCGGCTTGCACCAGCCTTGAACGCCCTTGGCGCGGCGGGCCGCCCGCTTTATCAGATCCCGTCGGCCCGGGCCCGTTGGCGCCCCATGGTCGTGGCGAACACGACGCCCCCGAGCAGGAGATACCAGTAGAACGTTGCGAAGCGCCAGAGCACCAGTGAAAGCGCGATCGTCTGCCTGTCGGTCCATCCGGCGAGCAGCGCCGCAAAGCCGAGTTCCACGCCGCCGGCGCCGCCCGGCAACATGCTGAGCTGGCCGGCAAACAGCAGCGCGCCTTGCATGAGGAAAAGGTAGGACCAAGGCAGCGGATGGCCGAGGCCCGCCAGGATGAGCGGAAGGATACTGTAACGCAGCAGCCAATGGCCCGCGCAGTTCGCATAAAGCAGCGCAAGACGGGCGCGCGGCATGGCCATGGTCGTCCTCACCGTCGAGCGGAACGAGACCCACCAGCGGGCATGGCGCAGCCTGCGCTCGGGGCTTAACCTGAACCAGCGGGCCATCAGGGCGCTTGCGCGGCGCCCCCGCGGTGGGGCGCGCATGAAGACGACGATCAGCAAGGCGCCGCCCGCGAGCGGACCAAGTGCGGCCAGTGCCACCCAGAGGGGCCGGGCGCCGCGCCCATCCAGAACCAGCCCGATCACGGCGAGTGGAAACGCGCTGCCGAAGAAGGCGAGGTCCATCAGATGGTCCACTGCATACAGCGACGCCGCTTGGGCCGAGTGCACGCCTCGGCGGTGCAGCTGGAACACATACGCCAGCGCACTGCCGATGCCGCCGGGTGTCGAGGCCCCCGCGAATTCGGTGCTGACCACCATCGCCAGGGCGCTCGCCACCGGGAGGCGGTGGCCGATGTGGGCGCACAGCAGGCGAAGCCGCGCGGCATTGAACGTCCAGCCGAGCGCGACCATGGCGAGACCCAGGGCCACCAATCCGGGGGGCACGGTCTCGAGGCGCGTGAGCGTGTGGCGTGCGTTCGTCAGGAAAAGCGGAATCGCGAGGCTCACCCCCAGAGCCAGCACGGACAGGTGCGCGCGCGTGAACACGCGCTTCAAGGGGAAAGCCCCAGCCATTCGGACTTGGTGACCGGCAGGCGGCTGTCCAGGCATTCGCGCAAGGTGCCCAGCCAGAAGCGCATGGCGTCGGGATGGGCCGCATCGGCGGCGTGCAGCCCCAGCCGCATGAGGGGCGAATTTCGGAGGCGGTGCCGCAGATAGGTGTTGAAGGTGGCCGACAAGCGCCGACGCAGGTGCGAGCGCACGCTCCAGACCAGGCTGGGGGAGGCGTAAGACCGCCCATCGGGCAAGGTCACGAGATGCGTGCGGGTGCTGGTATACCGGAATCCGGATGCGGCCAATGCGGTGCGGCCGCCGGGGCCGAGCAGCCATGCCGGGGGCACGAACCCGGCGACCTTCCATCCGAGCCGGTCGAATTGGCTCAAGCCGTGCGCGAGCCGCTGCGCTGCCGCCGTCGCGTCGAGCGCGGAAAACTCGCCCTCGCGCGCGGTCCAGATGGTGCGCCTGAAACGGTCGGCCGGCGACCAGGACTTCAGACCAGCCTCGTCCCGATGGAAATATCCGTGCATCGCGACCTCGTCCCCGAGGGCCAGCCGCCTTTCGATGGCATGGACGAATTCGGGCGATGCTCCGATCGATGCACGGTGATGGTACTCTGGGACGACCAGCAGGGTGACCGGTATGCGCCCGAAGCCGTCGACGGCATCGAGCAGCCGCTTGCAGGCGCCCCACGTCGCCGGACTGACGTCATGCAGCACGACGCAGACTTTACGCGGTGACAAGGCAAGGTGCCTCTTGGGGATTGGGGGACGGAAGGCCCAGCATCTCAAAATAGACCGCATGCAAATCGCGGAAGCTTCGCTCCCAGCTCCAGCGCGTCTCCACCCATTTGCGCGCCCACCCCCCCATCTTGCGCGTATCGCGCTGAAAAAGGCCCGCTATGGCTTCGGCGAGCGCGGCGGGCGTGGGCTTGCTGGCCAACACGGCGGTCGAGGGGGACACCAGCTCGGGAATCGCGCCTGCGTCCACACCGACGAGCGGGATGCCGCTTGCCATCGCTTCGAGCGCGATAAGGCCAAACGTTTCCATGTCCCCGGCGTGCACCAGGGCATCGCTGCTGGCCAGGCAAACGGCCAATTCCTTCGCCTCGATATAGCGCGAAAACACGCTGACGTTCGGGTGTGCCGGGCGGGGCATATCGGGGCCGACCAGCAGCAGGTGATAATCCTTCCCGAGGAGGCCTGCGGCATCCATCAAGTGGCCGACATGCTTTTCCCGTGCGTTTCGCCCGGCAAAGACGAGGAGTCGGGTGCTGCCGGATAGCCCCAGCGTGCGGCGCAGCTTCGGGCTCCGGAGACGTGGATGGAAGAGCGCCAGATCGACGCCCAGAGGCTGCACCCGGGTGCGCGCCACCCCCAGGGCATGCAGCTGGGCTTGCATGACTTTGCTCGGGGTGAGGACCAGGTCGAAGCGCGAATAGAGACGGCGAACATACTGTTGTGCCAAGGGCTCCGCGCGTTTCCCGAAGCGGGCCGAGACGAGCCGCGGGAAGTCGGAGTGATAGAAAGCGATCACCGGGGCGCCGAGTTTCTGGCCTGCCGCCACCGCAGCCCAGCCGAGGCGGTAGGGGTCGCCCGCCTCGATCAGGGTCGGACTCAGCATTTGGAGGGCATCGAGCCATGGCCGTAACCGCAGAGGAAAGCGGTAGCCATCGGAAAAAGGCAGCGGAAAGGCCTTCAGCGTATAGCGGTGCTCCGTGGCCCAGCCGCAGGAATCCCCAGGCGTCAGGAGCGTGTGCCGGAGGGCGCTATGGCGTTCGAGCCAATCGTGCTTGGCGCCCAGATACCTGCGCACGCCGCCGCCATGGGGCGCATAGAACATGGTGATGTCGCACAGGTGCATAGGATACGAGGATGATTAAGGGGGCTTCGCGGTCTTGGCTGCGGAGGTATTTTCGGTCCATTTGATGACCGTTAGATTGCAGCTCCCCGTCGCGCGGCGCCTTGGCTGACCCCGCCCGCTGTTGGGGGAACGCACGCGAGCGTGCACTGTCCAATCGTTCGGGCGCGTCGGGAGGCCGTCTCGACGAAGCAGGGTGGTCACAACATGCGTCCGATGGTCGAAGGGCTCAGCGGTAGCCCCTCGGGTCTTTCCGATAGATTGGGCGGGGCACGCCCATCTATATTAGTAGATAGTTTAATTATAAATTACTACCACATGTCGTAAAGGAGATAGGCATGAAGAAACTGTTGGCAATCATTGTGCTGGCTAGCGTCGTGGCATCGCTGGGTGCCTGCGCCAGCGCCGGAAGCAATATTCCCACGAAACCGAATCCCGACTGGGGCTACCAGCCCGGAACCGGGAACTAGCGTCGCCTTCCGGCGGCTTCGCAGGATCACTGCAACACCGGCCTTCGCATTCTCCGGCCGCAGTCAGGTCACCTGCGGCGGGAGAAGTGCGCGAGCCCCGACGTTTGAGGGACGGGGCATGCCGCCCGACGCGATCGATTTAAGATAAGGTGGCGGGTGGCCCTGAGCATGAAAATCGCTACCTGGAACGTGAACTCGTTGGCGGTGCGGCTGCCGCACCTCCTCGATTGGCTGGCCACGGCCGCGCCAGACGTCGTCTGCCTTCAGGAGACGAAGCTTGAGGATGCGCGCTTCCCTCTCCGGGAAATCCGTGATGCCGGCTATCCCCATGTCCTGGCGAGCGGCCAGAAGACCTATAACGGCGTGGCGTTGCTGGCGAGAACGCCCATCACGGACGCGGTGGCGGGCATTCCCGCATTCTCGGACGACCAAAAGCGCCTCGTCGGCGCGACGGTCGGCGGCGTGCGGGTGGTGGGCTGCTACGTGCCGAACGGCCAGGCCGTGGGGTCAGAGGCCTTCGCCTATAAGCTGCGATGGCTCGAGGCGCTGCGTATCTGGCTTGCCCGCGAGCTTGCGCGCAATCCCCGGCTCGTCGTGGTCGGCGACTTCAACGTCGCCCCGGAGCCACGGGACGTTCACGACCCCGTCCTGTGGGAAGGGCACATCCTCTTCAGCCCGGCGGAGCGCGAGGCGTTCTCGCGGCTGCTGGGGATCGGCCTGCAGGATGCGTTCCGGCTGTTCGACCAGCCGGACCAGACCTTCAGCTGGTGGGATTACCGCATGAATGCGTTTCGTCGCAACAGGGGGCTACGCATCGACCATATTCTGGTGAGTCAGGCGCTGGCGCCAGGCGTGCGCGCCTGCGGGATCGAGCGGAGCCTGCGCGCGCTCGAGCGGCCCTCGGACCACGCGCCCGTGGTGGCCGAAATCGACGCCCACGCTCAGTAGAAAGGGTAGAGGGTGTAGCCGCTGGCGTTCAGCCCTGCGATGCTCAAGTAGCGCGTGACGGAAACCACGTCATGGCCGGCGATGCCCTGGGCGATGTTCGTGCCGGGCGGCGCATAATCCACGGGCCGCAGAATCCGGCGGGCCAGGACTTGGTTCGCATCGTTGGTGAGGGTGAGCTCCAGCATGGGAAATGCCTCCCGGTATGGCGCCGCGTTTCTCAAGGCCGCGCGGAGCACGACGACGGCCGGCTGGTCGGGCTGCGCCGTCATTTCATACGAATCGATGCTGATGAAGTTGATGTCGTGCGGCAGTGGAACGCTGCAGCCCAGCAGCGCGCAGCCTGCGGCCAATGCCGGCTTCATGGCAGGCAGCCGCGCAGCGAGGGCGACCCGGTAGACGTACGCGAGCTGCCCGGCGAGCACGAGCGCCGCGACGACGCTTCCCAGGGCGAACACCCAGCCCGGGATGCCTTTTCGCGCGCGTGCGCGGCGCAGGCGCGAAGGCGGTTCCTCCGCTTCCGCGCTCTCGGGGGGGCTGTCGTGGTCCGGCGCCAGCGGGGCCAGCAGGATGACATCGGATGGCGGCAACTCATCGACCGGTGCGTGCTCAGGCGCCACCGGTTCCAGCACGATCGTGTCGGGGGGCGGCCACGCATCGAACACCGGGCTCGGCCGCAGTGCCTCCGGCTCGATCGCCGTTTCTGCCGCTGTCTCCCCGAGGGCCTCCGCGGCCGGCGCAAGGACGATTTCGGACTCGACGACGGGGGCGGGGGGCAGATCGGCCTGCGGCGCATCCCCTGGTGAGGGAAGTTCCGGCCAGTCTATTTCTTCGGCCGCCGCCTCCTCGATCGGAGCCGCCGGCGCTTCGGCGGGGGCCGGAGGCTCCGGTGGCGCACTGGGCTGGGGCGCCGGTTGCGGCTGCGCTTCGACGCGGGTTTGAGGTTCGGGCGCCGTTTGGGTGAGCAGTGCATCGAAGGCGTTGAAGACCTGCGCGCAGTGCCCGCAGCGGACATCGCCCTGGCGCGCGCTCAATTGTTCCAGCGTGATCCGGAAGACCGTCCGGCAGTGCGGGCAGGTGGTTACCGTGCTCATGGGCGTCGTCCCGTTTCCCCTTTCGTTCCCGCCAGCAGCACCCACCCCTCCGCCTCCGCCGCGCGTTCGAGCGGCAGCCATGCCGAATAGGCCTCGACGACGTCGCCGGCCTGCGCGGCCAGGATGCCCGTCAGCACAAGGCGGCCGCCCGGGCGGACGGATCCGGCGAGCACCGGCGCCAGGATCTTGAGAGGGTTGGTCAAGATATTGGCGATCGTGACGTCGGCGACGAAGGCCGGCGCCTCGTCGGCCCGCCAAAACTCGGCGTCGACTTCGTTTCGCAGCGCGTTGGTGCGGCTTGCCGCCACGGCCTGCGGGTCGATGTCCACCCCGAGGACCGGTGCGGCCCCGAGTTTGGCGGCCGCGATCGCAAGTATGCCGGAGCCGCAGCCATAATCGAGAAGGGCTTCCCCCGCGTGCAGGTGACGATCGAGCCACTGCAAACACATGCGGGTGGTCGGATGGCTGCCGGTACCGAAGGCCAGTCCCGGGTCGAGCATGAGATTGACCGCGTCGGCGCTGACCGGGGCATGCCAGCTCGGGACGATCCACATCCGCTCGGAAATGCGGATGGGGTCGAACTGCGACTGCGTGAGGCGCACCCAGTCCTCGTCGTCCACCGTTTCGATCGAGTAGGCGCCGATGCCTTCGATGGGCTGCGCACGGGCCGCCGCGAGAAGCGCCTGCGCGTCAGCCGTTTCCGGCAATAGGGCGTCCACGACGCATTGCGCCCACAGCCCCTCTTCCGGCTCGGAAGGCTCGCCGAAGATGGGTTGCTCGAACCGGGTGCCGGCCTGCGCATCTTCAATGCTGACGGCCAGCGCGCCCAGGTCCGCCAGGAGCTCGCTCAGGCGCTCCGCGTCCTTGCGGCCGACTGTGATCTTGAGTGACTGCCACGCCATGGTCCGATGGCCTGCGACTTCAGGGCAAACGCGCGCCTTACTCCGATTTCTTGAGCGCGGCGAGCTTTTGCTCGAGATAGTGGATACTGGTTCCGCCTTGCAGGAACGCCGCATCGTTCATGAGGTCCTGGTGGAGCGCGATGTTGGTCTGAATGCCCTCGACCACCATCTCGCTCAACGCGATCTTCATGCGGGCAATGGCTTGCTCGCGGCTGTCGCCGACCGCGATCAGCTTGCCGATCATTGAATCATAGTGCGGCGGCACGAGATAGTTGTGGTAGACATGCGAATCGACCCGGATGCCCGGGCCGCCGGGCGTATGGTACTGCGTGATGCGGCCCGGCGAGGGCACGAAGCTGTACGCGTTCTCGGCGTTGATGCGGCATTCGATGGCATGGCCCCGGACGACGATGTCCTTTTGGCGAAGCCGCAGCTTTTCTCCGGCTGCGATGCGCAGCTGCTCCTGCACGATGTCGACCCCGGTGATTTCTTCGGTGATCGCGTGCTCGACCTGGACCCGGGTGTTCATTTCGATGAAGTAGAATTCGCCGTTCTCGTACAGGAACTCGAAGGTCCCCGCGCCGCGGTAGCCGATTTGGCGGCAAGCCTCGGCGCAACGCAGGCCGATCTTGTCGCGGATCTTGATGGCCAGCCCGGGCGCCGGCGCTTCCTCCAGGATCTTCTGGTGGCGCCTTTGCATCGAGCAGTCGCGTTCGCCCAAGAAGATGGCGTTGCGATGTTCGTCGGCCAATACCTGGATCTCGATGTGACGAGGGTTCTCCAGATACTTTTCCAGGTAAACCTGGGGATTTCCGAAGGCGCTTTCCGCCTCCGCCTGCGTCAGGCTGACCGCATTGAGGAGTGCCGCTTCGGTATGGACGACCCGCATCCCGCGCCCGCCCCCGCCGCCGGCCGCCTTGATGATCACCGGAAAGCCCACCTCGTTGGCGATCCGCAAAATCTCCTCCGGCGCTTCCGGCAACGCACCCTCCGACCCGGGCACGCACGGGACGCCCGCCGCCTTCATGGCGGCCTTGGCGCTCACCTTGTCGCCCATCAGCCGAATCGTCTCGGCTCTGGGACCGATGAAGACGAAGCCGCTTTGTTCCACCCGCTCGGCGAAGTCGGCATTCTCCGAAAGAAATCCGTACCCCGGATGAATCGCCTCCGCATCGGTGACCTCGGCCGCACTGATGATGGCCGGCACATTGAGATAGCTCTGATTGGAAGGGGGCGGTCCGATGCACACCGACTCGTCCGACAGCTTGACGTACTTGGCCTCCGCATCGGCGGTAGAATGCACGGCCACCGTCTTAATGCCCAGCTCGCGGCAGGCGCGCTGGATGCGCAGCGCGATCTCGCCCCGGTTGGCAATCAGGACTTTTTCAAACATAGCTTAAACCTTCGAAGGGTAGGCCCCCTCGCATGTCGAGGGCGTGGGGCGGCGGCAGGAATGTCAAGGGATCAGCCGATGACGAACAAGGGTTCGCCATACTCGACCGGCTGCCCATTCTCGACCAGCACCGCCTTGATGACGCCGGCTTGGTCAGCCTCAATCTCGTTGAGCAGCTTCATCGCCTCGATGATGCACAAGGTGTCGCCCGAGCTCACGCTCTGTCCGACGTCGACAAACGCCTTGCCCCCGGGCGTCGGGGCGCGGTAGAAGGTGCCGACCATGGGGGAGCGTACGACGTGCCCTTCAGGGATCGCCGGCTCCGCGGCGGCCGGCGCGGCGCTCGGAGCCGGTGTCGGCGCGGGGACCGCAGGGGCGGGCGCGGGCGCGAAATAGGTGGGGTGCGGCATGTTCTGGTGGGCGCGGGTGATGCGAACCCTCTCCTCGCCTTCCGTGATCTCCAGTTCGGCGATGCCGGACTCTTCAACCAAATCAATGAGTTTTTTCAGTTTTCGCAAATCCATAATTAGCCTTTCAGCGCGATATGGTGGAGTGCAAAGTTCAGCGCGGCTTCATAGCCCTTGGCTCCCAGGCCGCTGATGACACCCACGGCAAGGTCGGAGAAATAGGAGTGATGACGGAAGGGTTCGCGCGCGAAGACATTGGACAGATGCACTTCCACGAAGGGAATGGCGACCGCCGCGAGCGCGTCCCTCAGGGCGATGCTCGTATGCGTGTAGGCGGCGGGGTTGATGATGATGAACGAAACGCCAGTCCGCCCGGCGGCATGAATCCGTTCGATGAGGTCGGATTCGGAATTGCTCTGAAAATTCTCGACCACCGCCTGGGCCTGGGTGCCGTACGCGGTCAGACGCTGGGCGATGTCGTCAAGGGTATCGGTGCCGTAATGGGCGGGTTCCCGGGTGCCGAGCAAGTTGAGATTCGGGCCGTGCAGCACCAGGATCTTCTTGGCCGGCACGCCGGCCGAACCCCGCTTCGCCCCGGAGGCCGAAGCGCCGCGGCGCGTCACTTTGGTATTCACATGGACCTTGCAAGGCGACGTTCAAGGCCTGCAAGTTTGCCGCAAGTTGGGGCATATTGTCTAGTCTTTTGCCGATTTTGTCAGAAATTGCCCATGCGCGTGCGCGCCTTCGCGAGGCATGAAAGTCATGGCAAGACGGCTGAAGGAAGGCAGGATGGCGATGGGCGCCGACCGACTCAGCCGACGGTGTGCGCGAGGATGCGAAGAAACTGGTCCGGGGACGTGAAACCCACCACCGGGGAGGCCAGGGGTTTCCCGTGCTTGCCGAAAAACACAATCCCGGGCGGACCGTACAGTCCGAACTGGGCCAGCAGGGCACGCTCGTTCGGGGTGTTGTCCGTCACGTCGACTCGCAGCAGCTTGACGTGCCCAAGCGCTTCGCGTACGCGCGGATCGGCGAAGGTCTCGGCGTCCAGTTCCTTGCACGAGACGCACCAGTCGGCATAGAAATCCAGCATGACGTTGCGTCCGGCCGCGGATTTCAGCACCCGAGCGAGGTCGGCGGGACCAGTGATCGGCGTGAAGGTGAGATCGGCGGGAGCGCGCGCGCGCCCCGGCTGTGCGCGGCTCGCGCGCAGCCCGGTGAGCGGTTGCAGGGGGTCGCGGCTGCCGCTGAGCGCGCCGATCAGGATGGAGACGCCGGCGATCAGGGCGATGAGCCCGACGCCCTTCCAGAAACGCGCCGCGCCCTTGGCGTGCGGCGGCAGCGGATCGATCGCCTTCAGATACATGGCCGAGATGATGAGGAGCATCGCCCATGCCACCATCGAGGCGATCGCTGGCACGACCGGCGTGACGATCCAGATGGCCACCCCGAGCAAGAGGATCCCGAAGAAGCCCTTGACCGCGTTCATCCAGCCGCCGGCGCGCGGCAGCAGGGCGCCCGCGGACACGCCCACGGCCATCAGCGGAACCCCCATGCCGAGCGCCATGGTGAAGAGCGCCGAGCCGCCCAGCCAGACATCGTGGGTCTGCCCGATGTAGAGGAGGGCACCGGCCAGGGGAGCGGCGACGCACGGCCCGATGATCAAAGCCGAGAGCATGCCCATCACGAACACGCCCGCGAGGTTGCCGCCCTTGAGCCGATTGCTCGCATCCGAAAGCCTGCTTTGCAGGAAGTTGGGCAGCTGCAACTCGTAGAACCCGAACATCGAGAAGGCCAGCAGCACGAAGATCAGCGCGAAGGTACCGAGCGCCCAGGGATTTTGCAAGGCATTGGAAATGAGGTTGCCCGACAGCCCCGCCGCGACCCCGGCTCCGGCATAGGTGAGCGCGACCCCCAGGACATAGGCTCCGGAGAGGATGAACCCCCGCCGCTTGTTGATGTGGCTCCCTTGCCCGACGATGATGCCCGAGAGGATGGGGATCATGGGGAACACGCACGGGGTGAACGAGAGCAGGAGTCCCGCGCCGAAGAAGAACCCGAGCGCGAGCCAGTAATGGCCGCCTTTCAACAGGTGATCGATGCCCAGCGGCTGCGAGGGCGTCGCGCCGCCGGACTGCGGGACCGGTGCCGCGAAGGTTGCCGGGACAGCAGAGGGAGGACCTTCGAGCCGAATGTTGAACGTGCGGTGTATGGGCGGATAGCACACCCCCCGCTCCGAGCAGCCCTGGTAAACGGCGTTCAGGACGACCGTGCCGGCGGATGCGCGGCGATGGAGCGCAATGTTCGCCTGGAAGGGGCCGCGGTAGATCGCCACCTTGCCGAAAGACGGCAGGTCCTCGAACTCGGCGGGAGGGAAGGCGACCTTCGCGATCGAAACGCCGGGATCCGAAGTCGAGAAATGGATGCGGTCGCGATACAGATAATAGTGGCTTGCGGGACTAAACCGCGCAATCACGTCGTTGGGCGATGCCGCTTGCACGGTCAGGCCGAAGGCGGCATTCGGCGGCAGAAAGCCTGCGGCCGCGTCGGCGCCCGGGGGCCGGGGGGCGAGCCAGGCGACGGACGCGCTTTGGGCCACGGTTGGCGGCGCGGGCAGCCGGAGGGTGACCACATGGGTCATCGGCGGATAGCAGACCCCCTGCCCGATGTCGGCGCAGCCTTGTGCCACGGCGGTGAGCGTGAGCGGCCCGGCGGCGTCGGCGATCGGCAGCACGATGCGCACGCCGTTGCGGTAGATCTCTTCGCGCCCAAAGAAGGGATCCTGCTTGATCGTTCCGGCGGGATAGCGTGCCGCCTGCAGCCGGCCCTGCCCCTTCACGGAGAATCGGAATTTGCTCCGATAGAGATAGTAGCCGGGGGCGATGACGTAACGCACGGCAATGTCGTGGCTGTCGACCGGCGTCGCACTGAAGCGGAAGGCCACGTTTGGGGGGAGCGGATCGGCACGAACGCCTATGGCGGCCAGCGAGGCGGCGGCGAAAAGGAGAATCGTCAGGCAAAAACGCATGCGGCAGTCCTGCGGCTGTTGATGTTCACGTCGGACCCGGCGTGGCTGGCGCTGTCTCGGCGCCGATCCATGCGAGGTAGGGGCCCAGGCCGCCCTCGATTCCGACAACGACGAGTTCGGGAAGTTCGTAGGGATGCAGGGCCAACACGCGCGCCTCGACCTCCGCATAGCGGGCCTTCGTCGTCTTGATGGAGACGGGGATTTCCTCCGCCGTTTCGACGGCGCCTTCCCAGCGATAGACGGACGTAGAGGGCGCGCCCACATTGACGCAGGCGGCCAGGCGCTCCTTGACGAGCGTCGTTGCCAACTTCAGGGCCAGGGCCCGGTCAGGCAGATGGGTTGCGATCAGAATCGTATCCATGGGCCGCCTCATTGTACTGCGTCGTGAGCGATACGCCCATGGTAGGGATCTCCCATGCAGGCCGCGACCGTGGGGTGGCGCAGCCTGAGCTTGAGTTCGCGCTTCATGCGGGCATTCGACAGCCGCCGCGATTCGCGCATGAACGACAGTTGCGTCTCCGGGAGGCGTTGCAGCGCCTCTGCCCGGCTGATGCGCGGGGGGCGTGGAAGGCCGCAGGCGTCGGCGATCAGGTCGAAATACTCCCCCATGCGCAGGCCGGAATCGTCCGCCACGTTGTAGACGCGCCCCGGGCGGCCGCGCGCCAGGGCCGCGATCGCCGCGCGCGCAAGGTCGTCGGCATGGATGTGGTTGGTGTAGGGATCCTCGGCGGCGCGAAGGGCGGGCGTGGCCTGGGTCAGGCGGGCGATGGGGAGGCGATCGCGGCTGTAGATGCCGGGCGCGCGCAGGATGGACACGCGAACCCCGTTCGCCCGGCCCCAGCCGCGCAGACGCGCTTCCGCGTCGGCCCTGCGCCGCGCGCGGGCGTTCTGCGGCGCGATGGGCCGCGTCTCCGCGACCCACTCGCCATGGCAGTCGCCATAGACCCCGCTCGTGCTGATATAGACGAGGGCTTGTGGTAGAATTTGCGCTTTACTCAACGCGGCGAGCAGGTTTCGTGTGCGTGGGTCGTGGGTGCCCTGGCCCGGCGGGGGGGCCGAGTAGAGGACCGCATGGGCGAGTCCCGCGAGCCTCTTGAGGCTCATGGGATCATCCAGGTTGCCGAGCAGGGGGCGCACGCCGAGCGCACGCAGGCCCCGCATCGCCTCGGGACGATGGGTCAAGGCGTAGACGCGGTAGCTGGCTCGAAGCTGGGCCAAGGCGCGAGCCGCGACATCGCCCAGGCCGATGATCAGTAATCGCCGCATGCATGCCAGTTTATCGCAAGTCGCGTTATTTTGCCTGGGCGCATGGGAGTGTGGCCTATGCCTTGGCAACAGAGGATCGATTCTATGTCTCACCAAGTCACCATCAAGCCCAGCGGGCACGTGTTTCACACGCAGAACGACGAGACTATTCTGGAGGCCGCGCTGCGCGAGGGGTTTGCGCTTCCCTACGGATGCCGCAACGGCGCTTGCGGGACGTGCAAGGGCAAGATCCTGGAAGGCTCCGTGGATTACGGCAGCTATCAGGCGACGGCGCTCACCGAAGACGAGAAACTGGCGGGCTACGCGCTGTTCTGCTGCGCGCGGCCGCAGTCGGACCTGCTGATCGAAGTCAGGGAGATTGGCGCGGCGCGCGAGATCCAGATCAAGACGCTGCCCTGCCGCGTGCAGGCGATGGAGAAGGTGGCCCCTGACGTCATGGTGCTGTACCTCAAATTGCCGGCCAACGAACGCCTGCAGTTCCTCGCCGGACAGTATGTCGATATCCTGCTCAAGGACGGCCGGCGCCGCAGCTTCTCGCTGGCGAATGCGCCGCATGATGACGAATTCCTCCAGTTGCATGTGCGCAACGTGCCCGGTGGCACCTTTACCGAGTCCGTCTTCACTCAGCTGAAGGAGAAGGACATCCTGCGCTTCGAGGGGCCGCTGGGCACATTCTTCTTGCACGAGGATAGCGCCAAGCCGATTCTGTTCGTCGCCGGCGGGACCGGATTCGCGCCGGTCAAAGCCATGATCGAACATGCCTTTCACGTTGGATCGGGGCGGCCCATGACGCTTTACTGGGGCGCGCGCGCCAAGCGCGACCTGTACATGCCGCAATTGCCCGAGGAGTGGAGTCGCACGCAACCGGGCTTCCGCTTCGTTCCCGTCCTGTCGGAGCCGGTTGCCGCGGATATGTGGACCGGGCGCACGGGGCTTGTCCATGAGGCGGTGTTGCAGGACATTCCGAATCTCGCCGACTACGAGGTCTATGCCTGCGGCAATCCGGCCATGGTCGAGGCCGTGCACCGCGCTTTCACCGCACGGGGGCTGCCCGAAGGGGCATTCTTCTCGGACGCCTTCCTGTTCTCGACGGACCCGAAGCCTGCGAGCTGAGTCCGGCTGACCGGGTGCCGCCGTCAATCCCCCGCGAGGGCGAGTTCCAGGCTGCGGCGATAGTGGACACAGGCGTCGGTGAGCTGGCTGCGGTTTTCCAGCAACTGGGCCAGCGCGACATGGGCTTCGGCCGTGGGCTCGACCGCGAGGCTCGCTTCAAGGTAGCTTTGCGCCTTGCCCCACAAGGCCTGCTGGGTGCACAGCCGGCCCAGCGTCAGGAGCAGCGCGGCATCATCCGCATGGGCAGCCAGCCACCGCTCCGCCTGCTCGATTCGTCTGAGCAGGTCGCCGCCGCGGCATTCGGCATAGGCCTTGATCAATTCGATATTCCATTCCTGGGCGAGGCTGCGCTCGATCACGCCATGAGCCTGCTCGCAACGGCCGAGCGCCATGAAGTGCCGCGCCGCCGCCAGGGCGACCGGCGCGATGATCTGCTCCGCGGCCGGGATGCGCGCCCAGCATTCATCGAACGTCTGGTTGTCCAGGGCCTTGCGCTTCATGATTTCCGTATGGGCCTTGATGCGTAGCTGTCTGACCTGGGCCGGTTCGATGGCGTCGCGTTTTTCCAAGGCGGCGGTGAGCAGCAAGACCTGTTCCCAATTCTTGGCCTGGTTCTGCACCGGCAGTTCCAGCTTGAGCGCTGCAGGGTGCTTGGGCGCGATCTCGTAGACGTGATGGAGCGCCGCGAGCGCGCCCTGGTAGTCGCGCGTGCCGATCAGCAGCTCCGCTTGCGTCATGAGACGCGGCAGCGGATAGCCCGGGGCGAGCCGTTCGGCCTGCGCCAGGTAGTCGTCGCGCCTTTTGAACGCCTTGAGCTCGTGGGCCGCGCGGGCGGCCAGCGGCGCGCTCACGGCAGGAAATTCCCTCAAGGCGACCGCCTTGGCGGCCAATTTCTCGGCCTTGGCGAAGCGTCCCTCGAAGTAGGCGATCAGGCCGTCGAGCAGCGCCTTTCGTCCCTGGCGCCGCTGCTGCTCTGCCCGGAAGTGGCGTACCGAGGCCGGTAGGCGCAGCGTGTGGACGACGACGCGCACAATGCCATAGCCCACCGCCAGGGTCGCCGCCCACAGCGCGATGAGGAGGTTGAGGGCCAGCTGGACGCGATACGGGGGATAGACCAGCACGATGTAGCTATGGCTGTTCTTGCCGGCGAGCGGCAGGCCGACGGCCAGGGCAAATAGCGCCAGGGTCCAGAAGAGGGCTTTCACTGCGTCCCTCCCCCATGCAGCATTTGATATCGGCGAAACGCCTCCAGGGAGTCGGAGATGTCGGGCAGCCGGACGCTGATCGGGGTGCGCGCGAGTTCGTCCAACGCGCCGAGCGCCGCGCGCGTGGCGGGCGCCTGCGTGTCGCAGTACCGGCCGATCCAGCGTTGGGCGCCTCGGATATCCCGCTGGTAGCTTGCGGAATCGTGCTGCAGGAGCGCGATGCGTGCCGTGAGCAGCCTGA
Source organism: Pseudomonadota bacterium (assembly GCA_021817985.1). Taxonomy (GTDB): domain Bacteria; phylum Pseudomonadota; class Gammaproteobacteria; order Burkholderiales; family JAKAFK01; genus JAKAFK01. Next base: position 7,906 of record JAKAFK010000007.1, on the reverse strand, counting down.
GCTTGACGTTCTCGCGGAAGAAGTAGCGTTGCGAGGGGGCCAGCAAGGGCGGCGCCGACGTGCTGACTTTCTGGATCTGGACGAGTTGCCGCAGCCCGCTCCAAATCTCCTGTCCGAACCTTTCCCAAGGGCTCTTGGGCGCCGGGATCCGTTCTGCCGTCACGGCCGCGCCGTGCATCCCGTCGTAGGCGAAGGGCAGGCTGTCGACCTTGTGGGCGAGATCGTCGAGCTCGAGGCTGATGCCGACCACGTCGACCGCCGGCAGCGCCTTGAGGCGCCCGATGTCGCGGCGGATCGCGGCGCGCAAGGCATAAAGCTGCGGCCTGTCGAGCGTGGCGAGCTGGTTGTCGGCCAGCTCGAGGGCGATGAGCGCCGCATGGACGTTGCCGGCCAGCTGCGCCTGCTGGTTGGCATCCAGCAGCAGCTGTTCGATGTCCGCGAGGCTGCGCTGGTCCTGGGTGCTGGCGAGCTGCTGATACAGGGACTGCAGCGCCGCCGCCTGGCCTTGGTACTGCGCGACGGTGTTTTGCAGCACCCCAAGCTTGACCAGCGTCTCCCGTGCCGCCTCCTGGGCGTTGGCGGCCATCAGGCGGTCCGCCTCGTTGGCGGATTTGGCGCGCGCAAGCTGTTGGCCCAGTTCGGCCCTGAGCACCGCGAACTTCTGATGGAGGGTCAACAGTTGCCAGCCCGAGAGGGTGAGCGCTGCGATCGCCGCGATCGCGGCAAGTCTCGGCCAGGCGGCGGCGCGCGGGAGGCGAGCTTGAGCGCTGCCGCTCGCAGGGGCCTCGGGGAACGGTCCTGGCGTTCCCTGGTTCTCTGGAGTCTCGTTATTCATGTCCTTCTCGCGCCGCGGGGCGCCTTCGGGGTTCAAGCCGGGCGGGGGCGCGCATCTCTTCCCTTGAACCATGCGATGAGTCCGCGATACAAGCCGTCGTCGCCGGGCTCGGTGACGACGACCTGTCGCAAGCCGAGCCGCGCCGCTTTTTCTGCGATTCTCTCATGAAAGACGAAGACCGGCGTATTTTTAAGCCACTGTTGCCCCAGATTCCCGACCATGTCGTAGAGGTTATGCAGTCCTTCGCCGCTCGTCACGGTGATGGCATCGAGTTCGCCCCGTACCCAACGGCGCAGGAGTTCCCCCGCGTCGGCACGAGGGCGCGCCCGCCGGTAGCACTCGGCGTATTCCACGCAGGCGCCGCGCGATGTGAGCGTGTCGCCGAGGCTCTCGCGTCCGCCGTCCCCGCGGAAGATGACGATGCGCCGTCCGTCGACCGATTGGAACTCGGGCAACGCCAGGAGGTGCTCGCTGTCGAAGCGCTCCGTGGGCGAAATGACGCGGTCGACGCCGAAATGCTTGAGTTCCCGCGCGCTGCCTTGCCCGATCGCCGCGATCCGCAAAGGGGCTGGGAGCGCCCGCTGCGCCAGGATGAGGTTCATTGCCTTCCGCACGGCCGTCGGACTGATGAAGATGGCGATGTCGAAGGTGTCGAGACGCCCGACGAGCGCCCTGAAGGGGCGTAGATCCTCGGCATCGAGGATCTCGAGCACGGGGAAGAAGAGGGAAAGGCCGCCGGCCGCCTGGATGAGGGCGGCCAGATCCTTCGACTGTTCGCGCGGGCGCGTGACGACGATGGTGCGTCCGAGGAGCGGCTGGGCGGCGTCGTCGCCCGTGTCGCCGGAAATGTTCGGCCCCGCCACTTAGCGCTCCTCCAGTGCCTCCAGAATTTCTCTGGCCCCCTGGTCGAGAAGCGCGGCCGCGAGACTTTTGCCCAGCGTTTCCGCCTGCGAGGGATCGCCTGCCCGATCGGCCTTGATCAGGCGGCGACCGTCGGGGCTTGCGACGAAGCCGCGAATCTCCAGTTGTCCGTCGGTGATGCGGGCATAAGCCCCCAGCGGCACCTGGCAGCTGCCATTGAGCGCCCGGCTCATGGCGCGTTCGGCGTTCACGCAGCGTGCGCTGTCTTCGTCGTTGAAGGGCCGCATCAGCGCGTGCACGTCGGTGCGGTCGGCGCGGCATTCGATGCCCAAGGCGCCCTGGCCGACGGCCGGCAAGCTGGTCTCGGGGTCCAGGACATGCCGAACGCGGTGGCCCAAACCCAGCCGCTCCAGCCCCGCCTTGGCGAGGATGATGGCATCGTATTGCCCCTCGTCCAGTTTTTTCAGGCGCGTGCCCACGTTTCCGCGCAAGACGCGGATCTCGAGGTGGGGGAAGGCGGCCAGAAGCTGGCTTTGGCGGCGCAGGCTGGAGGTGCCAAGGATGCTGCCGGGCGGCATGGCCGCCGGGCGCTCGAACCGGTTGGAGACGAACGCATCGCGCGGATCCTCGCGCGGGCCGATGGCGGCGATGCAAAACCCGTCCGGGAGCACCATGGGGACATCTTTCATGGAGTGCACGGCGAGATCGGCGCGCCCTTGCGCCAAGGCTTCCTCAAGCTCCTTGACGAAGAGGCCCTTGCCACCGATCTTGTTGAGCGTCTTGTCGAGGATGCGGTCCCCCTGGGTGGTCATGCCGAGGATCTTGACGTCGAGATCGGGGTACCAGCGCTCGAGGAGGCTCTTGACATGCTCCGCTTGCCACATGGCGAGCTGACTCTCGCGCGAGGCAATGACGAGGCTCCTGAGGGGTGTGGCTGACGACGGGGAAGTGCTCAAGGCGTCGAGTCCTGCGCTATGTCCGATGTAAGGGTTTGGGTCCTTCGCGAGGGGCGCATGCGTGCGGTGCGCCAGAGGCTCGGGGCCATGGGCATTCTAACATGATGTCCGGGCGTCCAGCGGCGCTTGAGAGACCTGCGCCCGAGGCCGGTGTGCTATCAGGCGGGATCGGCACTCACCCGGCGCCGGTTCAGCCACCAGGGCACGACCCCGATCGCAATGCCGCCCAAGCCGACGACGTTGGTCGTGACATCGAAGGTGGGGATGCTGTATAAGGCGACAAATACCAGAAACACCGCGCTGGCGGCCGGCCAAGCCAGCAAGGTGACGAACTGCCTGACCGAATCCAGCGCTTCCTTGCGATACGCCCAGGCGCACGCAAACCCGGCGAGTCCGTAATAGAACGCGACCTGGAACCCGATGGCGTTGACGGAGTCGTGGATGATCGTGTTCACGCTCGGGAAGGTCGAGGCGAGCGCGAGCAGCGCCAGCCCGAAGCCCGCAATGGTCACGGTCGCGACCCACGGCGTCTTCCAGCTCTTGTGCAGGCGGGCGTAGCGGGGGTGAAGCGAGCCGTCGCGGCCTTTGGAGAACATGGTGCGCGTGAATTGCAGGATCGAGGTTTCCAAGGTGCCGATGGTGCTCAGCATGACGGCGAGGACGGCCAGGTAGCTCCAGGGGCGGGGGAAGAGCTTGTCGGCGACGGCGAAGATGACGTCAGTGCCCGCCTGCTGGATCTGCGCATCGGTCAAGACGAGCTGCGTGGCCGTGACGAAGGTGACGAACAGCAGCAGCACGACCACCATGGCCGCCAGCGCTCCCCGCCCCGGCACGCTGGCGGCATCGCGCGTCTCCTCGTTGAGGTTGACCGTGACGTCCCAGCCCCAGAAGAAGAATAGCGACGTCAGCGCCCCGGTTGCGAAGAGCTTGGGCGTGAATGCCAGCGGCGAGAGCCAGTTCCAGGTGAAGGGGTGCGCCGGGTGGGTCCCGTACTTGACGAAGGCGGCCACATTGACCGCAACCAGTACGCCGACCTCGACCAAGGTCATGGCCACCTGCGTGTAACTCGTCGCCTTGATGCCTTTGATGAGCACCGCGCTCACCACGACGAGCCAGGCCCCCGCCACCCAGGTGACCGGGGCCGGATGGCTCGCGAGGTCAGGACGGATGAGGAGCAGCGTCGCGGTGGCCGCAGGGATGGTGCCCGAGACCATGAAGACCGCCGAGGCGACCAGCAGGGCCCAGCCGGCGAAGAAGCCGAGGACTGGGCCGAACTCCGCGCCCACCCAGGCATAGGCCGCCCCGGCATTCGGGTTGGTCCGGTTGAGGTGCAGGTAGGCGAAGGTGACGCCAAACATGATGAGGCCGCAGTAGAGCAAGCTGGCCGGCGAGAGCACCCCAACCCCGGCCGCCAATGCCGCCGTCGTCGCGGCCGCGCTGAAGGCGGGCGCCGTTCCCGCGATGCCCATGATCGTCGATTCGGTGAGACCCAGTGCGTTTTCCTGCAAGCGTGCGCCGTCGGACATGACTCGTGCCCTTTACCCTTCCTTGAGGATTGAGAACTGAACATCGGGAGCGGATGCTTCCAGACGCGCGAGGCCCCGGTGTCTGGGCGCATAGAATACTGGTGAGCGGGTCTTCGGGCAAGGACTAAGGAGATCCTCGCCGATGACTTCGACGACAGGCGCTCAAGGCTTGAAGTCGCGCAGGACATGGATGTGGCGCCGGCTGACCGGGAGCGTCTCGTCGAGCCCCTTGAGGACGGCGACCCAGTGGCCGGCGGTGTCCTCCTTGTCGGACTGCGCGGAGGCTTTTTCGAAGCCGGCGAGGTGGGCGCGGGCGACCAGGCAGTTGCGGTGGATGCGCACAAAGCGTTCGGCGTGTTCGCGCTCGAGCCGGGTGAGCGATTCCTCGATCAGGTATTCGCGATCGCACGTGCGCACCGTGACATACTTGAGTTCGGCCTTGAGGTAGATCACCTCGTTCACCGGGATCAGGACGATCTTGCCGCGCTCGACGATGCTCAGGTGTGCCCGGGCGCCCGCCACTTGGGAGAGATCGGCCATCGCCGCGGCCTGCAGGGCGCGTGCCTTTCTGAGCCCATTCACGAGGCGCTCCGCCCGCACGGGCTTGAGCAAATAATCGACCGCATTGGCTTCGAAGGCCTGGATCGCGAAGTCGCCGTACGCCGTCGTGAAGATGATGGCGGGCGGCTCGGGCAATTGCTGGAGATGGCGGGCCAGTTCAATGCCGCCCATGGACGGCATGCGGATGTCGGCCAGGACGACGTCGGCCGGTTGTCCGTCGAGCAGCCGCAAGGCGTCCAGCCCATTGCCCGCTTCGCCCACGACATCCACGGGCAGCACGCTCGCGCAGTCGGCCAGCAGCTCGCGCAAGCGTCGCCGAGCCGGGGCCTCGTCATCCACGATCAGCAGCCGGAGCGCCGGCTTTTGCGCGTTCATGGCCGGGCTCTCAGATAGGGGATGGCGATATGCACCTGATAAGCCGTCTCGGTGACCTGGGTGCGCAGCGTCCCCTCGGCGTCGAAGTGCAGCGCCAAGCGTTCGCGGATATTCTGCAACGCCATCTTGTTGCCGGCATGATGGCCGCCAGTCCCCGCGTTGTAAGGGTTGCGCAGGACCATGTGGACTTGATTGCGGGCATGGTAGATGTTGACGGTGATGCTCCCGGGTCCGCTGGAAGGTTCGATCCCGTGGTATACGGCGTTTTCCAGCAGTGGTTGCAGGATGAGCGGCGGCACCAGCGCATCGATGGGCCGTTTCTCCAGGTGCCAGGCCACTTGCAGGCGCTCGCCCAGGCGCAACTGTTCGAGTTCGAGATATTCCGAGCACAAGGCGAGCTCACGTTCGAGGGGCACGAGTTCGCTGTTGTCCGCCATCACCACACGAAACAGGTCGGCCATGTCCTGGAGCGCTTTCTCGGCGAGCCTGGGGTCGCTGCGGATAAGACTGAGCACCGCGTTCAGGCTATTGAACAGGAAGTGGGGCCGTATGCGGGCCTGCAGGGCTTGCAGCTTCGCCTCGCTCAAGGCCGGCGAGAGGGCCCGGGCGCGCAGATCGAAGTAGGCGACCAGCCCCCCCGTCGCGGCCAGACAGGCGAGCCCGTTGCGCCAGAGGGACAGCGGTTCGTCGTAGGCCAGGAGGGCATGGCCCGCAGCCGTGACCGCACTGGTCAGCAGGAGCTCGATCGCCAGGACCGCGCCGACCGCCAGGACGTAGGGCAGGCGCCTTAGGGGACGCCGCAAGGCACACAGGGTGAGGAGACTTAAGAGCAGGATCGGCTGCAGCAGGACGGAGATGGCTGTGAGTTCCTCCCAAACCCCGGCCGCGGAGCTCGCCATGAGGGCTGCAGCGAGGATCGCACCGCCGTTGACGAAAACGAGGATGCGCAGCGCCACACCCATATTGCAGAAATCGGGCAGGGCATGCGCCGGTCCTTTTTGATTTATAATCGCCACTTCCGCTCCCATGCAGCGCCTTCGATCACATGGGCGCCGCTGGAGGCGCCGCACGGTCGACATTGTCATATATTCTGAACAAGGCCCCTCTTCCATGCAAGACAACGAAACGAACGCGCCGGCCCCGCAATCGGGCGGCACGTGGTCGGGACGCTTCGCCGAACCCGTGGCCGAGATCGTGAAGCGCTATACCGCATCGGTCGGGTTCGATCAGCGCTTGGCCCTCTTCGATATCCGCGGCTCGATGGCGCATGCGCACATGCTGCACGCGGTGGGCATCCTGAGCCGCGAAGATTGGGAGGCGATCGAGCGGGGCCTGTCGTCCCTCGCAGACGACATTCGCGCCGGCCGTTTCGAATGGTCGCTGGATCTCGAGGACGTGCACCTCAATATCGAGCGGCGCCTGACCGAGCGCATCGGCGAGGCGGGCAAGCGCCTGCATACCGGACGCTCGCGCAATGACCAGGTGGCGACCGACGTGCGCCTTTTTCTGCGCGAGGCGCTCGATGACCTGGCGGAACTCGTGCGGCGCGTGCAAGGCGCCCTCCTGGATCTGGCGGAGCGCCATGCGGCAACTGTGATGCCGGGCTTTACCCATCTGCAGGTCGCCCAGCCCGTCAGCTTCGGTCACCATCTGATGGCCTACTTCGAGATGCTCGATCGCGACGTCGGCCGGCTTTCCGACTGCCGGGCCCGCATGAACCGGTTGCCGCTGGGCGCTGCCGCTCTGGCCGGGACGAGCTACCCCATCGATCGGGAAATGGTCGCGCGCGAACTGGGCTTCGACGGGGTCTGCGAGAATTCCCTCGATGCCGTGTCGGACCGGGATTTCGCCATCGAATTTTCTGGCGCCGCCTCGCTGCTCATGGTGCACTTGTCGCGCATGTCGGAAGAGCTCATTCTCTGGATGAGCCCGCGTTTCGGCTTCATCGACATCGCCGACCGCTTTTGCACCGGGTCGTCGATCATGCCGCAGAAGAAGAATCCCGACGTGCCGGAGCTGATCAGAGGCAAGACGGGGCGCGTGGTGGGCCATCTCATGGCGCTCCTCATGCTCATGAAGTCGCAGCCCCTGGCCTACAACAAGGACAACCAGGAAGACAAGGAGCCGCTATTCGACGTGGTCGACACGCTGGCGCAGACGCTCGCCATCCTCGCCGACATGCTGCGCGGCATCACGGTGCGTCCTGAGGCCATGCGGGCTGCCGCCAGGCAGGGCTTTGCCACGGCCACCGATCTCGCGGATTACCTGGTCAAGCGGGGCGTGGCTTTTCGGGATGCGCATGAGGCTGTCGCGCGCGCCGTGCGCCAGGCGGAGTCCCAGGGCTGCGATCTCGCCGATCTCTCGCTCGAGGCGTTGAGAGGTTTTTGCGACAAGATCGATGCGGACGTGTATCAGGTGCTCACGCTTGAAGGCTCGCTGGAAGCCCGCAACCACGTGGGTGGAACGGCTCCCGTGCAAGTGCGAGCGGCCATCGCGCGGGCCCGGCAGCGGCTTGCGTCAGGCCGCTGACCCGACACGGAGGTGCCCGGCATCTCGAGCGTCCGGATGAACCAGGGCCCACTCGTTGCGCTGCGAGTGCGGGTGGCGTGCCCCAGCCCGATACGGTCTCGCCGAAGCGGGTGATGCCAGCCAGATGCTGCCGCTGACCGGCGGGAAAAAGACTTGGACTGCTGAGAGCGTGCACTCGCCCTATGCACACAATCTGGCCCGCTAGGGTCGGGCGCGAGTCAGCTCGACGGCTGCGCCGGCCTGGCCGCTCGCGAGGCGCTCCA
>JAKAFK010000067.1 GCA_021817985.1 Pseudomonadota bacterium | reverse complement strand
GCGGCGTTTCGATAGCCACACCAAACTGCTGACCCAACTGTTCGCTGGCCTCTCCCGCCTTGGCAGAAACGCGATAAACCAAATTCCGCAATCGGCCACAACCAGAAGTTCGCTTCATCCAGATACCTGTCACTCGAACATCCGCTTCCCTTCAGATACCGGCCATAGCTGCGAACCACGGCTTAGACTGCCACGTAATTCGAGACGACAGGAACCCGCAAATACTGGGGAGGACCTAGGCATTAAATGGAGTTATAATTAACGCATGGAGATCGAGTTTGACAGCGCCAAGCGAGACAAGACCTTGACTGAACGAGGTCTTGATTTCGCCAGGGCTGCTGAGGTCTTCGAGTCTGCCTCGCTGACGATCCATGACCGGCGTCAAAACTATGGCGAGGATCGCTTCAATACGATCGGTTTCCTCGACGGCCGTATGGTGGTCGTTGCTTGGACGCCTCGCGGCGATGCACGCCGCATCATCAGCATGAGGAAAGCCAATGAGCGGGAAAAAACGCGGTTCGGCTGAGTGGACTGATAAGGACGATGCACCGGACTTGAGCGGCGCCGATCTCAGCGAAGCCGTCTGGCACGTCGGCGGCAAGGTCGTCGCACCCGATGAGGGCATAGCCGCAATGCGAGAAGCCGCTCGGCGCGGCCGCCCCATTGGTAGCACTAAGAGCGAAACCAAGCAGGCGGTGACAATCCGATACAGCCCCGAAGTGCTGGCGGCCTTCCGTTCGCTCGGAGCGGGATGGCAGGCCCGCATGAATGATGCGCTCAAGGAATGGTTGCGCGAGCATCCGCCCACATAAGTCGGCGAGGCCCCACACAGCCCCGCTTTCACGCGAAGATCCGACCGAGAAGGTGTTCCGCCCAATCCTGCGCAAACGGCAGCTTGTTGCCCAGCTGGGCAACGCTCGCAACCGGCCAATTGCGGACCTTGATCGGTGCGACGGAGCGGTCTTTCGAACGTCTGGTGTGCGTCCAAAACTTGCCATACAAACAACGGGTGGCGTCGACGCGCGGCACAGCTGGACGTTCAGCCAACGCCAGCCCAAGCACCATTTCGCGGGAGATCATACCCATGATGACATGGCGTTGTTAGTGATCATCGTAAGCGCGTCAACTGGCACTCCACTCGCGATGTTCCGTCGTGCTCACGTACCGCGAATGCGCAAAGAGCGTTGCGCTAAGTGGGGAGCACCACGATAACGCCATCCATGATGAACGGGTACCCGCCGAAGGTCTTCAGCGGCGCGTATGTGTACGCCGTCGAGTCGTAGGCCGCATGGATCGGGCAGTAATAATGATGAAGCCCCGGCTCCGAGAGCGTGAGCACGCCCTTTCCACCCCTGCCCTTGAGTGTAATCGGCGAAAACGACTGCATGTTCGCCAGCCACAGGGCCGATCTTGCTTGGGCACCTGCCTCGGGCATGATCATCGGCTCCGGCGACGGCATGACCACGTGCAAGTCCATGTCGTTGTTCGTGAAAGTGATCTCCTCGCCGACATTGACGACAATGGCCCAAGGCTCGAAGGTCATATATGAGTCCGGAATGTGGATATGCGCGGCCGTGGTCGCCAAGCCGCGCCCGTTTTCTGTCGTGACGAGCACCACGGCATAGGCGGGCAGGGGGAACTGGTGCGCATCGCGCTTGGCGACGACTTGGCCAACCTTTTCGTCAAAACGCGTCGTCGCCCCATCGTAGAACAGATACAGGCCAGACTTCGTGAAATGCACCGACGCACGCCCGCTCGGTTCGACCGTATTTCGGATTCTCTCCGGTGCGCTGGGCGCGCGCGGATTTTTTGTTGGGCCCCGGACCCATCTTCATATTCATAGGCATATCCGCATATGCCGGTGCAAAAGGGGTTCCGAGCGGGCTGCCCAGAGCGGCGGCCACAATCAGGCTCTTCAACGCGTTTCTGCGGTTTATTGGTTCCATAAAAAGCGACCTCCTTGGTCAACACCACCATTGACAAGCTCCCCGGGATCCACGCGAACGCCTAGCCGGATTGCTCGCCGACACCCGAAAAGGGCTGCCTGCATTGCACTCTCAGCATCCGCCGTGGCGATGAAGCCGCGACATAGCCGGCGTGATCGGGAAGTCCCCAGGGGCAGCCTCAAAGCGATCGCGATTCTCGCGCGATTCGAAGTACACCGGCACTCCGTGGTACACCGTGCTCACCGCAGTAGCCGGATCCACCGGCCTGCCGGTCACCGGGTCGACGGCCTGCGCGCTCGCCGACTCCTGCATGTCCGAGGGCGATTCCGGCCCATGGCCGTGCGATGCGTGGCCGCCACCCATGCCGCAGCCCATGCCACCCCCGTGCCGCGTGAACATCCAGAGGGCGCCCACACCCAGCACGACCAAAAGCCAGTTCTGCTGCAGCCATTGCATAATGACACCTCCGCTCGGTTGATTCGTGCCGCACCGTCTACATTCCCGGACTGTGCACGGTGAGCCACTGCTCGTCGAACCCGGTGAGCGCGACGCGCTGTCCGGGCTTAAGGCACGGATGCTGCACCATCGCGTGGGTATCGATCACGGTCATGCGCATGCCGTTATCCAGGTCGATGCCGTTGTGGCAGTGGCTCAGCCCCTGCGGGTCGGGTGCGCATGACGCGTCGCGCGGAATCGCTGGCTCGCTCATTCCGGTGCCACCGTTCGCCTCGGCGCGGATAGCGCCGAGCGCTGCCGCAGCGATGATCCCCGCGGCGTGCTCTGCTGCGAGAAGCCGGCGGCGTGGTTTTGCTCCGCATTGCATCGATGTTTCCATGGCTGGATGCTCCACAAGTTGGCGGCTCATGCGCCGGAAGTTCAGATCCTCGCCCGCCGCAGCCGCAACGCGTTGGCGACCACCGATACCGAGCTGAAGGACATGGCCGCTGCGGCAATCACGGGCGAGAGCAGAATACCGAAGAAGGGATACAGGATGCCTGCCGCCACCGGCACGCCCAGGCTGTTGTAGACGAAGGCGAAGAACAGGTTCTGTCGGATGTTGGCCAGGGTGGCGCGGCTCAGTCGGCGTGCCCGCACGATGCCGCGCAGATCGCCTTTGACCAGGGTGACGCCTGCGCTTTCCATCGCCACATCGGTTCCCGTGCCCATGGCAATGCCGACCTGCGCCTGGGCCAGGGCGGGCGCGTCGTTGATGCCGTCGCCGGCCATGGCCACGAATCGGCCCTCGGCTTGCAGGCGCTTGACATGCTGCGCCTTCTGGTCGGGCAGCACGCCGGCGACGACGTCGTCGATGCCAAGACTCCCGGCCACGGCCCTGGCCGTGGTCTCGTTGTCGCCCGTGAGCATGACGATGCGCAGGCCCTCGGCATGCAGTTCGCGGATCGCTTCAGGCGTGGTGGCCTTGACCGGATCGGCCACCGCCACGAGTCCCGCCGCCTGGCCGTCCAGGGCCAGGAACATGGCGGTTCGCCCTTGCGCGCGCTGGGCCTCGGCCGGCGCGGCCAGGGACGCGGTATCGATGCCGTTGTCCGACAGCAGCGCGGCGTTGCCCAGCAGCACACGGCGTCCCGCGATCCGCCCACTCACACCCTTGCCGGAGACCGCCTGGAAGTCTTCCACCTTGTCTAGTGCAATTCCCCGTGCCTGCGCACCCTGGACGATCGCCGCCGCCAGCGGATGCTCGCTGCCGCGCTCCAAACTCGCCGCCAGATGGAGCACGCCGTCGGATAGAAACCCTTGTGTCGGAACGACGTCTTGGAGCCGGGGCTTGCCTTCCGTGAGGGTACCGGTCTTGTCCACCACCAAGGTGTCGACCTTGCGCAGCGTCTCGATGGCCTCGGCATTCTTGAACAGCACGCCCACGGTGGCGCCTTTGCCGCTCGCCACCATGATGGACATGGGCGTCGCGAGCCCCAACGCGCAGGGGCACGCGATGATCAGCACCGCCACTGCATTGATCACCGCATAGGCCATGGCGGGCGCCGGCCCGAATACCGCCCAGATAACGAAGGTGAGGACCGCCACGGCGACGACTATGGGCACGAAGTAGGCCGCGGCGATGTCGGCCAGACGCTGGATCGGCGCGCGCGAGCGCGAAGCGTCGGAGACCATTTGCACGATTTGCGCGAGCAGGGTGTCAGCGCCCACGCGCCGAGCCTCGATGACAAGCGTCCCACTGCCGTTGACCGTGGCGCCGACCACCTTGTCGCCCACGCCCTTCTCCGCGGGCATGGGCTCGCCGGTGATCATGGATTCATCCACCGACGAGGCCCCTTCGAGCACCACGCCGTCCACCGGCACCTTCTCGCCCGGGCGCACCCGCAACCGGTCGCCGACTTGCACCTCATCCAGCGGCACGTCCGCTTCGCCCCCGTCGGCCGCGAGCCGCCGCGCCAGCTTGGGCGCCATGCCCAGGAGCGCGCGGATCGAGCTGTTGGTGCTTGAGCGCGCCCGCAGCTCCAGCATCTGGCCCAACAGCACCAGGGTGACGATCACCGCGGCAGCCTCGAAATATACGCCCACCCGGCCGGTGGCTGGATCGCGGAAGGCAGGGGGAAATAGCTGGGGCGCAAGCTGGGCCACGGTGCTGTATATGTACGCCACCCCAACGCCCAGGCCGATCAGGGTGAACATGTTCAGGTTCCAGGTCATTACCGAGCGCCAGCCCTTGACGAAGAAGGGCCAGCCACCCCATAGCACCACAGGCGTGGCAAGGACAAACTCGATCCAGGGGAATGCCGCGGCCCAGGGCAGGGCGCCAAGGCGCAGTCCCGGTATGTCCCCGGCCATCGCGAGAGCGAGCACCGGAATGCTGAGCACGAGGCTCACCCAGAAGCGCCGCGTCATCGACGCAAGTTCGGGGTTGCCTTCCTCGGCGGCCTGCGCCCCACGGGGCTCCAGGGCCATGCCGCAGATCGGGCAGGCACCCGGCGCGTCTCGCACGATCTCCGAATGCATGGGGCATGTGTAAGTCACTCCTCGCACCGGGGCGAGCGTGCTGCCGTTGGATGCGCCGCCATGCGAATGGCCGTGATGGTGGTGATGGGTCGTCTCATCCATGTCTGCACTCCTTCCGAACCACGAAATTCCCGTACATGTCCCTGTCCGCACGTCCTCCTTCGGGCTCTAAACCACACCGTATGGGTCTCGCAGCCCGCTCGCGGATCGACGGAAGATGTTCAGCGGCGGTATTTAAGGTACTCCATCAGCTCCTCGACCAGCGCGTCGGCGTCGCCGCGCTACGCGGCGCTCACCGCATGGTTGCGCAAACGGCTGCGCAGAACCAGCTCGCCCACCTTGCTAACCGCCCCCTCGACGGCCCGCGTCTGCCTCAGTATATCGACGCAGTATACGTCGCGCGATTCGAGCATCTTGAGGATACTGTCGATGTGGCCCCGCACCGAAAGCAGGCGGCGGCGCGCGTCGTTCTTCGCGCGCTCGTCCAGATGCAGATGCCCTTCGCCTTCGCAGTGCATCACGAATCCACGCGGGCGGAAAAGCCCGGATACTATGATTGGTGGTGGAAGATCCGCCCGTCAAGCAGGTGGCGCCCAAGGGTATCGATGAATTTGAGATGGTGGGGTGCCTGGTGTTGAAAGCGGCGGTGGATCGATACCTTCACGGCATCGGTGACGAACGACCAGACGATGGAGTAGAGCCAGATGAGGCCGATCGCGAGCCAGGAAATCGGGGCGATGAGGCCGAACCCGTAGGCGCATAATAGGGTGGCGGCAATCTTGGTCGACAGGGCAGCCCAGATCATGATGGGCGCCGGATACGGTTTCTTCACATACCAGTCGCGGGCACGCGCGATGAACAAGGCAATGTGCCCGGAAACCGCCATTTTCAGGAAGACGAAGGTCTGCACTTCCGAGATCGGGAGCTTCAGCCAGTCGACCGCGAGATAAAGCATCATGAAACTGCCGATGGTGCCGGTGATCCCCATGGAAGTCGAGACGGCCAGCACCCGGTGCATGTCCCAGCGCACCGGGCTCGGATCCAGCGCGGTGTTGTCGTAGGCGATGGCCATGATCGGCACATCGTTGAAGAAGGCGAGCAGGATGATCATGATCGCCGTGATCGGATAGAAGTTGTAGACGATCATGGCCAGCACCACGAAGATCATGATGCGGATCGTCTCGTTGATGCGGTAGATCGCGTAGGCGTTCATGCGTTCGAAGATCCGTCGCGCCTCCTCCACCGCGCGGACGATGGTGGAAAGCCCAGGGGCTGTCAGGATGAGGTCGGCGGCCGCACGCGCAGCGTCGGTCGCGCCTGACACGGCAATGCCGGCATCGGCCTGTTTGAGGGCGGGCGCATCGTTGACTCCATCACCCGTCATGGCCACCAAGTGCCCGCGCGCCTGCAGCGCCTTGACGATGGCGTACTTGTGCTCGGGAAAGACCTGGGCGAAGCCGTCGGCCTTCTCGATGCGTTCGGCGGCATCGGCCGGTGGAGGACCGTCATTGCCCTGAAACAGTTCGGTGGCCGGCTGGATGTTGGCTCCCAGTCCAAGTTTGGTGGCGGTCTCGCGCGCAATGGCGACGTTGTCGCCAGTGACCATCTTGATCTGGATGCCGTGTTCAACGGCATCAGACAGGGTCTGCCTTGAGTCCTCGCGCGGCGGGTCGAAAAGCGGCAGGATGCCGAGAAATTGCCAGTGACCGCCAGATGGGCGGCGGGCTACCCCGAGCGTGCGGTAGCCCTTGGCGGCCAAGATTTCAATCATCTGATTGGCGAGCTCCGCGGTCGTCTCGCCCACTCCCGCCAGGGCAAGAATGACTTGAGGTGCCCCCTTGGTCACGGTGAAGGTGCGTCCCTCCTTGTCCCTGATGTCGGCTTCCGTACGTTTTCCCACCGGATCAAAGGGCATGAAGCGGGTTTGCACGAAGTCCGCGGTAGCCTTCTCGTCGGCCAAGCCCTGGATGACCGCCAGATCGATGGCATCACGGTTTTCCGCCTTGGAAGCGAGCGCGCCGACAAGGATCACCTCTTGCGGGTCGGTGGCTTCAAATACGGCGGGTTCCCCGAGGACCAGCTTGTTCTGGGTGAGCGTTCCGGTCTTGTCCGAGCACAGAATATCGATGCCCGCCATTTCCTCGATCGACTGCAGGCGCGAGACGATCGCCTTCATCTTGGACAAGGCCAGCGCGCCCACCGCCATGGTCACGGAGAGCACGGCGGGCATCGCCACCGGGATGGACGCCACCGTGAGGATCAGGGCGAACTGGACGAGCTCCAGGAACGGGGCGCCGCGGTATAGTTCCACCAGAAGGAGCACGGCCACCAGCGCGAGGCTCATGTAGATGAGGTAATCGCCGATGGCGAGCACGGCCTTCTGGAAGTGGGAAGGCGCGCCGGCCGATTCGACGAGCTTGGCGGTCTCGCCGAAATAGGTCTTGACCCCGGTGGCGGTAACGAGTGCGGCCATCTCGCCTTGCTTGGCGATGGAACCGGAGTAGACGGTATCACCCGCTTGCTTGCCCACAGGCAGCGATTCCCCGGTCAGTGCCGACTGGTCGACGCTCAGGTACTCACCATCCGTGAGCTTCCCATCGGCGGGGATAATGTCCCCCATGCGCAGCCGGATAAGATCGCCAGGCACGAGGCGCGCGGCATCGATTTCAGCCCATTTTCCGTCGCGCAGCACGCGCGCCTTGAGGGCGAGCTGGCTCTTGAGCGCTTCCAGCGCATTGGCGGCCTTGAACTCCTGCCAGAAGCCGACCACCGCGTTGAAAGCGAGGAGAATGAGGATGATGACGAAATCCGCCCAGTGGCGCACGACTGCGGACAGGATGGCGGCGACCTCGATCATCCAGGGGATGGGCCCCCAGAAGTAGCCCAGGAACTTGAGGAGGAGGTTGGTCTTCTTCTCGGGCAGCGCGTTGAGACCGTTTTGTGCCAGGCGCCGCTCGGCTTCGGCTGAAGAGAGACCCTGCGGGGAGCTTTCCAGCCGTTCGAACGCCGCCGTGACGGAGAGCGATTTCGCTTCGTCCCCGGTCAATGAATCGATCATTCAAGGTCCTTTCGCGAGGTTCCGTTCCAGGTGGAGACTATCTGAATGAATGGCGGCGCGGCCATCGGACGCACACGCAGGACGCTCACTCTTCGGAAACGCGACGGCCAATGTCACCATCAGTGTTGCCCAGCCCCCTCGCCGCCAAGAACACACCCAGCCATTTGTCCGCTTCGAGGACGTGCCGCTCCGTCCAGTCCGTAAGGTAGGCGAGTGCGAGTTCCGTTCGCAGTGGTCTCGCCGGTGTGAGGGCGTTGAAGAGGTGTGTGGCGTGCTCGACGATTTCCCGATGCTCGGCCTTGTGAGTTTCCATATCAGGAAAAGAATGGCTCTGCATCAAGCGCTCTTCGTAGGCGAAATGCCGGTCGATGGCCTGTATCAGATTCCCCAGCAGTTGCCTGACGGCGTCGTGTGGGATCTCCTTGGCGGCCGCCTGGTGCAGTGCGTTGATTTCGGCGACTATGCGCCGGTGCTGCTCGTCGATGGCGGGTATCCCGACGCTGTGGCGCGCTTTTTCCCAATTGAGGACTCTTGTTGGCATCCCTGAAAATCCTATGGCCCCCACGTCTTGCCCATTGATCCCGGTGCCATCGAATGGCCAGAGGGCGTCGCAAAAGCCATGGCCGGCGACTCTCCAGAAACACTGGCGTGCTCGGCGCTGGCCGATCGATCAATCCAGCGGGCTGCTGCCCCGCTGGGCTACACTCACGCGCTCTTACCCCAACTTCTCTTCCTGCGGTTGGCACACAGCTTCACGCCCGAGTGCGCGGATTTGTTGCATTTTTGACTGAAGCCGTCATGGGTGGGGCGGCTGCGATTTCGCCTCCGGCAGAAATTCCTCGAGCGCGCGCCACAGCGGCGTCAAATACATCAAAGCAGGGCCGCCATGCATGAGGACCGCCATGAAAGCGGCCTCCACGACTTCGTCGCGCCCTGCGCCCGCATCGGCGGCGTGCCTGACGTGCAGTGCAATGCACCACCCGCATTGAGCGGCGACCGACAGTGCCACGTTGATGAGTTCCTTCTGCTTGACGCTCAGAGCGGGGCCCGCTTCCGCCTTCTGCATGAAGTTCAGGAAGGCATTGATCTCGGCCGGATACTTTTCCTTGAGCTGCTGCGTGAGCGATTCGACCTCGTGCAAGCGCTCCCTCATTTCGCCGATATCGACTTCCCTTAATGCCATTTTCCGATCCGCAGAGCTCTTTTCCGGGCGATCACGCGATCTTGATGTTGCGGCGCTTCGCCGCTTCCACTTTCGGCAACGTGAGCTCGAGCAGGCCATCCTTGAACGATGCCTGCGCCTTGTCCGCGTCGACGTCGGCTGGCAGCATCATTGTGCGGCAGAACGCCCCATGCGAAATCTCCTGCCGGAAATAGTCGCCTTTCTCTTCCTTTTCCTCGTGGCTGCTTTGACCCTTGAGGGTTACGGTAGTGCCGGTCACGGAAATATCGAGGTCCTTCTTCTCGACACCCGGGATCTCGGCCCGCAACACGAACTCGCCGTCACGGTCGACGAGATCGATACGTGGCATGGGTGCGGGCCCCGCCCGCGCCGGCCATTCCCATCGAAAGGGCCGCAGCCAACCATGCGGGAGGAATCCTTCCATCAGCCGTTCCATGTCCTCGAAAGGCGTCAGTGCCCGTACGGGCGAAGCCTTCTGGATCGCCTGAGTTTGAGCAACTTCCGGTTTACCTTTTGCCATTTGCAGACCTCCGCTAATGAGTTGCGAGAAGAAGATCCCTATATCTTTAACATATAGCAAACTCGGGAGGGGCGGGGCGCGTATCTGAGATACTCCTATTCCTATGCGGCAGGAAAGGTTTTGTGTGCGGCACGGCATAGACGGCCTGCGAATATTCTAATAAGTTGGCTCTCCCACCTACACGACAACCGGCTCTGGACATCGTCAATAGGACAACGTTGTAGTTCTTTTGGCGGAGGTTCACCTCTGCTTTCGCCCTATGGACGATCACCCGCGACACATTCATCCTGGAGTCGTGTCAGCCGAGACATGTTGCGGGAGCACCCCGCGCTTCGCCCTTTGCCAGCGGCGCTTGCGCTCGCGTTGGCATGAGGCCTCGGAGCAATACTTCTGATTGGGGTTCTGCGGACGCGGACGGAACATCCGTTGGCATGCTTCGCAGCGGCACGAGTTCATGGCCGACCCTCCGTGCAAAACGCTTTTGCACGAAGCATCGCTCTCGCGATCCTCTATGACAACAGGGGCATCCTGGCTAGAACATACCGCCTGTCGATGAAAACAGCCTCTGGCGATTACTGGGTCAGCTTACGTGAGCGAAGACGGGTCAATTCTCATGAGCGCCAAAGATTCCGGCTTCGGGACTACCGATGACATCGTCAATATCCATTATTTCGTCACAAGCGGACAATATTTTGTTGTTATCGATTATGACGACGCGGTGCGCAGGTCGCTTGAGCAGCTTTGCAACACGGTTTTCCAGTTGCTGGATGCCGGCAGCTTGCGGGGCGCGATCTTTTTTCATGCCTGGATATCGGGCATATCGTTCGCATTGACCGTGTTCCAGGTCCAGCGCTTCATCCATTTCCTTGTAACCCATACCCGTAAGATCGCGTGCTTCCTCAATCAGCATGGCTGAGAAGGGGTCTGCTCACGAAACGGAAGAAATCGTACGCTAAGCCGTTGTCATAGATTCCTGAGACTCTCGAAGCTTGATGGCAGCAGGGTGCCGGGTGCGAAATGGCAACGCATGACGAGGCGCGCTTATCCCGGGCGTTGCGGCTGCTCAGTGATTGCAATGCGGCACTGGTGCAGGCGGAGGACGCGGATAGACTGCTTGCGGACATCTGTCGGCTGGCATCGCAAAGCTGTCGGCGAAACCGCACAAGGCCGACCCCAGGGTGAACACGGCAAGCGCCGCCGTGAATACCCGGCGCGTGCCATAGCGGTCGGCGCACCATCCGCTGAGCGGGATGAATACCCCAAGCGTGAGAATGTACGCGCTCACGGCCAAGTTCATTTGGACTGCGGTGGTGTGCAGCGCGTGCGCCATGTCCGGTATGGCCGTGGTCACTATGGTGGCGTCGAGCTGTTCCATCAGGAACGCGATCGCCACGATGAGCGGAATCAACAGCTTCCAACGCTGCGGAGGCTCCAAACCCTGCGGGTCGCCTGCGCTGACACCACCCATCATTGCGGTCGCTCGGTTCGCGAGTCACCCGGCATGTTGCGGATCGTCTTAAGCGTATGTCGTATCAAGGAGGGCGGTGATGTCCTCCGTCGAAGCGATCTCCCCCAACCGCCGAGAAATCGCTTTGAGGCTGAGAGCATTGCGTCTGCGGCCGGCGTGACATGAAAGCCCAGCTCGTGCGCTTGGCGGGCGGTCGACTCGACGCCGATGCCGGTGGTGACACCGCAAACTACCACCTGGGTGACCTCGATCGCTTTCAGCCATTCGGCGAGATCAGTGTGCGTGAGTGCCCCCCATGTCCGCTTGGGCACCGTCAGATCGTGCGGTTGTTGATCCAGCTCGGATAGCAAGTCCGTCCAATCCGCCGGAAGCCCATCGAAACGTCCCCCCGACGGCGAGACTCTCGCCTCTGGTTGCGGACGACAATAGCCGAAGGGAGGATAGACCGTCCGTTTCCTTCCGGCGCCTGTTTGCCTCACTTCTGCGGCGGCCATTGCCTAGCCGCGTGCAGGACGCGCAGCACGCGCACCCGATCGCCGGCCACGTCATAGACCAGGATGTAATTCTGGTGCGCCACCAGCTCGTGGGTGCCGGCGACCCGACCAGGCCGGCCGAGGCCGGGATGACCAATCAAGCGGCGTGCTTTTTCTTCAAACAGTTCATCGAGGGCTAGCGCGGCAGCTGGGTTGTCTGCCTCGTTGTGGTCATAGATTTCGTCGCGGTCTTGTGTCGCCTCTGGCGTCCAGAATAGCTCCGTCATTCGGTGGAGGCTTCAAGCCGGCGGCGCGTTGCTGCCCGCTTGGCCGCAAATTTGGCCTCGACCTCGGCGGCTGGAATCAGGTTGCCCGCGTTGGCCGAGTCCAGGCCGATTTGCACCTTGCGACGGAACCAAGCGTCGTATTCTGCGGCTTCCTCCTGCAGACGAACGAAGTCGCGCATGAAGTCGCGCAGGAGTTGTGCGGCGTTGCGGTCGCGGTTCTTGGCGGCAGCGGAGAACTCGGCCTTCAGGGCTTCATCGACCCGGAAAGTAAAGGTTGTTTCGCTCATGGCCTGTCCTCATGTGTTACAAGATAAGTACATGGTAGCACATCATCTGGCGAGCCGAATTGCCTCGGTGGATCGCAAGTCTCAGGAGTTGCGCGACGCCAAGGACACGTAACGGCGCGACTGTCAGGGACGGTCCGAAGGCCCCGGAGGGTGCCGCTGCCGCTTGTCCCGCTCAGGTTGTGGAGCGGATTCATGCATGGGCCTCTAAGCGGATTCGCAGCCGATCTCAAAGCACTGGGACAATGTTTCGATACGCTCATCGAACATATCGACGCAAGAGTCAAAGCACTTATCGAGGCGTGCCCGGAACGCAAACGGGACTATACGCGTTTGCGCAAGATCGCTGGCGTGGGCGCCGTCATCGGTAGCAGCTTGGTCAACACCCTCGAACGGGTACCCTTGAGGAGCGCAGATGCCTTCGTCGCGTTCGCCGGCCTGGACCCACGTCCGGATGAGTCTGGAAAGCATCGCGGCAAACGGCGCTTGTCCAAACGTGGGCCAGCCGAGTTGCGGCGATTGCTCTACCTCGCTGCCATGTCCGCCGCAAAAACAAAGACATGGAAGCCGATTTATGAGCACTACCGGCAAAAGGGCCTATCCAGTACCACTACCCTGGTGATCCTTGCCCGCCGTATTGCCCGCACCCCTGGTTTCTCTACCACTAAGAACCGAATTTGACCCCAAACACCTCACCAGCCCCTTGACCTGAAACATAGAATCTTCCGGCTGAAGCAATTTCGCCGGGTGGGGCTTGCACCCACTGGGAAGCGCAGCGCTGCTTTCAGGCCTCGATCAGCCGCTGCCCGATGTACTCACCCGGCTTCGCGCCCCCCGGACACGCAAAAATCCCGCCACCCACGTGGGTCACGAACTGGTTCATCATGTCGAACCGTGACACCTTGTCGAAAATCCGGATGAACCCGGTGCGCGGATCCTTCTGATAGGCGAGGAATAGAAGCCCAGCGTCGTATTCCAAACCTTCCCGCCAGGGCGGCCAGCGCTCCGCGGTGAGATTGACGCCATCGTTGTAGGAATAGCCGCGCCGCAGGATCATGGCCCCTCCGTTCGATGCTGCCGCACACAAGCGGGCATGTGAGTTTTCCGGGATGATGGGGTTGCCATCCTTGTCAGTTGCCTTGAGATCGAGGGGATCCGACTCATGCTTCTGCCCAAGGGGAGCACCGCTGTATTTGTGTCTTCCCACCACCTGTCCCTGGAACGCGACATTCATCTGATCCCAGTGTGCGAGGGCGATGCGGATGCGCCGCGCCACAAGGTAGCTGCCCCCCTGCATCCATTCGGGTCCTTCGGTGCCCACCCAGACAAACTGGTTCATTTGCCGCGGATCATCGGTGGCCGGATTGATGATGCCATCCTTGAAACCCATGAGGTTGCGTGCCGGTTGTCCGGCCGGAACCTGTGGCAGGAAGCCTGCCTGTGTCCAGCGGATCTTGGCGACCCCAGCGGCGATACGCGCGAGTTGCCGTACGGCATGGAAGGCGACCTGCGGGTCATCCGCACAAGCCTGAACGCAAAGGTCGCCGCCCGTGTGGGCTTCGACCAGCTGATCGCCCGGGAAATGCGGCATGACTACCAGAGCCTGCGGGCGCTTGGCGGCGAGCCCATAGCGGTCATGGCCGCCCTGGCTGAAGAGCCCTGGACCGAAGCCAAAGGTCACGGTCAGCCGGTAGGGCAGCATGCCCATGGTTTCCGCAGTATCGGCGGCCTGCTCGCTGGCGCTGGGCATTGCATACGCATGGGTTCCGCCTCCCGCCGGGGCGATGGCGGTGCGCAGGCCTGTCTTCATGGGTTCGGCGGTTTCGCCCCGGCTCATCCTGTCGGCGGCCAGGGTCCAGGCCTTGAGGAGTGCAGCTACGTCGCCTCGTTCGGCGGTTGTAAGCTCGAAGGTCGCGAAATAAACATGACGCTGCTGGGGCGTTCCGATGCCTGCCTGATGCATGCCCCAGAAGGGTTCGACCAGGTTCCCGGCTTGCATGCCGCGCATGGCCGGATCGGCCAGCACGTCTCGCGCATGTCCCGTTGCAAGCCCCGCGCCGGCGGCGGCCAGGGTCGCGGTGCTCTTGAAAAAAGCACGGCGCGATGGTCCGGCTTGCTTGTCTTCGTCGTTCATCATTTCGCCTCCATGAGCGTATTGACATCATCCTCGACGTAATAAAACCCTTTTCCATCCGTGGTTATGGCAAGCCCAAAGAGATCATGGTTTCCAGGCGGTGACTGCGCTTCGTCGGCATCGACCCACTGGGCAGCGAGATCTTTTCCGGTCTGGGGATCGACTTCCACCACCTGCCCGTTGTTGGCATTGGTGATGAGAAGATTCCCGTTCGGTGCCATGATCATGGCCAGGGGACGACGCAGGAGCCCCCCCTGGACCACGGTGCGCCCCGTGCCCGCGCTGGCGGTGCGGGTGCTGGCATTATCGATGGCGGCGATGCGGTTGCCGAGTGCGTCGGACACGTAAAGGATGTCGTTGGGGCTCAGCGCCAGACCGGTGGGACCGATCAGGAAGGCATCGCGATCCGCGCGCTGACCAAAGCCATTGGCCACGACCGTCTCGTTCGTAATGACGGGCGGCTTGCCTTCAGGAATCGACAGCGTGATGCGCAGAACGGTCGCCTTGTTGACCGTGACCGGGTAACCCGACTTGGGATCAAGGACATCTAGTGGAGGTACCCCGAAGCCCGACATACTCACGAATAGCGTGGCAGTCGTTCCATGGTCGAGCACAGCCATGTTGCCCCACGGATCATCGATGTTGGGATCGGCCCAGGTGGTGACAACTTTGCCGTTGGGATCGAGGACGATAAGACATCCTTTCCCCAGTGTCTTGGTGGTGCCGTCGGTGCTCGGTGTGCTACCCACGATCACCCAGCCGCTCTTGAGCATGGTCATGGCCGTGCCGAGCCCCACACCGCCTGGACATTGGGGAAGATGCTGGGGAATGCTAGCAAAGAGGGTCGTCTGCTTGGTCGCGGGGTTATAGTCGACAATCGTGCCGCCGGTACCCTGAAGGTTAGACACGTTGTTGAAATTGGTCACCAACACATCGCCCTGATGGATCTTGCCGGCGGATACCGGTGCCACCACGACTGCGTAGGGGTTGCCGTCGCCGTTCGGTGTTGTGGTGGAGGTGAGCATCGCGTGCCGATGGATCGACGCGAGGTAGGGACTATCGGCGGCGGCGGGCGCCGACATGACGCAGGCCACGAGCGCACCGGCGAAGGCCACCTTAGCGCGTCCTCCCGTGCGCCCGGCGTTGTCGCCATGGGGAGGGAATCTCAAACGTATCGACATCGGAAGCTCCTATCAAAAGACGATATTGGTGCGAAGACCCAGGACGAGTTCATTGTTGACCCGCTTTGTGGTGGTGATCCCGGCGCCTGGATGGAAGACATATTGAAGGTCTGG
Organism: Pseudomonadota bacterium; assembly: GCA_021817985.1. Taxonomy (GTDB): domain Bacteria; phylum Pseudomonadota; class Gammaproteobacteria; order Burkholderiales; family JAKAFK01; genus JAKAFK01. Next base: position 3,798 of record JAKAFK010000067.1, on the reverse strand, counting down.
CTGCAGCTGGAGCCAGGGCGTTGCTTGATACTGGTAGGTAGCCTCGACAAAGGTTTCGCCGTGCTGGGCGGGGTAGCCTTGGGTTCGGTCGAGCGCCACGAGGTGGGAGCTGACATGCGCGTAGCCCATCCCTAGGCCGAACGTGTCGTCGTCGCGATGCTCGAAGGGCTCGTGGATGGTGAGTCCCGCGTTCACGCTGAAATCGATCTGGTTGCGATCCGCGAGTGGCGTCCACATCGGCCGTATGAAGACGCTCACGGTTCGGTCGGACTCGATCGAGCTTTGCCAGATCATTTGATCCGCGACGGCATAGACGGCCCAGTCGCCCCGATGCTCCTGAGGAATGCCGCTGCTCGCTGGATTGGCGAGCGACATGCCCGTATTGTCGAACTCCTGATCGGCGAAGTTCTCGCTGTCGTACCACAGGCCGAACTTGTACACGCGCGCCAGCGGCTCCGGCTCGTCGGCTAAGAGCATCGTACCAAGGGTTGGATAGGCGTATTGCGCCTCCAGGATCGCAAGGGTCCCACCGTGCAGGGGGAAGCTCGTCCCATGAGCGTTCTGTTGCTGCGGGTCTCCCGCGGTGTTGGTCACGGGGCTTCCGTTATAGACACCGGCAAGAATTGTCCAAGCGTCGCTGGGCCGAGCGCGTAGCCGCGCACCGAGGGCTGACAGGGGGTAGGCGGGACCGCCGCCGGGCAGATCGGCCGAGGGCAGCATGGGCCAGCCGAACATGGTGTTGACGAACAGCAAGGCGTTCTGACTGACCATGAATTCCTGGTCCAGGCTTTGCTGCCCGACCTTGATATCCAGTCGGTCCTGGCGGCCAAAGTTCTGCTGGTACCATAGCTCCCACAGGCGAGTCCCACGATCCGCCTCGATACCGCTCGCGGTTTGCAGGGTCTGGAGGTTGTCGGCACTCAGGTTGCGGCCGTGGATTTGTAGGCCGCTGACGTTCAAGGTGCCACCGTACCAGCCGAAGGCGCGTTGCGTGTCCATTTGGAGCACAAGGGTGGTGAGTCCCTCGTAGTCGAAGCCTTGGTGGGTACCCCCCGTCGCGTTGCCCAGGAGTTCGCTGGTCTCCGTGAGGCCCAGCGATATGCCGTACTGCCCGAGAAACGGGCGCAGCCCGCACATGCTGCCCAGGACGTTGGTGCTGTGCGCGAGGCCCTGGATAATTTCCTGCCCGCATCCCCCGGGGCCGACGTGGAAGTTTTGCCCGGCGGGCATGGCCATGGGGGGCGGGGCAGCGATGGCCGCCGCGCTCCAGGCGCAAGCCAGGAACGAGGCCTTGGAGACAATGGACCCGAATCGGCGGCCAGCCGTTTGGGATGAATACATATAGCCCTTGGATGAAGCGCAACAAGCAGCCAGCACGATAACCCCCTAAAAATCCATTTGAAAAAAGATAGCTGGCTCGCCCGAGGTACGGGCTGGCTGGCTTGAAACGTTGTTATTCCAGGACCCTATGGCCCTTCAAAATCACTCTTCCATCTGGGCCTGGAGATAATTCTCGATCCCGACCTGCTTGATTCGTTCGATCTGCGTTTCCTGATAGTCGATGTGATCCTCAGTGTCCTTGAGATTGTCTTCGAAGATCCGGCGCGAGACGAAATCCCCCTCGGCCTCGCAAGCCGCGATCGCCTTCAGGAGGTGATCTCGGGAACCAAGCTCGAGCTTGAGATCGAGCGAAATGCATTCGGGGACGCTTTCTCCGATCAGGAGCTTGTCCAGATCCTGGAGATTAGGCAGTCCTTCGAGAAAGAGGATGCGTTCGATCAGCGCATCCGCATGCTTCATCTCCTCGATGGACTCCTCGTACTCGTGCTTTCCGAGACCTTCGAGACCCCAGTTCTTGTACATGCGCGCGTGTAGAAAATACTGGTTGATAGCCGTCAATTCCAGAGTGAGCTGGCGATTGAGATAGCTCACGATGGTGGGATTGCCTTTCATGCCGCCTCCTTGGTGTTGAAGTGATCGATCATGTCCTCGCAGCTTAAGCTTGCCGGCGTTCGCATGGCTTCGGCAATGCTTCGTTAAGCTCCGAGAGTACGTGCTGCGCGCAACGACCGCATCCGGTGCACACCCCTAAAGTCTGGCGCAGCGCACGCATGGTGCACGCGCCTTGCCCCACAGCTTGGCGGATCTGGCGGTCTGTTACTGCTTTGCAAAGGCAGACGTACATGGCCCGTTTCCTTTTTTCGTCACAACAAGTTTGCCATCGCGCGTGAGCCGCACGGGATGACATCCGCCTTGATGAGAGGAGGGGTTCATTGCCCAAGGCGAGGAAGGTTCCGGTGCAAATAAGAGCCCGGCAACGCCGCGCCGATGACGCGTCGGAGAGTTGGTAACCCATCATGCTCAGCGAGCTTAATTAACGCTAATGCGAATCGGAATGAGTCGCATTATGTATTGCAAGCTGCGCTATGTCAATAGGCGCAAGGGGAGGGTAGACTTCACCCTCAGCCTCCTATCAATAGCCCCCGCCAAGTGCCAGTATCAGAGCAGCGGAATCTTGTAGCCGCTGCGCGCGAGCTTGCACAAAACTCAAGCTGGCCTGCTGCTAGCTGCGTTGGGCGCTAATCAGCGAGAGTACCGTGCCTTTTCCATACTTATAGCTGGCACGTTGCAGATCAAGCGAGGCTGCTGCGATATCCGACGAGTCCTGCTGCGCACTGACGGTCTGGGCATCGTGATGAAGTGCCTGCAGGCTATCTGCCACTTGTTGCAAGCCTTGCAGTACTGTTTGCTCGTATGTGGCCAACGACGCCTTATATGCCTCGACTGCGGCCTGCCGCTGGGCCTGCAACGTACCGCCCTCGAAAATCGGAGCCAATAAACTGCCGCCCAGGCTCCATGTCCGGTTGGCAGGGTCGAAAAGCGAGTTGAGCGTTAGCGCCTGCTGGCTTAGTTCTACTTTGACAGATTGGCTAACCAAATGATGCCGGAGGCATTTTTCCGTGCTTGCCGTAGGCGGATTTCGCGGCCTGACGCCTTCGGTGGTGGCGGTTGGCAATGTTCATCACGAGGTCCTCATCGGATTGAGGTCTTGGAAGGGAGCTTGTGCTTGAGAATTTCGACGATGTCTTGGCAGGAGAGCAGGCGGTGGGTGTCGGCGCCCGCCACGCGCTGCTTGGCTAGAAACATGAGCGCGATCATGACGAGGGTCATGTGATGGTGCCAGGCTTTCCATCCCCGCACCTGGTAGTCAGCCATGGCGCAGGCGCCCTTGGCATCCTCGAAGGCGCGCTCGACGAAGTGGCGGGAAGCCTGCGTGTCGACAAGATGCCGCAAGGAGGCGCTGGGACGCGCATTGGACAGGCAGAACTTAAGCTTGCTTCCATCGAACTCTCTGCGCACCAGGAGGTGCCAGCAACGGGCCTTGGGCGCCTTGCCGTCCCATGCGAACACGCGGGCGGTCATGAACTCGGCGACGACCTCGCCCTTCTCTCCGTCGCGAAGCTTCATGGTGCGCCAGGCCTTGGCGTCCTGCGTCGCTGCCCATTCCGAAGCCGTAACGGGCTTGAGTTCGCTCACGAGCCTCGTCGGTGCGCGCCCGCAGGTCCCCGGCGCGGGCAGCGCGGGCTTGGGGTCCGCAGGGTAGATGGCTTGATCCGAGTGAACCTCGGCGAGGAAACGCTCGCCTTCGTCCTCCAGATCCTGCAGCAGCCACGGCAGATGCCCGTAGCCGGCGTCAAAGGTCACCCAGTCGAATTGCAAGCCGCTCCTGCGCGCACGCAGAACCATCTCGAAGGCGATTTCGCCCTTGGTGCGAAATGTCTGTGCCGCTTCCGGAAT
>JAKAFK010000146.1 GCA_021817985.1 Pseudomonadota bacterium | reverse complement strand
ATGCCGTCCACGATCACGCTGAAACAGCGTCCACGATCAAATTGAAATGCCGTCTACGATCAGCCTGAAACGGCGTCTACGATGGGCTGAAATACGCAATATGAGCCGTGATGGCAAGCGGGGTGTAAAGGGCGGAGAGATTTCTTGGAGAACCCATTCCGCTACAGTAGGGCAGACCGGGCTCGGAGACACTACCAAAAGCGGTAGTTTTGGGGTAAGCGGAACGCCGTCTTGGAAGTTGCGACGGAACGCGGCCATCCTGTCGGTGGCCGGCGAGAGGGGGATGCCGGTTTGTCGTCGGGCTACGTTCGAAGGTACCGCAGCACCGACTGTAGGCGACCTCGTTCCCCGGCTGTTGTAGTGCCGAGGGCGTCACGGTGTATCGAAAAAAACGATTCCCCGGAGCGTTCCTTGATCGTCGGCCGGCTTCAAGGTACGCGTCAACAATCACGTTGGCGGAACAGCTTGTCGTACTCGCAGGAGCGGTGCGTGCGCGCGGAAATCCGGGGGGTGTCTGGATGCCGAGGGTTGATGAGGATTACGCGTTCCTCGGGGACGATCACGGACGGCACCTCTAGGATCGCCGATCCAAGTGAGCCTAGCCACGCCGATCCAGCATTGGTGCTTGCCTGGCCCGCGGGGATGGCCGACCACGCCGGTGGCAGGTCCTGGGCCGCGAGCGACTGTCTCGCGCTCCAAATGTCGTCCGGGATGTCGATTGCAACGACGAAGCGATTCAATGGTAGCCCAGCCGGATCGGCGTGCGCCGCGGTTTCCAAGACTGCAAGTGCGATCGAGTCGGCCGCGTAGACGACCGGCTCCCCATCGTTGTTCCAGCGTCCCGGCGCCTTGGCTGCACCGGCGCCGGAAAGATCATCGGAGGTGTAGCGCCTAGTCTCCGCCGCGATTCGCCACGCTCTCATCGATACGTCATTGGTACGCCCCGCTTTCGAGCGAACCCAGAAGCTTGGCGACGACCTCAAACCCGGTTGGGGTGTCCAAAAGGTCTGCCGGCTTGCGGCCGCCCAATGCTGGCTGCGGTCGTTCGATCCAGGCCCCCAGCCACTTTGCGGCGTCAAACCCTGCGGCGGCCTCGGCGGTGCTGTTGGCGATGATGCCTTCGGCGATTCCCAGCAGCCGGATCATGCCTACGGCTGCTTGACCTCCAGTGCCCGCCACGAAGCGTCCCGCCAAGGCCTTGCTTGCGGCGGTGGATTTCCGCACGCCAAGGATTTCATACGTGCGAGTGGCGGGGAGCCCGAGGTGTTTCGATAGAACCCTGAGGAAGAGGCCGGGAACCCCTCGACGCTCGATTTCGACGCGTTTCAATGGCGTTGCATTGACGACCGAGTTTATGTATTCGGCATAGGCCGCGGCGCCACCTTTAGGTTCGTGGCCGAGGAGAAAAGCTTCCTCCGCGTTCCTGCGTTCCGTGGCGGCGGCTGGCGCTGGTGCGCGTGCTCGCGTATGCCCTGGGTCACGGGATCCTCGGACCTGACGAGTCCTCTCTCGGGTTTTTGACACGACGCACTCCTTGCGTCCAATCTTGGTCAAAGTTTAGTACGAAATTGGACGTCCGCGTCGGAGCCGCGGCTGTCCGATCGCGGATTCCATGACCAAGGAACATGCACGCATACCAGCGGAGGTTTCGCAGGGAGCGAGGGCAGTGCGGAAAACGCTGTAAAAACAGCTAGATGGGTCGATTTTGCTGGAAACCGCATGAGTTGTCGCCCGCCCGCAGAACCGCGGCGGATCGGGCGATCGCTCACTGTTCGCTTTGCGTGTCGAGCAGGGTTGCAGCCATGTGTGTGTGGAGGGCACCGGCGCGCTGATAGCGCGCGACGGTCGCCGGATCCCTGTGCCCCGAGAGGGCCATGACGTCCGCGGTCGGAATGTTCTGGCGCCCGGCCTCGGTGATGAATCCCGAGCGCAGCGAGTGGGCGGAGAAGCGCTTCGGGAGCCCGGCAAGGGCGCAGCGCTTGATAACGATCGAGCGCACGGCGCGCGCGGTGAGGGGGCCGGCGACCGCGCCTCCGCGGCGCACGTGCCGGAAGATGGGGCCCTCGGTGATCTTCGCCACTTCCAGCCAAGCCGCGAGCGCTTGCGCAGCGCGGCCGCTCACTGGCTTGAAGTCGTCGGTGCCGCGGTTGCCGGCTTGGTTGGTCTTCGAGTGCCGAAGCTCGAACGTGTAGGTCCCGTCGAGGTTGGCCCGGACGGTCTCCATCGTTGCGGCCACGACTTCGGAGCGCCGGCGCCCGCCCGAAGAGAACGCGAAGAGCAGCAGGGCGCGGTCGCGTTTGCCGATGACGGACTCGTTGCAGGTGGCGAGGATCGCCTCCATCGGCTCCCTGGTGAGGGCGTCCTTGCCGCGGGAGAGTTCGCCGCGCTTGGCGTGGGCGCGCCTCGCCTTGGCGAGCACTTCGCGCACGCCGGGGTCCTTGCAGGGGTTTGGCAGCCTCGAGATCTCGTGAAGTTTCGACATCACCGAGACGCGGTGGACGATCGTCGCCATGCTGAGCGGGCCTCTGGCCGCCTTGGCACCCGACTGCACCAGCGCTGCATCCACCTCGGGCGGGAGCTCGTGGACGAGGGCATCGTCCTCGTTGCGGCGCAGGGCGTGGTCGAGCACGAAGTGCACAACCGTCGCGGGCGCCACGGGAAGGTTGAGCGCGTGGCCGAATCGCAGCGCATACCACCTGTGCCAGTACCGCAGTCCCGCGTCGTAGCTCACGCGCGTGTTGCGCGATTCGCCCTCAGCGATGAGTTCGCGTGCGGCCTGCTGCGCCGCTTCGTCCAGGCGCGCGGGGTCGAGCGCCGTCGGCGTGGTGGCGCTGGCGAGCTCGGTTGACGGTTTGGTGGCCATGAGATATGTTATCTCTGTTATGGAAATTGTAAGGCATGTTACCGGCGTTATGCAATAGGGGTCGATAATCCCAATTTATCGGCATGTAACGGCGGCCGGGCAGGGCGCCGAAATCGCCAAGAAAAGTTCGATCTTTGCTTCACCTCGCCCCGGTCGGCACCGGAAATCGCGTGAATCCCGGCCAGCCCGGGCGTGGCCAAATCGAGAATTGGAGGCTCCCGTGGGTAGAAGTCCGATTGAAGTCCTGGTGGACCGCGCTTGTGGCATCGAGGTCGACGCCGGTGCCGCGCGCGAGCGGCCGACGGCGCCGCCGGTTGCGGCGCCGGACCCGGTTCTGGAAGCGCGCCAAGTGAACGCCCTGATGGCGCTCGCTTCCGCCGCGGTCGCCTGGAAGAAGTCCCGCGACCGGGGCGGCAAGCTCGCCTGGCACGAAGCGCGGCTCGAGCGCGCTGTGGCGCGCTATACCGAGCTGGGTGGGTGGTAGCGGCCATGGCCGAGTCCAAGGCGCTGCGGCGCACCGGCGGGATTCAGGAGGTCGACGTCTGGAACGCCGCCGACGCGATGTTGCTCGATGGCGTGCGGCCGTCGGTGCAAAAGGTCCGGGATCGCCTCGGGCGCGGGTCGCCCAACACGGTTCTCGCGTATCTCGACTCCTGGTACAAGGCCTTGGGTAGCCGAATCCGCGATCCGGGCGCGTTTTCGGCTGTCTCGCAGGTCCCCGAGGTGATCGCGCAGGCAGCTGCCACCGTGTGGCAGCACGCCCTCGCCCACGCTCAGGAGCAGGCAGACGCGGAGATCGCGGCGCGCGAGGCGGTGCTCGCCGGTCTACGGGCGCAGGCCGAGGCCCGCGTTGCGGAGCTGGAGGCGCGCGAGCGTATGTCGCAGGAGTCCCTGCAGAAAGCACAGGAGCAGGCGCAGGCCGCAGCGAACTTGGCCGAAACCCTGCGCGGTGAGCTGCGTCTGAATGAAGATCGGCTCGGCCGCGCCCAAGCCGAGATCGCCGGCGCGCGCGCGGAACTCGATCAGGTGCAAGCGGAAGCGCGGAGGGATCGCGAGAGCGCCCAGGCGCGCATCGACCAGGCGATCCAGGCACGCGCCGAATCGGAGCGGCACTTCGCCCTCGAGGTCGATCGCGCGCGCGAAGCCGCCAAGGCACTGCAAATCCGCCTTGCGACGGTCGAAAAGGAACACGCCGAGCGTCATGCCCAGTCGCAGTCGAAAGTGACCGA
>JAKAFK010000145.1 GCA_021817985.1 Pseudomonadota bacterium | reverse complement strand
CTGGGGAACCGTGATCGAGGCCACCGACATCAGCATGCTGGCCCGCGCCATGGGCTGCGACGGCATCGACGTCGACAGTGCCAAAGCGCTCGAAGCCGCGCTCGCCGGCCCGCGCGCCAAGGACCGCCCGCTGGTCATAGGCGCGAGAATCGATCCGGCCCAGTATGCGGCACAATTCTGATTAAGCGGTTTTCCATTTCATCATTCTTAGCGACGCCAAATGACTCGGAACGACAACACTGCATTTGATCTGCACATTGCGCTCGTCGGTTACGGCGAGGTCGGCAAGATATTCGCCAAAGAGCTAATCGCACGCGGCGCGCAGATTTCTTTTTTCGACATCTTGCTGGCCGACGCCGACGCAGGCGCGGCAATGCGCACGCATGCCGCATCGCTCGGCGCGCGGCCCTGCGCCAGCCTTGCTGCGGCGCTCGCCGATGCGCGGGTGGCGATCTCCGCGGTCACCGCCTCCTCCACGCTCGCCGTGGCCGAGGAGGCTGCACGGCATATGCGGCCGGGCCAATTCTTTGTCGATCTCAATTCGGCCTCGCCCACCACCAAGCAGAAGAGTGCCCGACTGGTAGACGCGGCGGGCGGACATTATGTCGAGGCGGCCGTGATGGGCTCGGTGCCGCCCTATGGCATCAAGGTGCCTATCATTCTCGGCGGAAGTAAACGCGAGGAACTCGCGCGCTTGCTGGCGCCGGCCGATATGCGCCTGGAAACCGGCGTTGCCGAGATCGGCGTCGCGTCCGCGGTCAAGATGTGCCGCAGTATCATGATCAAGGGATTGGAGGCGCTGACGGTCGAATGCCTGTTTACCGCGCGGCGCTACGGAGTCGAGGAGCAGGTGCTTGCCTCGCTGGTGGAGACTTATCCCGGCCTGGACTGGCAGCAGGAGGCGGACTATCTGGTGTCGCGCGTGGTGCAGCACGGACGCCGCCGCGCCGCGGAAATGCGCGAAGTCGCGCGCACGGTGGAGGAGGCGGGCATGCAGGCGCTGCTGGCGGCCCCCACGGCCCAGCGTCAGGACTGGATGGCCGACTTGGTGGGCGCGGGCACGGTCGCGAAGTCGGAAAAAAGCTGGCGCAAGGTGGCCGACGCGATCAAGGCCAAGGACTGAGCGGTTCCTGCGGGGAAGTTAGACCAGGGGGCGGAAGGCGAAAGGACGCAGGTTGGCGCGGCCCTTGCCGGGGTCCTGTTTGACTGGATTCGAGCTAAGCCCGCTGCCGCGCCGTTCGGTCGCCTGTATGCCCATTTTTTGATCATAACGGGCGCGCTGCAGCGGATCGGCGAGCACCGAGTAGGCATGATTGATCAGGGACATGCGCGCGGTGGCGTCCGGGTTGCCCGGATTCCTGTCAGGGTGGCATTCCTGCACCAGGCAGCGGTACGCCGCCTTGATCACCGCGGGGCGCGCTCTGGGGCTGACTTCGAGAATTTCGTAGAGAAAAGCGTCCAAAATTTGGCCCTTTTTCAGCTTTCGATTTTCCAAGTTCCATGATACCTGCAATGCCCGGAATTGGAAACAGGGCGGTCGGCGCGAGGCAGCGTGAACGGAGGGCCGCGTGGTCGGAGGCGCGGCACGGGCTATCGCCCGTTTCCGACGCTTAAGCGCCGAGCCAGCGGCGCAGGGCGGCGTTCACTTCGGCCGGTCTTTCGAGGGTGGAGAGGTGGCCGCATTCTTCGATCACTTCCAGGCTTGCGCCTTTGATCGCGGTGGCCATTTCCTCGTGGCGCGCCGGCGGAGTCCGTTCATCCTGCCGGCCGCAGAGCACCAGCGTCGGGCAACTGATCGCCGGGAGCAGGTCCAGGCTATCGGGCCGGCTCATGATGGCTTTTTGCTGGCGCACGAAGGCATCTTTGCCGGTGTTTTTTGCCATCGACCTGACGACGTCGGTAAGTGCACGCTCACCGAGCCGCGAAGGATGAATGAGCAGCGGCAGCAGGATTTCGGTGACTTGCGGTAACTCGCCGCGCTCGGCCAGTGCAATCAGTTCCATGCGCGTTTGCGCCTGCCCCGGCGAATCGGCGTTGGCGGCAGTATCGAGCAGCGCGAGTCGGGAGACGCGACGCGCTGCCTGACGCATGATTTCGAACGCGATATAGCCGCCCATCGACAGCCCGGCGAGGGCGAAGTTCGGGAATGGGGCGTCGGCAAGCACGTCACGCGCCACGCCGGCCATGGTGCCGGAGCGCGTATGGTCGGCGATCCAGATGTCCGCGATATCGGCCAGGTTCTCGACCTGGGATCGCCATAACTGGGCATCGCAGAGCAAACCAGGGACCAGCACAAGGGCGGTTTTTTTCATCGGCGCACCTCAAAATTGGTTTTATGGAGAACAATTTGCGGCCGGGTACTTGCCCTGTTCCGCGACCGGGCCGGTTGTCGCTCCCGGGGCTTGCCGGCGCTTCGGCTTTGCTTGCGGCGAAGCTGCACAACGATGAGAATGCTAGCATCAGGCGGCCGTAGCCTGCACTTGCGCAGGGCTGTCCGATGAGCGCTTCCGAGACTTGTTTGACTGGCGGCGGGAAAACGAGCATAATCGCCCGTTTCGTTTGGAGGGGTGCCCGAGTGGTTAAAGGGGGCAGACTGTAAATCTGTTGGCCTTGCGCCTACGTTGGTTCGAATCCAACCTCCTCCACCAAGTTTTTGCGGCGCGTTTGGGCGGTATGTGCACTGGGTGGCAATTAAAGGGTTCGGTCGTGAAACGCGGGTGTAGCTCAATGGTAGAGCAGAAGCCTTCCAAGCTTACGACGAGGGTTCGATTCCCTTCACCCGCTCCAGCATGCTGGCCCCGGGCAGCAAACCGACGTCGAAGCGGTTTACGCCGTTGTAGCTCAGTGGTAGAGCACTCCCTTGGTAAGGGAGAGGTCGCGCGTTCAATCCGCGCCAACGGCACCACGAATATTTGGCAATTTGATAATCGATAAAGAAGGACTTCATCATGTCAAAAGCAAAATTTGAGCGCACGAAGCCGCACGTGAACGTAGGGACGATAGGACACGTGGACCATGGGAAGACGACGCTGACGGCGGCGATCACGATGGTGATGTCGAAGAAGTTTGGTGGAGAGGCGAAGGCCTACGACCAGATTGACTCGGCGCCGGAGGAGAAGGCGCGGGGGATCACGATCAACACGGCGCACGTGGAGTACGAGACGGCGAAGCGGCACTATGCGCACGTGGACTGTCCTGGGCACGCGGACTACATCAAGAACATGATTACGGGTGCGGCGCAGATGGACGGGGCGATTCTGGTGGTATCGGCCGCGGACGGTCCGATGCCGCAGACGCGCGAGCACATTCTGTTGGCGCGGCAGGTGGGTGTGCCCTACATCATTGTTTACATGAACAAAGCTGACCTGGTGGACGACAAGGAGCTGCTTGAGCTGGTGGAGATGGAAGTGCGCGAGCTGCTCTCGAAGTACGAGTTTCCCGGGGACGACACCCCGATCATCATCGGCTCGGCGCTCAAAGCGCTCGAAGGCGACAAGAGCGACATGGGCGAGGGCTCGATCTTCAAGCTGGCCGATGCGCTGGACTCCTACATTCCGGAACCCAAGCGGGCGATTGACGGACCGTTCCTGATGCCGGTGGAAGACGTGTTCTCGATCTCCGGGCGCGGCACGGTGGTGACCGGGCGGGTGGAGCGCGGGATCGTGAAGGTGGGCGAGGAAATCGAGATTGTAGGTCTGAAGCCGACGCTCAAAACGGTGTGCACGGGCGTGGAGATGTTCAGGAAGCTCTTGGATCAGGGGCAGGCGGGGGACAACATCGGGGTGCTCCTCAGGGGCACCAAGCGCGAGGAAGTCGAGCGCGGGCAGGTGCTGGCCAAACCCGCGAGCATCACGCCGCACACGAAGTTCGAGTGCGAGGTGTACATCCTGAGTAAGGACGAGGGCGGGCGGCACACGCCGTTCTTCCCGGGGTACCGGCCGCAGTTTTATTTCCGCACGACGGACGTGACCGGGAGCTGCGAGCTGCCGGCGGGGGTGGAGATGGTGATGCCTGGGGACAACGTGAAGATGGTGGTGACGCTGATTGCGCCGATCGCGATGGAGCAGGGCTTGCGCTTTGCCATCCGCGAGGGCGGGCGCACGGTGGGTGCCGGTGTG